>CAVERH010000025.1:0-36856 GCA_963618065.1 bacterium | reverse complement strand
CCAGGGTATCTAATCCTGTTTGCTCCCCACGCTTTCGAGCCTCAACGTCAGTTACAGTCCAGTAAGCCGCCTTCGCCACTGGTGTTCCTCCTAATATCTACGCATTTCACCGCTACACTAGGAATTCCACTTACCTCTCCTGCACTCCAGCCTGACAGTTTCCAAAGCAGTTCAGGGGTTGAGCCCCCGCATTTCACTTCAGACTTGCCTTGCCGTCTACGCTCCCTTTACACCCAGTAAATCCGGATAACGCTTGCCCCCTACGTATTACCGCGGCTGCTGGCACGTAGTTAGCCGGGGCTTCTTAGTCAGGTACCGTCATTTTCTTCCCTGCTGATAGAGCTTTACATACCGAAATACTTCTTCACTCACGCGGCGTCGCTGCATCAGGGTTTCCCCCATTGTGCAATATTCCCCACTGCTGCCTCCCGTAGGAGTTTGGGCCGTGTCTCAGTCCCAATGTGGCCGTTCACCCTCTCAGGCCGGCTACTGATCGTCGCCTTGGTGAGCCGTTACCTCACCAACTAGCTAATCAGACGCGGGTCCATCCTGTACCACCGGAGTTTTTCACACTGAGTCATGCGACTCCGTGCGCTTATGCGGTATTAGCAGTCGTTTCCAACTGTTGTCCCCCAGTACAGGGCAGGTTACCCACGCGTTACTCACCCGTCCGCCACTAAGTTATGAAAAGATTGTTTAGTGCAAGCACTTCCCGCTCACATCATAACTCCGTTCGACTTGCATGTGTTAGGCACGCCGCCAGCGTTCATCCTGAGCCAGGATCAAACTCTCAATAAAAAGTTGTCCTTAGCCTAAGTTAAACTTGGCTTTTGTTTCCTGCCTTGGAAGCTCTCTTTCAAGCTCTTCCTCGACTTGGATTTATGGTTTCGTTCTTCTGAAATTTCTTTGAGTTCAATGAACTCTGTTCTAGAATTTTCAGGGTTGCATTGCTGTTTATTTGTCAAGGTGCTTTGTGTTGCTCTTGCTTGACGCAACTCTGATATAATATCATGCGCATTCTGCATTGTCAACACTTTTTTAAATTTTCTTCAACTTTTCTTTCCTGTTGACCACCCTTATTCGGTGGACTTTCATAATACCATTAGTCTCAGTAGTCTGTCAATAACAAAAATTAAGATTTTTTACTAGGATTTTTTACTTTATTTCTACTGTTCTTTTATAACTGCAACATATAGCATTGTCTTTCTATATCTTGTGTTTTCATAGCGTGAGATGAATGAATTCAATTATGGTAACAATTCAGAGTCAATTATGTATACATTTGCGACTATTCAGTACAGATCGAAGCATTTGCTACTGAGACCATAGGAATATGATTCCGTAATGCATAATCTTATCGGCGATGCCGATTTGGAATGGATTTTGCATCGTAATTGTGAGGGTACTGAACAGTTACATACATTTTACAAAATAGTGTTTCTTACTCCTTATTGATTAGAGTCTCTCATTATCGATAATTATTGTTAGAAAAAAAGAAGTACCCAACCGGATACTTCCTCATTTACCTTATTGGCAGCCAAACGGAGAAAGAGGGATTTGAACCCTCGCGCCGCGTGAACGACCTACACCCTTAGCAGGGGCGCCTCTTCAGCCTCTTGAGTATTTCTCCAAATATTCAATCTGAATGACATCCGCTACCAATATTCTATTGTGCATCATCTGTGACGCGAACTTTATTATACAAAAATCCCTGCATTTTGTCAATGTGTTTTGTGCATTCTTTATGACGGACTTTATTTCGTGTATTTATGTTTTATATAATATTTTCAGCTCTTTAACCTTACCAAACTATAAGTTGCCTTATTGTACAGATTGGCTATGATGCTTTTTCTGCTGCATCATCCGAAGCATCCTCTGTATTCTCCTGTACTTCTGAATCCTCCGGCAATACCTCCGTTTTATCCCGGACACACCATCCCTCATTCAGATGGTACAGAGCCCATCTGACCTCATAGGCAGCTTCATCACCGGAAACTGTACCGCTGCAACGCAGACAGTTCTGTCCCGTCCTGTCCTGATACACCTCAATGGTGGACGCTGTATACTGCTCCAATCCACGCTCCGTATCAGAGGGAGAACTGCTCACATAGACGCTCTCTGTAAATGGAAGGATCTCATATGCTTCTCCGTCTATACTATAAACAACAGCCCTGCTCCGCATTCCCTCTTCCGTATCCTTATGCTGGATAAAGCAGATCTCTCTCTCCTGATCCCTGTCAATATCAAGACAATACGTCTCAAAGGTGTCTCCCCACAGATTATCATCCAGCACGATCGTATTTCCATTCCCTAGGAATGCATATACCTTCACGACCTCATCTCCATTACGGTTCACTGTATATTTCCGATATATCCGATCCAAAATACCGTCCTTGTCATAATCCTTGTAAGCATTTCCTTCTGCATAAACCGGATGAATATCTGCGTAGCCGGTATATGCTCTTACTGCCGCAGCATCCTCTGAATCCATCTCCTGCTTCCGCTCTTCAAATTCCTCCTGTGGAATATTCCGGATATAAAAATCCCAAACGGATGGCTCTTCCATCTCAACAGACGCATTTCCCGAATAAAAATCCTGAACCATCTGATAGGTCAGCTTTTCGTTGTTGCAAAGAAACGCATATTCCGTAATAGAACCATTCTCCTGCTCATATCCTTCTACCTTCAGATAATTCCAGAAGCCCTCTGCATAGCCGCTTTCTTCGTCATACCCATCTCTTGTGTTGTCTACCACAATATGAAAGGAGTCTCCATTATATTCAATAAAGTAATAAATTGGATCTTCATCTACTGTAAACTGCGTCAGTATTATCTGGGAAGCATTTCCAAAACGGACATCTGCAAGAAAGCTTTCCCAAAGCTCCTGTCCCACTCTGGCCGAACCATAGGTAATCGCAAACAGATCCTCTCTCTGCGCAATCTCTGCAAAATGATCCGGAAGCTCCTTCAGCTTCTCCCGAATTTCCTCCAGGGACAGAAAACCCTCTTTATTCACTTCCTTTTCCTTCTGCAGTACCTCACTGTGTTCGCTGAAGGTATCCTGCTTCCGATACTCTTCGTGAAAATTTTCATTCAATGTCTGGGTTTCCCCATGCAGCCTTCTGAGCTCTCCGATCAGAGAACGTCGTCTTCCGAAAATCAGGAATAAGACAAGGCAAAAAAGCAGCACCATTCCCAGGGCAATTCCTATTAAGACCTTCTTAGGGGGTAATTTCTTCACAGCCTTCCTCCCTCTGAACCTGCTCAATTCTCCGCTTCACTTCTGCTGCAATCTCAACCGTTTTCATATCCTTATATTCTTCATAATACATTGGGGGAAGATAAAACAGTTTTACGGTGACGGGTTTTATCGAGTTTTCATCAAATGGTTTAAAAGAATCAATCAGAGCACATGGCACAATCGGGCATTTAGCTTTCGTCGCGCTCTTAAAGCTTCCTCCCTTAAAATCAAGAAGCTTATTTCCCTGCCGGCTTCTGGTTCCTTCCGCAAAAATCAGGAAATTTCTTCCATTCTTCACATCCTCCGTCATCGCCTGTATCACGGTCATGGATTGCCGGATATCCTCCCGGTCAATCGCATACGCTTGAAGTGCCCGGATCACCTGCTTTACCAGAGGGAGATTTGCCGCTTCCTTTTTAAACACAAAGGTAAACGGTCTGGGCGACGTTGCAAGAAAGGCAAGCACGTCAAACATTCCCTGATGATTGGGAAAGAAAATAAATCCATCTTCCTTCGGGATATTCTCTTCTCCATGCACCTCCACCGTAACTCTTCCTGCACGATTGGCATTTCTTGCCGCATTCTGAATAATACGATAGGCCTGTTCAAAGGTTACCTTCCTGCTGTGTCCGCAATACGATATCTGGATAAAATAGACAATGGCTTTAAAAAATATACGTACTACCATTAATGCAATTCGCATGACAGACGTCTCCTTATATCTCTTTGTACTGTTCGATTGCCATATCGTACAGATTATTTCCTTCACAATCCATTACCACGATAACCGGAAAATCCTTCACTTCCAGTCTGCGGATTGCTTCTGTTCCAAGATCCTCATAGGCAATTACCTCTGCCTGCGTGATGGATTTTGACAATAATGCGCCCGCACCACCAACTGCTGCAAAATAAACTGCCTGATTTTTCATCATACCTTCACGTACGGCCTCCGTCCGGCGACCCTTGCCAATCATTCCTCGCATGCCGAGGTCAAGAAGAGACGGTGTATACTTATCCATACGGCTTGCCGTTGTCGGCCCCGCAGATCCAATCGGCCGACCCTCTCTTGCCGGAGAAGGTCCCATATAATAAATAACGTTTCCTTCAATGTCAAAAGGTAACACCTCTCCCTTCTGAAGGGCTTCATACATTCTTTTATGTGCAGCATCCCGTGCCGTATAAATGGTTCCGATAAGATAAACGTAATCCCCCGCTTTCAACTCTTTTACGATATCCTTAGAAAAAGGAACGGTAATATGTTTTTCCATAAGCAGCCTTCCTGTTCTATAATTCTCTTACGCAGTGACGATTCACGTGGCAGCAGATATTGACTGCTACCGGAAGTCCGGCAATATGTGTCGGATAAGTATTAATATTGACTGCCAGTGCCGTCGTACTTCCTCCAAGTCCTCCGGGACCGATTCCAAGCCGGTTAATCGTCGCAAGCAGTTCTTCTTCAAGCTCCTTCACATAAGGAATGGAAGACCTCTCATCTACGGAACGTGTCAATGCTTTCTTTGCAAGCAGGGCACACTTTTCAAACGTACCGCCAATTCCAACGCCAACAACCATAGGAGGACAGGCATTCGGTCCTGCATCCTTAACTGCCGTGAGGATAGCATTCTTAACACCTTCGATCCCATCTGCCGGCTTCAGCATAAATACCCGGCTCATATTTTCACTGCCAAATCCCTTTGGTGCAACAGTAATCTTTACCTTATCTCCCGGTACAAGATCATAATGAATGACCGCCGGTGTATTATCCTTCGTGTTCTCGCGGATCAGTGGATCCCTCACTACAGATTTACGCAGATAACCATCCACATACCCCTGACGTACTCCTTCATTAATCGCATCTGTCAGCGAACCGCCTTCAAAATGAACATCCTGACCAATTTCCAGAAAAACAACTGCCATACCCGTGTCCTGGCAGATGGGTATGGTATCCTCCTTAGCAATCTTCAGGTTATCCTGAAGCTGTCCCAATACCTTCTGGCCAATCTGAGACTTCTCTTCTGCAGCTGCACTTTCCAGTGCTTTCTGCATATCCGGTGTCAGCATATGGTTCGCTTCTATGCACATCTCCCTGATATTCGAAATAATTTTCTCGGTATGTATTGTACGCATGCTTTATACTTCCTTAAGAGTCTTTTCGATTTCATCCATCGTGGCATCATCATAGGTATGCTGTTCCCATGTCAGATTCTGCTGATCGTCTTTATATCTGGGAATCAGATGAATATGAAAATGGAAGACGGTCTGCCCTGCAATTTCACCATTATTCTGAACCACGTTAAAGCCGTCGCAGGAAAGCTTCTTCGTCATATCCGTTGCCAGCTTCTTTGCAAGTACAAATGCCTTTGCTGCCGTCTCATCCGGAAGTTCATAAAGGTTTGCTGCATGCTCTTTGGGCAGAATCAGTGCATGTCCTCTGGTAGCAGGGGCTGCATCCAATATCACCTTAAAATTTTCATCTTCAAAAATACTTCTTGTTGGAATAACTCCATTTGCCAGTTTGCAGAAAATACAATCGTCTTTCATCATGTTAACCTCTTTTCTATTCTATAGGGAAGAATCCATAAACGGAAAGATCTGATCCAATGTACGAAGCACCTTAAAATCACCCTTCACCTTAATGCTTCCTCCCATAAATGCCCTCTGGAAGGTCATTCTTCCATAAATAATATCATCCATGGTCTCATAACTGGTCTGAATTTCAACGTCAGGGTTTGCCGCAGTACCATAATAGAAGTTGCTTTCTGGTCCCGAGACCTCAATGACAAACGGTTTTCTTTTACCTGCAACTGTAATCTGGTAAGAAGCTGCAAAGCCTGCCTGCGGAGCAAAGTGATTCTGAAACTCCTGAATATATTCTTCCTTCTTATCCTCGACTTCCCGACTCTCCAGCATATCCCGGAACATGCTTGCCAGTTCCTGAATATCCTCCTTCTGACGCTTCACATAGCTGTCATCTGCCGCATACTGGGATAGCTGTTCAAATTCCTGCGGGGTAAGATCGACATTTTTTGTAATGGAAACCATCTTTTTAACCGCCTGATTACTGGCCGGCAGACTGACCACCTTCTGATTGATGGTACGGTAAAGATTCTCTGCCTTTTTTTCAAGAATCATGCTGTATGATTCATTCTCCTCAAAAATTGCCGTATCCGCAATATATCCACAGACACCGGTACAGGGAAGTCCTCCGAGAATTTCCCATGCGACTGCCAGATCCAGCTTGCCCTCACGTTCACCATAGGTTGTAGACATCACAACCGGGCACATATAGATGCTTGCAATCTTCTCCTTATCTCCATAAAGCCAGCAGGCATCGAGAAACTGTGACATATATCCACCAATTCCATGCCATTCCACAGTCGTTGCCAGAATAATTCCATCTGCTTCCTTCAGGGTCTGTGGAAGAGTCGGAATCGTATTTTTCAATTCATACAGATTGTAACGCTCTACCTCAACATGAAGCTCTTCCAGAACGGACTGCATCTTATTAATTACATAAAGTGTCGGATCATCCATTAATCCCCGTCCGCCATAATAGATGTTAATTTTCATAAAAAGCCGCCTTTCCCAAACTTTATATCCAGTATAAGGCGAATTGCGGAATCTGTAAATGAGTATTATTCTGCTAGTCTATCCTGTTAGTCCATCCCTACGGAAATTGTACGATCACATAGCCCTTCAAATGACTGCATCCTCGAAAACAGTACATAGACTCTACACCTTTTCCTCCTTTTTTCCATCTTCTATCCCCTTCACCCCAGCCTGCCGCCAACTTTGCCAGATTCAAAACACAAAAAAGCCACACTATTCTCATAATGTGACTATCTTAAAGTTACCTGTTTATTCTCTTCATTCGATTTATGATAGCCTGCCAGTACATCCTATCTTTCAGCACCCTGATAACAGTTACCGTTGCTTCTTCAACTACGAAAAAGATCAAATATGTACTGTATGGCTTATAATAAATTTCTAATCCTTCAACATTGAATCCTGTTTTCTCATACCCTTCGGCAAAAGGATCTAAGGCTTTGATTGCAGACCTTATTTTCTTGGAGAAATTTTCCGCATATTCCCTGTACATAAAAGTCTGCAGTATATAAGTCTTCGTATTTTTAATATCTTGCAAAGCATCCTTCGACAAGATAATTTTATATTTTTCAGGTGTATCCATATACTATATCCTGTCGATTTCCTCCCATGCTTCTTCAATGGTGTATACCTCACCATTTTTCATGCTCTGCACTCCTTTTGCCAACTCCTGGTAGAGCGCATTGAAAGCATCTTTCTCCGTATAGTCATATGTGCGATTATTTACTGTTGTGTCTACTGCTGCTAATGGTGCCATGGTATCACTCCCTTTCTGATTCTATTATATGAAATATACGTTTATATTACAAGAAAAAAGAAGTACTCGAAAATACTCGGCAAAAATAAGAGATCTCTTATTTCAAATTACTTCTTATGTAACTACCAGACCTCTGCCCGGACAATTTGGCCGTCCTTCCATTCCAGGCACCTGATGATTTTTCCGCCACGCATACGCAGACCGGTCACCTTCCCGTTCCTCCATTCATCTGGCAGGGCGGGCAGGAAACGGATTTCGTCCTCATGGCTTTGCACAAGCATTTCCGCAATTCCCGCTGTACAGCCAAAATTACCGTCAATCTGAAATGGGGGATGGTTGTCAAACAGGTTCGGCAGGGTCTGCTTTTCAATCAGCATTTTAATGTGCTTCAATGCCTCATTTCCCTCTCCGAGTCTGGCATACATATTGATAATCCATGCACGGCTCCAGCCGCTGTGCCCTCCTCCATGGGATAAACGTCTCTCAAGTGTACGCGCAGCCGCCTCCATCAGCTCCGGAGTCTTTTCCCTGGTAATCTGGCTGCCCGGATACAGAGCAAACAATTGTGAAATATGACGATGCCCTATCTCAACCTCTTCATAATCCTCATTCCACTCCATAACCTGACCATATTTTCCGATACGGATCGGCGCAATTCTCTTAAGCGCGGTTTTCATTTCAGATGCAAGTCCGTCTGTAATCTGCAGGATCTCTTCTGCCTTAATACAGGCTTCAAAGAGCTCACGGATGATCTCATTATCCATCGTGGCGCCCTTACAGATTACGCCCTGTTCACCGTTTGGCAATATATAAGTATTCTCCGGCGATAAGGTCGGGCAGGTAACCAGATATTCCCCATCCTCCACCAGATAATCCAGCAGAAAAAGCGCTGCCTCCTGCATGGCCGGATAGTGCTTCTGCAGGAACTCCTCATCCAGCGTAAACTGATACTGTTCCCAGATATGCAGGGAAAGCCAAGCCGCTCCCATCATCCAGTAACTGGATGATAAGCAGACATCCTGCGGAGCCGTATCGCCCCAGATATCTGTATTATGATGTGCCATGAATCCCCGGCAGCCATACATTTCCCCTGCTGTCCTTCTGCCGCCTTCCCGCATATTTTCCAGATGCGTGATGAGAGGCTCCTGACACTCTGCAAGATTACAGTTCATAGCCGGCCAGTAATTCATTTCGGTATTAATATTAATCGTATATTTGCTCCCCCATGCCGGTGCATAGTCCTCATTCCAGATTCCCTGCAGATTAGCGGGAAGGGAGCCGGGACGACTGGATGCAATCAGAAGATATCTTCCATATTGAAAGAATCTCACAATCTCCTCTGCCCCCTCGATTTCCAGATTTACCCGGTGAAACAGGGCCTGA
The DNA here is from genome assembly GCA_963618065.1 of bacterium. Classification (GTDB taxonomy): domain Bacteria; phylum Bacillota; class Clostridia; order Lachnospirales; family Lachnospiraceae; genus Suilimivivens. Next base: position 27,869 of record CAVERH010000025.1, on the reverse strand, counting down.
TAATCTGCGATATGCTCTTTCAAAAGCTCCTCCCAGCTTCGCCCGGATATCTTATTTACCCGCTCGACAACGGACTGCTCCGGATTTGCTTCACGAAACGTGGTATCTGCTGCAAGAATAAGCACCGCCTCATCTGCATTCCGGACAAATATCGTGTTGCCAAGCCTTTCTGTTGTTCCTCCCACCGGAATGATTTTAACAGCTGCTGCTGTATTGACACCACCTTTTCCACCGGTCTGTGCCAGCATTCTCTGAATGTTGCCCTCCAACGCCTCGATGGAATCCGCAAATACATTATAATTGGGTCTGCGGCAGGTCTGCTCCTGATAAGGATGGTTATCCCAGGGTGTTGTTCCCTTAGACAGCTGTGCATGAAAGGTCAGCTTCCCCGGCCGATCCGCTTCCAGATGAATTACCATGACATTCGCCGGATAACTGGCAATCATCTGGCGCCGGTAATGTACTCCCTCACTGTCAAATTCCGTCAGTGCGACTGCCGTGTCGATATTAAGCTCTCTATGATAATTCTGAATCTCAAGATTGCGTCCTGCATACTCAATATAAAGATTCCCGAGCGGCTCATAATGCCTCTGTTCCTCCGGAATCCCGGATAAGCCAAACGCGCACAGCTCCTGGGCTTCACGAATCCTTCCCTCAAAAATCAGATGCCTGATTCGTGGAAGCACCTCCTTCGCTGATGGATTAAGTCTGTTTCTCGGTCCGCCAAACCACACACTGTCCTCATTAAGCTGTATTCGTTCTGTCCACGGAAGCCCGAATATCATTCCTCCCAATCTGCCATTTCCAATCGGAAGTGCCTCATTCCAGTTATCTGCAGGCTTATTAAACTCAATTTTATATATACCAGACATGTACCTGTTCTCCTGTTACTGATAGAATTTACGAATCATATTCTTCCGGTCTCAGCAGCAAGTGCTTCGACCTGTACTGAATAGTTGCGAATTTACAAATGTGATTCTGAATAATTATCACCTGAATCCGTGAAATTCAGTTGATTTTTTTACAGGACACCATTTCTCTGATTTTTTTTCGAACCGACTGTCTGAAATTCTCAAAGAAAAACTCCTGTAAGTTGCATTTTGGCCTTATCTTCAACTTGAAAGCCTAAAAAAGAATGCACGAAATAAAGCTATGAGTTATTCGTTATGAATAAGATTAAGACATCTCAAATGATCTTAATGCAGTATTTCCATTACCGCGATAGGTCAGATAGATTGCTCGTATTCCATCCGGAATCGTAACCGGTGCGGTATACTTTTCCCAGACATTGGTATATTGAACCTCTAAGGTTGCCAGTACTTCTCCATCCCATGCTGTCTTTACTTCAAAAGTGCCGTTTGCATAACCCCTGGTCCAAATACTGATTTCACGAATATCATGGCAGTCAAAATACTTAAAGCCAATGGTAGTGGAATCTGTAATGTTAGCAATATATCCAACTTCTTCGTCTCCATCCCTGCCGTCCTGCATTACTCGTGGGAAATTCCCTTCGCCCACATATACGGATGGGGTATCGGTAAACAGATTACATGCAAGATAAGCAGGATATTCGCCTTTACTCTCAAGTGGTCCTCCGTTTAAACCGCAGGAGGTAATCTCCACCTGTGGGATACTGCCATCCGGCATAATCTGCAGCTTTTCAGCACATCCCTGTCTGCTGAACCAGGTATTATTAGTATGCCTGTGATAAAAAATATACCAATCCTCTCCAATCTGCACAATACTTCCGTGATTATTGGCGCCATAGGCTGTTGGCATGTCTGCCGGCTTGTAGGTATCGATGTGCAGATCACAATTACTGACAATAACACCGCCATAGATAAAGTCCCTGGTAGGATTCTTGCTGGTAGCATAACATAATTCGTGCATTAATATGGATGAATAGACAAAATAATAGGTGTCACCTACTTTACGGATAGAAGATGCCTCAAAAAACTCATGTCCCTCAAATCCGGTACCGATACCATATTCACAGCCGGGTGCCACAAACACCGGTGCTTCCCTGATAGTCAGCATATCCTCGCCCAGCACCGTAGCCATAGCTCCTGTTCGAGATTTATCACCTTTTCCGCAAAATCCGGTATAAAGATATGTCACATCTCCTTCCGTCAGAACCCCCGGGTCAAACTGAGGCTCATCGCCTTCCTTTTCGCCCAGACGTGTGCCATCTTCATAATGAACATAGCCATAAAATTCATACTTTCCTGCAGGAGTATCACATACGGCAACTGAAACTATCGAAACCTTGTCCAGCACATAATAGAGATAATACCTTCCGTCCGGTCCCACCGTAACATCCGGGGCATACAGACACATTTTGCCTTCCGGGTTCAGCGGATCGGCAGTCTTCGGATAAATCACGCCCTCATATCTCCAGTTGCCCAGGTCATCAACCGGAGCTGACCAGCACACATAGTCTCCCATACAGAAAACATATCCGTTAAAGTAATCATGGGATCCGTAAACATATACGCGATCGCCAAAAACATAGGGTTCTCCGTCCGGAATATACTCCCAAGACGGTAAATATGGGTTAAATGCTTGTTTTTTCACTTTGATATCCTCCTTTGCAAGCCTAATTCATGTATATTGTTTCATAAAGTAAATTACTGAGTGCCAGTTTAAGCCTTCAAGCTGACCACACGATCATAGTCATATCCTCGATCCGGATTCACCTTTCCGGCATTCAATTCAAAATAAACCACACCGTTTTCATTTACAGGAAGCTCTACGCAGATATTGCCGTCCTCCTGCTTTTTACGCTCTGTTTTTACAAAAGGTCTGGATGATTCCCGAAGCAGCTTCGTCTGTTCCTCACTCAGATTAGCAGGTTCTCCCAAATCATGCCATACCTTCAAGGGATTACATGTTTCCTCATCTACTGTCTTAGTCAGAAAGCAGTACTCCTCCTGTTTAGCCGGAATTGAAAACTCCAACAGCATTTTTTCTTTACCCTGTTCTGTATTTTTACGGGCAATATTCCAGGCTACACCAAGATAATCACCGTTTGCACGTTTCAAAACGACAATATTGTCATCCTTATATACACAATTGGCTTCACTTTCCTCAAGCTTTTTGTAAAAAGCAAATGTCCAGAAGGTCGGCTTGGTAATACACCCATTGGCAACCAGTCCAAAGCCGCCGTAGAATGGTGTAAAGGGAACTCCCAGCTCTTCAAACACATCCCCAAATGTCCAGTAGGAATAGGATTCATTCACATCTCCCAATCTGGAAAGCTGCTGTGCTATAAAGGCCGCATTCAGATTTGTATCATGAATGACACCCTGAGGAGTATAGGAGGTGTTAAACTCCGTGATATGAATCTGAAGACCCTTATATTCCGGGAAGCTGTCAATAATATCTCTGGTTGTTTTTAAATTGACAAAACCATCCTCTGCCTTCATCAGTTCAGAATATGCATAATGTCCAATACATTTCGGCGGATCAATGGTGTAATGATGCCTGGTTACGAAATCCACAGGTATGTGATTCTCATGGCAATATTCCATAAATGCCTGAATCCATTTCTCATCCGTTCCGCCACAGACAGCAGGGCCTCCTACACGGAATCTCGGATTCACTTCCTTTATGGCATCAAAAGTTCTATGGAACAGCTTAAAATATTCCTGCATATCCGCATTTTCCCAGAAGCCGCACAAATTAGGCTCGTTCCATACTTCAATAGGCCACTGAACTACTTCCTCTGTCCCATAACGCTCCATCAGATGGTACAGTAGAGACTGTACCATATCACACCACATATCATAATTCTTTGGGGGTGTGGTATTACCTTTCCAGTAAAATATAGTCTGCTTTCCTCTCGCCAGCTTATCAGGCATAAAACCAAGTTCAAGGAAAGGTCTCAGCCCGACCTTCTTATAGTCATCCATTACTCTGTCCAGATAAGTATAGTTGTACTCGACCCTTGCCTTACCATCCTCCTCATAGGTCTGAAAGATCGCCATGTCATCACAGAATAATCCATGTCCCCGGATATGCTTAAATCCGATTTCCTTTTGAACCAGACGCAGTTCCTCCTGATATTCTTCTGTCAAGGCAAGTCCCATTCTTCCGGTTCCCACACAATAATCTACGTTATTGTAAAAAAAGGCTTTTGAATCCTTTGTAATCACGATCTTTTTTCTGTCATTCTCTGTTACTCCACTCAAATTCATCATGCATATACCCCCTCTTCTGAATCATGTTTCTAAGCAGTCACGTATCCGATGTCTGGCCGCTGTACGGGTCGCAGCTCTCTGATGATGATTGCCAGATTAATCTGATACTATCGCATTGATCTAAAGTTTCCAATGATTTATACTATAAGAAAATTGATATATCCTCTGATGTGCAGAGTGGAGATTCCAGATGACTGAAATTGAGTTTGTCGGCTACAGTGCCGTTCACCCCTCAGATTTTATATATGATGTTCCGAATGGCTTTACAGGCTATCTTCTGCTTCTTTTTGACTCTCCCGCGGAGCTGCTCATAAACGGAAGACTAATGCGGACAGCCGCCAATTCTGCTATTCTGTATACACCAGGAAGCAGGATTTATTACCGTGCTGCCGATGAAGAATACCGGAATGACTGGATTCGTTTTCGTTCCGATCACTCCTTTGTGAAGCTGTTTCCGTTAACAAACACCCCATTTCCCGTAACAGATCCGGAATACTGTCATCAGCTTTTTAAGCTGCTGACCTGGGAGTCCGCCTTTTCCACTTCTGAAAGTGAATCAAACATTACGCACCTGCTACGAGTCCTGTTCTCCAAATTAAGGGAAGGAACCCAAAATGAATCCCCGGGTACTCACGATCATGAGCTGGTTGCATTGCATAAAAGGATCTACAATAACCCTCAGCTTCCCTGGAATGTGAACATGATGGCTGCGGAGCTTCACTTAAGTTCCAGTCATCTTCAGACTCTCTATCACCGCCAATTTGGCTCCTCCTGCATGGATGATGTCATCGAAGGACGTCTGCGCCGCGCACAGGATTTACTAGCGTACAGCGAGTACTCCATCCGCGACATTTCCGAGCAATGTGGTTATAATAATGTAGAGCATTTCTGCAGACAGTTCCGTCAGCATAACGGCTGTCCCCCTGGACAATACCGAAAAAATGCATCAGAAGAAAGCAACAAAAGACTTCTCACCCACAATACCCTGGGAGGAAGAGAGTTTGAAGAGATCAATCGAAGTATCCGGAAATAGCGTTTCCTTAAGCGGTCGCCTCTACCTGTAAATAAATTTCAGCTTTCCGATACCAATTTCGTCTCCGGGTTCAATAATTTCAGATGCATTCGGCTCTAAGCGCATTCCATTCCGGAAGGTTCCATTCGTCGAGTTAAGATCCGTGATAAAGAAACGATTACCATCCCTTGATATTCTGGCATGCAGACGGCTCACACTCTGATCATTCAATACAAGATCCACTGCTCCTGCCATCTTTCCGACTGTAATCGGTAATTTTTGCAGCGGAATATGATATTTGTTGCTCTTCCCAATTCCATATAATTTATTATCACTGTTCTCTACCCACGGAATAAATACGGTATGCCCGTATTCGTCCGGTTCCGGTGTCTTTTCCGGTTCTGTGACGTCCTGATACCGGACATATCGGGATGAATCGGCAGTATGTCCTTTCTTCCACTTTCGGTTGGGGAATACCCATTCCACAAGCCTTCTCCAAAGTGACTTTTTCTCCTCCTCTTCCGGGAATCGGACATAGGATATTGCTGGCGTCCCTCTGTTCGTTTCCCTTTCATTCCAGGAAATATTCTGAGCTGCTCCCTGCGCGCCCCGGTTCCATCCTGCATTTTGTACTGTAGTTCCTTGTCCCTGACTGCCTTGATTCCAGTTTCCATTCTGTTCTTGTACGATCTGGCTCCAATTGGGTTGTGTCATTGTTTCATTCTGCCTTTGAATCCGATCCTCCATCCGTTCTTCATCGTAATTTTCCTGAAACCAGGTAATCAGTTCATCCAGCACAAACTGCTGCCGGTTCAGCAGATCTGCCATCTGATATACCGCCTCGACAAGCGGCATATTTTCAGAATCCATATGCTGCATAAAAAACTCATTCAGATCACGCAAAGACGTATTCTCTCCACCGGTTCTCTCCGGATAATAGATAAATCTGTACTCCCATGTTGCCATATCCATATATACAAATTCCGGCAGTAGCAAAAGATCCTCCGGATTCAGCAGATACTTCTCCATTACTTCGCTGATCGCACGGAGTCCCGAAAACAGCTTCTGTAAATGACGCATCTGTAGGGGCTGCGCCTCTAAGATGCTCTGGATGTTCTGGCGTGAGGTAATATCATAGTATAGAAGCGATTCCCCATTAATCATCCGTTCCTGACAGGGAATTAATCCTTCAATCGAATTCTCTGTAATCATTTTTATCAAATATCCATCCTGTCCCGAGTCTTCCTTTTCAATGACAAGATAATTGTGCCGGAAATCCCGGATATATTTTGTTTTCATTCTGCTTTCATCCCTTCCTTAAATTCTTCATAGCCATCCAGCCTCTTCCCGGTTACCATTCATCAATACATCCTTAAGCCCCTTGCTGTTCATACCATATCCGCATAAATCACTTCTGAGGTATCAAGCTTTGTGTACCGTTCCTCCTGCCAGGCTTGCAGAAACCCGTTCTGCGAAGACAGGCAGCGTACCAGCAATACTGCTGCAACTAAAATTATGATTCCGTACAAAACAAGCGTGAACGGCATCAGATAAGAAGCCTCCACCACTATGGAACCGTTCCGTTTTCTACAATCTCTGTACTCATTTTGATCTTGTTCTACGGTTAATTTTTGATCTTTCCTATTATGAAACACCTAACATCACCACCATTCCAGTAAGCAAGAAAGGAAGAAACGGAACTGCCCTTTGTTCCTGTTTATGCTTCTGCTCCTGTTCGTACCCATGTTTCTTCGTAAATTCCCGAACCCCAATATAGAACATCACGAAAACCAGACTGATTCCTACCACCTTCCATAACACATAGGCTTCCATATAAAATCCCATTGCCAGTATGGAAAGTCCGTCTCCATAACCAACCGCTTCCTGGGTCACTGCCCCCATAATCAGAAAAAAGAACCCCGGAAGAAGGGACAGGAACAGGAGGGATATTGTTGTACTTGTACTCCCTTTTCCCGTATTTAAGAGAAATTCTAACATAAAGCAGCCGGCTCCTACTGCAAGGAAACCGTAAAGCAATCCAGCATCCATTTTCTTCCATCTGCAATCCTGTCTTGCCAGTTGGTACAGAAAGCAGAGGCACAGACATTGTTTTATCACCTGAAGATTCACCTTGTTCTCCCCATATCCATTTAGGCTCTCCACAGCATACTTGCTGTAACTACTCGGCACCTTTGCAGTTACAAGCAAAATTCGTTTGCTGAATCATATTCTTTACGGTCTCAGCAGCAAATGCTTCGACCTGTACTGAATCGTTAACTTTCAGCTGCATTTACTGCAAGCACTTCGTCCCAGCTTTACTGCTTCTTCCAGAGACACGGCACGTACCGTTCGCTTAAGGGAGGAGCAGTCCGCACCACGATGATACCGGTCGCCATCCCGGGTGATAAAGAATACCCCGCTTTTTGATGGGCGGCATCGCTCACAGGGATAGTACCTGCCTCCGCTCTGATTTCTCATTGCCGATAATTGACTGCTATGCACTGTCTGAACAGAAATACGAAGGGATACGCAGCCGGTATCCATATGATAACGGGCACCATTTTCTGTAATATAAACAATTTCTTCTTCCTCTCTGTAATCTCCTTCGATTGGTCCACAGTACCCATTAAAATCATGCACGAAAAGTTCATCCCGAAAACACAGTCCTCCTCCATTACCGTTTCCGATCGGAAGCCAGTAAATAAAGGGCTTGATCTGATACTGTACCTCGACCTCTATCCTTCCGTTTCTCTGCACATCCGACTGATTTCTGACGGAAATGCTGCCTAACAGGCACAGCCTGCCGTTCTCCTGCCCATTCAGATATTCCTCAGCTGCGTCCGCATTAAAACGCTCCAGAAGCGGCTGATCCAGCAGGACTCTTTGAATCTGTTCTTCCATATGGATGGCTTCACTACTGCCAAGTCCGGCAAAAAGATTACTCTGTAAACGAACCATTTCGATTGCCATAAGCAGGGTCATCATAAAAAACAGAAAAACAGGAAGAACCATCGATGCCTCTACCGTCATGCTTCCTCTATATTTCAGGGAAGAAAAAGGGAACGCTCTCCTTTTCTGAACGATGTTCATTTTTCTATCCGCTTTGAGAGAAGGAATTAACAGATTTTTAATTTTTTTGATTTGCTCATCCAAAGAGAACGTTCCCCCTTTCTTCCCTGATACCTTATTTATAAAATAACCGTGACTATTCAGAACCCATTCGTAAAATCACCGCTAAAGCAGCTCAAGTTTTACTCAGCGCAGCTAATAATACCCATACATCCGCTCCGTCTCATATTGCTTACCAAGTCCTCCCTGCGCAGATACCCGGATCGAAATCCTCTCCACACATTGATCCATACAGAACTCTTCATTGCCGGTCATCTGCCGGATATCCATTTCCAGAACATCCATGGTTCTTGCAAGTACCGTCCTTTCTCCTTTTAAAGACAACATGCCAATAAGAAACTGTGAATACGAAAGCCCTTCCTGCGATCCGTTAAAATAGATGCTTCCATCTGTCACATGAGAAACACTCATGGAATGGGAGCCTTTGTGCAGCGGAACACGTCCCCCGTGTAGCAGGCTGTTCACATCACTCACAGTCTCCAGAAAAGCACAGGCGTATAAAATACTCTGAATGACCGGTTCCCGAAAGGCCTCGCATAGCTGTACCGCCAATAATGTGTCCGCCACACCTGCTGCTGCCTCATATAATCCACCATCTCCCATAACCAGCCGAACGTTATCCCCCATTCGTATGGTAAAGATCTCTGCGACAGCCGTCCGGACATTCTCAAAATCACTGTTTTTTCCGGCAAGCAGGTATTCTAACTGTGCGCCGAGCGCACTTCCCTCCCGGATTCTTCCGTAATTCCCCATCCGGGTAAGAAGATACGCATAAAACAGGTCATCATCTCCGGAAAATATCCGGTTACTGCTCTGCGTATTCTGCATCCCCCGATGGGAAACCAGTCCATTCATATTCATCTGCATGGTTGTCATTCCGGACAAATCCACATCACACAGGAAAATAACATCGCTTCCGATCAGTCCATACACCCAGTCTGCCGGATTTCCTAGCGCAACCTCTTCTTCGGTTCCGTCTTCTTTTTCCAGCACAGGAAGCTCCATACCGGCAATCTGTTCCATGACCGCACAGAACGCTTCCAGAGCATTGGACGGCTCCTGCATGGCAAAAGCAGAAACCGCTTCTTTCGCCGCAGCAATCTCAAAAGCATTTTCCGGATATTGTTCCATATAGCGGATCATCTGATTCTGCATGGATTTTCCTCCCTGTGCTGCTGCCGTCTCAAATGAGGTAAGCGCAGCTTCCTGCAATAAGAGATTGCCCCATGGTGCATGCTTCTTCTCATAAATCTTCGTGGTGTTAGCATTAAAATAAACCTTAAACCGATCTGCGACACGCACTGTCTCAGCCTCTCCTTCCAGATACGACGTATCAATATAAAGCAGTCCATAGCGCTCCTTCAATGCTACGCTGTATTCTCCCATAACCGAATCCAAAGCCATATCCACAACTGTTTCAAACCGGATCCTCTGACTGTTCCCGATTGCAATTTCTGTAACAAACAGACTGAAGCTAATCAAAATTGACAGGGAAAGAGAGAGGAATACCGTTAACGACCCTTTTTTCATGAAAGGATTGCCGAGCTGTCTACGGCAATTTTGTCAAAGACGTTTCCCACCAGATCCATGATCTGTGTCTTAAAGATGAGTACAAGCCCGATCAATACGACAATAATGAGAATCATTTCGACCGTTCCCATTCCCCGGTTATTCAGTTTTCTTCTGTTTCTTAAATGACTCTTCCCTGTATTCCGTTTCATCTGCATATTCCATTCTCTGCTTAATTCTCTGCTCAGTCCTCTTTTTGAATTCATATATAATTCCTTTCCCTTTCCTTTATTTCTTTCCATCTTTATAGACATTCTCATAGATTTCCTCCTTTAAACGCCGCCCAACTTCTGATAGGCCGGATAAATTACCAGTATCATGACAATAATCAGATACAAAATCATCGGGAACAAAAGCTTTGTAGATGCCTCTTCTCCCTTTTTGCGAAGCTTCTTCTGCAGCTCCTGCCGGATATCCCGGATCTCCTCTTCCAGGCAGGATAGGAGCTGCTGATTTCCTTTCCGCAAATTCACGGAGAGCAGAAATCCCAGCCTGCGGTAGCTCCTCTCTTCACAGTGCATTCCCCACTGTGTGTAGACCTCATCCTCCGGAATGCCATTTGCAAGCTGATTTCCTGCACTTCGCAGTTCCTTCAGCAAATAGCTGTGCGCACGATCCTTCTCCTTAATCCCTGCATACAGAGACGTAATCGTCAGAAAAGCGTTGCGTACATGAAGTCCTGCCACCAGATACAGGCGGAGCTTTTCCACAAACTCCGGATAAATTTCCTTTAAGCACTCTGCTTTTTTCCTGCCGGAGCTTAACTCCATCCTGGTGATTTTCCACGCCCAGATATATCCTGTCAGATAGAGAAAAAGAACTCCTGTCATCAACACCATTCCCGGCGTATTGTGATACAGCTCATCGAAAAATCCCGGTGAAGTCCATTGAATATACGCCATAATCGCAAATGGCATTGCCGTCATAATCCGAAGCTCCATGCGTCGGGATGCCATCAATAGAAACAGCTCCCTTTGCAGCTCCGTCTTCTCCATAATGATCTGCGAAGTCTGTTCCATGACTGCCGACAGATTTCCGCTGTGGTGATATGCAGTTTCATAAATTTCTGAAAACTCCCGGATCTCCGTTACCCGAAGCTCCTCTCCTACCATCCGCCAGGTTTCCGCAAAGGGGCGGTGATTCTGCCGGGCTGTTGCAAACCGCCTTAGGATCTTACAGATCACACTATGCTCTCCATACAGCTTCTCTAAATCGGTGTAGCTGTCCAGAAATGCATTCTCCACGGAATATCCTGCGCGCAGGGATGTGACTGTAAACCGTAAAAGCTCGGTAAACTGTTCCCTCACCTGATCCTGCTTTTTCCGGACCAGATTTCCACATTCCAGATGGAAATACAGAACACCAACAGGGATCAGTGGCACAAACGCCCACCACTCCCTGTAGAAAAAGTAATTCAGAATACCCAGAACAGCACCTGTCTTTGCCATCAGCACCAAAATCTCCCTGCCTCGTACGGAAATTAAAGAATGCTTATTAAATACGGACCAGCTTGCCTTTTGTTTTCTCAGTAAATTCCCCAACCTTCACTAATTCCCCCTGTTGATTTCTCTTAAAAATGGTATTCATGCAAACCTCGCCATCTGCAATGTGCATGGGCTCCGCAACCTCCATGACCGCACGTCCTCCATTTTTACACCGTCCCAGATGAACCATCACGTCAAACCCTTCTACAATCTGTCTGCGGATCGCCGAGATCGGAATCTCCATCCCCATAAGCACCATGGTTTCCAGACGGCTTACGACATTTCGGACACTGTTGGCATGTACTGTTGTCATGGCGCTGTGACCAACGTTAACACTTTGCAGCATATCAATTGCTTCCTTTCCACGCACCTCCCCGACGATGATCCGGTCAGGACGCATACGTAAGGATGTCCGGATCAGATCACGGATTGTAATTTCCTTACAGCCTTCAACATTGGCATTCCTTGTTTCCAGGCGGATCAGATTGGGAATCCCAAGAAGCTGTAATTCCGCACTGTCTTCAATGGTAATGACCCTCTCATCAGCAGGAATGTACTGCGATAACACGTTTAAAAATGTCGTTTTTCCCGATCCGGTTCCACCACACACCAGAATATTGGCTCCATCCTGTACCGCCTGCCTTAACCAGTTGCGGCAGTCACAGGTAATGCTTTGAAGCTCAATGAGCTGATCCATCGTGATCGGCGTCTTCGGGAAACGTCGTACAGTCAGAATCGGACCGTTAATTGCCACCGGATCCAGCACAACATTCACTCTTGCACCATCCTTTAACCTTGCATCCACAATCGGACTGGCATCATTAATGGCACGATTACAATCTGCCGTAATCTGCCAGATAACCTGTGTCAGCTTTTCCCTCGACTCAAAACAGATATCCAGCTTCTTAAGCTTTCCCTTCGTCTCAATAAAAATACCGCTTGTCCCATTTACCATAATTTCTGTAATCTCCGGATTTTCAATGAGACTCTGTAAAATTCCAAGCTGGCGGATTTCATGGAAAATATTGCGGTGCAGCTTTTCTCTGGACAACAGATCAAGCGGTGTTTTCCGGATTTCTTCCCTCATCCGCAGATCAATTGCTTCATGAATTTCCTCCTCACTCAGCTCCCTTGTCAGATCCATGCTATTCAAAATTCTTTCCTGAAGTTCATTCATTGCTTTGCTCCTTTTCCCCTTCAAAATCAGGAATAATGTATTGTTTGACGTAACGTGCCAGATCGCCATAGGTCAGCTCATCAAAGCGGATGGGAATTTCCTTAAATACCGGAAACTCAATCTTCCTCGTTTTTGCCAGAACATCCTCATATTCCATCGTCCGCAAGCCCCTCTCATACTGATCCATCTTGGCGAGGGATACTCCGTCTCCCCTTGTAATGGTATACACATGCGTACAGCTCCTGAGGATGTCCCACAGATCGCTCACTCCATCCGTCAGATCCAGGATCAGATACTCATAATCCGTGCATTTTTCAATCTCGGCAAACAGTTCAATCCACTGCTGCCCGTGAACTCCTAAAATACTCTGATAAAGCTGTACCGGTGGAACGAAGTCCAGTCCATGCACATTTTCTACAATGCTCGAAAGCCGCAGAGACAGCTTTTCCTTCGCACACTGGAAATAATAAACGAGATCGGAAATATCATATTGAAAGGTTCGTTGCAGTAACGCCTCCAGACCGGAATACCGTTCGAAATTCATATATAATACTTTTGCTTTCTTTGCGAGAATCTGTCCCAGTGCAAAGGAAAAGGTTGTCTGCAGACATCTTCCGACCGGTGTATAGATTCCGATAATTTTCATTTTTCTTGAATTTGTCCTGATACAGGACATTACATGGCTGGCCTCCTTTGTGTAATATGCCATCACCTCCCGGAAAATGGCTTCACAGGATTGATACTTATGAATATGTAACAGGGATTTGTTAAGACAGTCACTACTTTCGCTTAAAATGATGATATGTGGAATATTAAGGGCCTCCACCTCCCGTTGATATACATTTTCCGATATGAGAAGACATTCGATTTCTTCCTGCTTAGAATAGGCAAAGAACCGCTCCGGCTCTGTAAAAACGTGAACCTGAAAGGGCAGATTTGACTTATTGCTGATAAATTCCATGAAACCATACGCATATCTTTCCTCACTATCGAAAACTGCAAGGATTGGTTTGTCCAAAAAATACCTCCTTATACTGTTTTAATGTGCAGTGTTACTGTTTCTTTACGCGTAAAAATCTGAAAAACGGAAGGATCTCTTCCATAAGAGGCTGATTACGAACGTAATCTTATGACCACTTTGTTTTTGTAATATGAATTATATACGAAGATTTTTCAATTGTAAATAGCTTTTTTGTGAAAAATCACAAATTTGTACAAGAGTTATAAAAGAACATAGAAATTTATGGCATATAGAGCACAAACCCCGGGGATCCCAAGCAGTCCCGAGGTCAGAAAGGTAAACAGATTCATTCCCACATCGCACAGCGGAAAATCGGTAATGACAAAATGATTGACCACAAAGATCGTACAAAGTCCCATCAGTCCACGCAAAATGAAGTTTAAGAATTTCTCCAGCATATCCTGTCCTCCCTTTCTCTTCCATCGTATGTATAAGATTCCTGTTTTATGCTTATACTCATAAAACAACAGGTAATTTTTTCCTAAATGGTTACATAGGATGTAAAAATAATAGAAGGGAAATGAAGCTATGAAAATGTATTTCGGCAGAACGAATGCTGCAAACCGTACGATCAGTGAGCGTGAAATGAAAAGAAACGCACTTTTGTCCGATCTTGAAAAAACAAAACGGGCTCTGGAAATTGCCTACTCCGGTTTCGACAATGTCACAGAACCCGATTTAATCGATTGTTATATCTATGAAGTAAATGCCATTATGAAACGCTATCAGTTCCTCATGGCACAGGCTGATTTACTTTCCTCAAGCCCGCAGACCACGGAGGCTTCCCTCATTGCCAAGGCTCTCTATTAACTGATTCTTTCCGTAAGTCAGTCCCGCATAAACGGTCTGTATATTCTCCATAACAGAGCCGGAGGTATCTTCCCTGCTGACCGTGGCATAAGCATCGTGAAGCTTACACATCATTTTCTCCACCTCGGCAAGCTCCTTCGTGCTGTTATGGAGCTTTGCTTTGGATAAAAGCTTCACCGCATACACATAGAGACTGAGCAGATTGCCTGCAAGGACATAATCCATCTGCAGGGAAGCCATCAGCTCACGAATGCAGCCCTCCGCCCTGCGGATCGAAGCTGCAAATTCTTCGGCATCACCATCCGTATGAGCAGCCTTTGCGTCTTCTATGTAGGTCAGCAGCATTTCATAAATAATCACTACAAGCTCTGATTTATTCGCCTGCGAAATACGCAGCGTATAATTCTGTTTCATTTCCTTCGTCATCCGATTCTCACCTCATTACTCATCATCGGTAACTATTTTAAATAGTTATCGTAACCATCCTATATCACTGCCATACTTCCCTTACTGTAAAAGCTGCAGTACCTGGGATGGTCGTTCGTTAGCCTGCGCAAGCATGGAGGTACTTGCCTGGGACAAAATCTGAACGGTTGTGTATTCGGTCATTTCCTCTGCCATATCCACATCCATGATTCTGGAATAAGCAGCCGTCATATTTTCACTGGATACATCCAGATTGTTGACGGTATGCTCCAGACGGTTCTGGTATGCACCCAGACGGCTCCGGCTGGCAGATACATACTTAATGGCTTCATCTACCTTATCAATCGCTTCGTTCGCTCCCTCTGCGGTATTTAAATCAATGTTCGAAATTCCCATATTCTCTAAGGACATCTTCGGAATACGGATTGCAAGCTGCTGTCCTTCATTCGCTCCGATCTGCATATCCATGGCACCAAAGCCTTCCAGATCCAAATTGAGATCTGTAAATGAAGCATCATCTGTCAGGCGGAGCTTTAACTCAAAATTACCGGATCCGGCGATTGTCACAATATTTCCGTCAATCGAGGTTACATCGGCATCCTGTGGGAAACCTATCCCCAAATTCTTCGTGGTTACTTCATTAATCGTTCCATCCGCATTATAAGTCACATCCAGCTGATCAATGGTATAGGTTCCTGCCAGGATTTCATCGCTATAATAAGCCACCTTGGCATTCTGATTGTTGCTGTAGCCTCTTAGGTCAAAGGATCCGTCCAGAATGTTCTGTCCGTTAAACTCTACAGTTTCGGAAATTCGGGTAAGCTCTTCCTTTAACTGACTTACTTCATTCTGAATCAGCTTACGGTCATCATCCGTAATGGTTCCGGTGCTTCCCTTTACAGCAAGCTCATTGATTCGCTGTAAAATTTCATGCATTTCGGACATTGCACCATCTGCGATCTCAATAATGGAAATACCGTCTCCGGCATTGTCACCGGCCTGATCGAGTCCCTTGATCTGTGCATTCAGTTTCTTGGACATTGCAAGACCTGACGGATTATCCTTGGCATTGACGATCTTAAGTCCTGAGGACAATCTTGCAAGGGAAGCCTGCAGGCGGTTATCGTTCCGGTTTAATGCGTTATTTGCAATGACTGCTGATGTGTTAAAATTAATTCTCATATGCTCTTCCTTTCTGTATCCCCGGTCTGTCTGACAAACTCAATAAATGTTTTTGCTGCCCGATAGAGCTGTGCGGAGTCTGCTTTGCTGTCTGATTTTGGTTCTTTCGTCCGGTTTTTATTAAAATCCTTAAGATTTAATCCACTGGTCTTCGTGAAATAAACAGCGCCCAGATGGATCTTCTCTTTGGCAAGCTGTGCCTTCCACTCTCCCTTATGCTCTTCTAAAAGTGCTCTTCCTGCTTCTTCCTCACAGGTACAATAGCCGCTCAGTCCCTGTTCGGTCATCCTGAATTCCGCAGCCGTCCTTCCAAAAGGCTCTGATGTGAACGTAATTGCTACCTTTCCCTCTACCTCTGCGTTATGGATTACCTTTAAATTAATCGCCGTAAGTGTCCCGCCGATTTCAACCGGAATCTCATAATTCTCTTCTCCTGCCAGAGATTTCATCAGACCCATCTGCTTATAAAATCCGGTCATGCTGCGAATATCGGAGGAATAGCGGATACGGTCATCTTCCGGTTCAAAAGCCTCCTGTTCAAACATATCCTGAATTTCTTCGGCCATTTTCTCATAATTCTGTATTGTTTCTTCCCGGCTGTTCATATGACGCAGGATTTTTTCGCCATGCTTTGCAATGAAGTTTTGTTTTTCGTCTTTATTTTTCAGAAGTTCATTCATCTTCCGAAAGCTTTCTGCCGATGCGTTTAACAGTGTATCCATTGCCATCAGATGATCTGCAGTAATGGGCTTGGCATAATCACTTAACTGCCGGAGCACATCTGCTTCTGCCTTGTAGGCCTCTCTTACTTCCGCATAAAGCTCCTGCTCATATTTCTTCTGTGCTTCCTCACTTCCTGCCTGATCCAAAAGCGTATAAAGATCGGCGGTGTCTCCTGCATAGCCCTTTTCGATCTGTGAGGTAATGGACTCAATGGCACTCTCCTTCGCAGTTACACCACCAAAGTCATCATCCACCCTGTAGTCCAGCTTCCCGGATGCTTCCTTCTTCGTACTACGCAGTGCCGTGAGCAGATTTTCAAGTGTCAGCTCCATATCTGCCTGCATGGCTGCTCCCAGGGGAGCCGCATCGTTCTTTTCGATCTGATGCAACAGACGGTAAATGCCGATGTATGCGCTGCGCTCCTCTTCGGTAATATCATGATCCTGTTCCAGCTTGTATAAGAACCTGCTGTAGGATTCCATATCGTCTGCGGTATCTTTATTTTCTTTTAGGAACGTATCCAGCTCCTCCAGCTTCATGGAAATGGGATTCACGCCCTTACGGATCATCTGTAATACCCTGCCCGGCTTCATCTCACGGATGACACCGGTCAGCAGTGTATCCTTTTCCTTGACCTTCGTGATGTTCTCTTCGTTAATTTCCATCTGGTTGTAGCCAAGGATCCGGACTGCTCTGCGGTTTTCCTCGGTTGCTGCAAGGTTCAGTTCGTCAAGAAGATCATCCACATTCCGGAAGGCCTTTGTAATCTGATCGCCCAGATCCTTTCTCGGTGCGGTCATCAGCTCTTCATAGCTACGGGATGCCTTTTCACAGATGCGGCGCTGTGCTTCTCCAGTATCTGCGATCTCCTTTAACGTATCCTCGGGTTCAATCTGTTCCACAAAGGAAACCGGTGCGGTACGGATACTCTGAATGAGCTCCATGGACTGGTCAAACAGCGATAACTTCTCCTTCGCCTGAACCACATCCTCTTCTCCTGTCAGACTTAAAGAAAGCTGATTCTCAAGCTGCTTTAAGAGCTTCACCGTTTCTTCTACTGAAGCAGTATCTAACTGATATCCGCTTCGTAATAATTTCAAATTGGCTTCAAAGGACATTTGAAGTCTGGTTTCTTCCAGCTGGCGCTTCCCCCGGACTTCCTCTAAATAGGTTTCCTTACGGGTAAGGTCGGCATTTTTCACCGGAATACCATCTGCAATCGCTGCAGTCACACTACTAAGATAGTCTTCCATGCGGATCGGAAACTCAATCGTTTCAAGCTTATGTAAGCGCTGCAGGGATTCTTCATCCAAGGGAATTCCCTTTTCAATCAGCCATTGAGCCTGCACGATGGTCTCTTCGGACACGTCCAGTCCGGCATCCTCAATCACCTTTACGATCTGGGGAAGCAGTGCTTCCAGATCAATCTGCTCGGGCTTCTTCGCATAATAGCCGTTCACAGTTCCATCCGCATAATAGCCTGTGCCCTGACGGCTGCCATCCTGCGGTGCAGAATATTGTGCGGTATAAAAATCCTCCGGCGTGGGTTCCATCCGGTTTTCCACCATATACTTCTCCGAACCTTCCGAAAGCTTCGAAATATTCTTAATCTGTTCATAGGTATCGGTTACGGCCCGCACATTCTCTTCAGTCAGTGGAATGTCACGGTCATGGAACTGACTTTTCAGCTCATTGGCAAAGCTTTCCGAGCCTGTAATCCTGCAAAGTTCTTCGTCACTTAAAGTATCGGTATATCCGACAACCTCTGTTCCACCCTTTACAAGTGCCGCTTTTATACGATCGACAATGGTCACAACCGTATCAATTTCCGTACTTCCCGGATGAAAGCCTTCCTTTTGCAGCTTCGCAAAATCTTCATCAGACATACAATTAGACATTACTGCCATATAATCACGACGGGCCTGAATATCCTCTTGTCCCGCCATCCGCATAACCTCTTCTGCGGTCCTTCCGTGACCTGCGTAAGCGCTGTTATCCGTAACTGTGCCAGAAATGTCTAATGCAAATGAGCTTCTTCCTGCCCGTTCTGCGTTCCGGGTGGAAGTACGATATGCAGTTGTGGCTCTGTCAACATTTATACTTGGCTTTGCGGAATCCGTTTCCGCACCAGGAAAATAAACGTTCATAGAGTAAATCTCCTAATAAGTTAAAAATAAGGATGAATGCTTTCACATTCACCCTTTATTTCGGCATATTTTTTTAATTTCTTAACCATTGTACCGGATTTAAAAACAATCTGAAATCCATCCGGCAGGCATTCTAAAACATAAAAATTAAAGCACTGTACGGCGGAACATCCAGTGTCAGGCTGTAATCGCGATAATCACAGTTCTCTTTTACCGAAGTGATTTCCGCAGGTACCTCCATACCCTGTCCGCCAAACTGAACATCGTCACTGTTTAGCAGAAGCTTATATTTCTTTTTCTTCGGAACACCGACCTTGTAATTCTCCCATTTCATCGGGGTCATGTTAATGATAAACATGAGATTGTTCTTACCATCGGAGGTCTTACGGAAAAAGCTGTAGGTGCTCCGATCCTTATCGTCACAGTTCAGCCATTCAAAGCCTCCCCAGCTGTTGTCGATTTCATACAGGCACGGATATTTGTTGTAAAGCTCTAATAATTTCTTCACATAATCATGAAGTCCTTTGTTCAGATCCTCCTGAAGAAGAAACCAGTCAAGCTCTCTTGCTTCACTCCACTCTCTTTCCTGACCGAAATCCTGTCCCATGAACAGAAGCTTCTTGCCGGCATGACCAAACATATAAGCGTAGCCCACACGGAGATTCGCATATTTGTCGATCTTATATCCGGGCATCTTATTGACCATGGAGCACTTCAGATGAACGACCTCATCGTGAGACAGGGGAAGAATATAATTCTCACTGTCATTATAGGTCATCGCAAAGGTCATGGCATAGTGGTTATCCTTACGGAAATACGGATCCAGCTTCATATATTCACAGAAGTCATGCATCCAGCCCATATTCCACTTGAAGGAAAAGCCCAGTCCACCGTCTTCAATCCTGCCGGTTACCTTCGGCCATGCGGTAGATTCCTCCGCGATCGTCAGGAATCCCGGATAGGTTCCACGGACAACGGAGTTCATGTGTTTGAAGAATTCAATTGCTTCGAGGTTCTTGTTATCGCCATATTTATTCGGGATCCACTGGCCTTCCTTCTTGCCATAATCAAGATACAGCATAGATGCAACAGCATCAACACGGATTCCATCGATATGGAACTTGCGGATCCAGAATAATACATTCGCAATCAGGAAGTTCTTTACTTCGGTCTTTCCATAGTTAAAAATCTTGGTTCCCCAGTCCGGATGCTCTCCCAGACGCGGATCCGGATGCTCAAAGATGCACTCCCCATCAAACTGTCCAAGACCGTGTGCATCGGTTGCAAAGTGAGCCGGAACCCAGTCCAGAATGACACCGATGTGGTGCTTATGCAACTGATTGATGAGATACATGAAATCGTCCGGCGTTCCGTAACGAGAGGTCGGTGCATAGTATCCGGTTACCTGATATCCCCAGGAACCGTCAAACGGATGCTCTGCAATTCCCATTAATTCAATATGGGTATATTTCATTTCCTTTAAGTATTCCACAATACGATCCGCAAACTCACGGTAATTGTAGAATCCCTGCTCTTCCGGGTAGGGATGACGCATCCAGGAACCAATGTGGCATTCGTAAATTGCCATCGGCTCTTTGTTATAATCCTTTTGGTCACGTTCCTTCATCCATACCGCATCTGTCCAGCTGAATTTAGACAAATCTGCTGTTTTGGACGCTGTTCCCGGACGTAATTCTGCGCTGTTAGCAAAAGGATCTGCCTTATACAGCTTCTCCCCTGCCTGCGTAATAATCAGATACTTGTACAATACCCCCGTTCCGACCCACGGAACAAATACCGAATGAATTCCACCCGGTCCGAGCTTCGTCATTGGGGTTGCACTCTCATTCCAGCCATTAAACTCCCCAATTACATAAACCTGCTTTGCATTTGGTGCCCATACTGCGAAGAACATTCCATCTACCCCGTCTTCACAGGAAGGATGCGCCCCCAGCTTCTCATAAATATCATAATGAGTCCCCTGTGCAAACAGATACTGGTCATCCTGGGAAATGAAGACTGTTGGCTTTTTCTTTTCTGCCATACCTCTACACACCTTTCTCTAGTAATGCATGAAATCCTTTTCTCTTAAAATGATCATATCCTCATCATCATATCGATTTCCAAATAAAACATCAAAGAAATGCTTTGGTGTCTTCTTATCCGCATAATAAATAGCCTCATCCACAAGCTCTTCAATCTCGGAAAGTGTTACCTCATGGTCACCGGTCTGCATATCGGCGATTCTCGTATGCAGTGCCAGAATTCCCAGATCATCAATCGAATATTCCTGCTCTAAAGCATATTTTCTTGCGTATTTCACAAGGGTCTGGTCATCCAGCGCCTCCAGATCCACTCTTAAATTAAATACATCCTGTAAATCCTTATTCTTTGCAAGGAATGCATCCATCCGGCTCTTCGTATCCTCCAAGACCAGAATCAGTCCCCTTTCCTCCTGATTCATTTCACGAAGCAGGACATCCACAGACGGCTTCTTAAGCGCTGCAGCATTTTCCACAATTAATGCACCGTTTGCAAGCTTGTTCAGTGTCTCTGTAATATCCTTCTTATTCAAAACCGATCCCGAGATCTTCGCAACCTTACCGGAGAAATTACTGTCATTGGACTGTACATCCTTAATCAGGAGCTTCGCAAAAGCAGTAGCCTCCGTCCCCTCTTCACCGGTTACAACCACATTACCGGTATAAGAAGCAAGGCTGATATTATCGATGACCTCTGCAATCTGATGACGTGTCCGGCGATGATGGATAAACGGTGCAAACTCTTCTTTTTCATGTTCCGTCAGTTCACGTCCTTTTCCTGTAGAAGAGGTCTCTTCCCCGGTCGTCTGTACCGGCTCCTCTTCCTTCTTAATCTCTCCGGATGCCCTAAGCTTCTTATCCGGGGCTGCCGATGCAGGAGCTTTCCCGGTCACTTCCGGTACATCTTCAAACTCCAGTACAATATTCTGTGTCTCGTCAAAATTCTGCTGTGCTTTTTTCTTTTTTCTGCGAGGTGGAATCTTCTGCGGCTCTTCCGGTTCTTCCTCGGCTCCAGCCTCTATACTCTCCTGTGCCATTTCTGCATCGGCAGCTTCCTCTTCCTCATCAATAATTTCGGCATCCTCAACCAGTTCATCCGTATTGGCATCCTGTACCTGCACTTCCTGCATAACAGATTCTGTCACCGGCTGTTCTTCCATTAGTTCTTCCGCGGATTCTTCGAGGATCTCTTCCTGTTCCTTCACAGGCTCCGGCTTAACCTCTTCTTTTTCCTGCGGATGAACTTCCTTTTCTTCACGCTGCTTCTCAATATCAGAAACCTTGACAATCCTCGGCTTCGCCTTATCAGCACGAAGCTTTTCTTCCCTCATAGCCGCGGTTACCATGGCATTTTCCAGTTCTTCCAGAAGTCCGGATTTCGTGGACTCATCAAAATCGGCAAACAGGTTGTCCGTCTGCTTACGCACACGTTCACGGATTTCCTTGAGACGTCTTTCTTCGTTCTCCTTCTTCATCCGCTCCCATTCTGCCATCACATCCTCAATACTGAGCTGTCCCGTAATCTGCTTCTCTACCTTCTCGGATTCCGGTACGACCAGACTGATCTGCCCATCATACTCCTGAGAAAGTATCTCATCATACCCGGATTTCTTGTTAAAGGTACGGATTACCCCCGTATTGGACATGGCATCGAGGGAAACCGGTGTTACCTGTGGTGTGACTTCTGCCTGTTCTTCTTCCACCGGACGGAACGCTGTACGGTCTGCATTCTTCTCAGTAAGCTCGGAAACTACATCCTGCACATTTACTTCGGAAGTATTGCCGAAGAATACTTCTTCATCTGCCTGTTTCAGATCTTCGTCTGTGATCAGTTTCATCTCATCGGTATCCTGACGCAGAACCGGCTGTGGCTTTTCCTGCTTTTCTTCTACAGGCTCCTCTTTTAATTCTGCCTGAACTGCTTCCGGTGCAGAAGCTTCCTGCAGTTCTGCCGCCTCAGCTTCTGTTGCAGGTTCCTCTGCGGTTACCGGCTGTTCGATCTGCGGTTCAACCGGCTGCATATCCGGTATGCAGATCGTCTCTTTATCAGCGGCCTCATCTGCCTGTGCAGGCTCGTCCGCGCTCTCTGTATGCTCTACCGGCGCATACATCTGTGTCATCATCAGATCATTTACTTCACCTGCCGACATCTCTTCGGTTTTATTCTCCAGAAGCTCCCGCATGCTCTCTGCGAGCTCCTTCTGTAAGTTAATCGTGTTGTACTGGCTGACATCAACGGTTTTGACCTGAATATCCAGATCATCGGACGGTGAAGAAACTGGTTCCGTCTCCGGAATCTGCTTGGTATCATCTGTCAACTGATTCATCTGACGGCTGTATTCATCATCACTCTCATCCTCGGTCTCATACTTTGCTTCCTCACGCACCGTTTCCTGATCTACCGCAAGGTCCGAAGCACGCATTCCGTTGTGGCTCTTTAATTCCTCGTACTTCTGCTGCTGTTCCGGTGTTAAAGATGTATGCAGCATCTTAAGCTCATATGCCTTAAGAACATATCTGCCCTCTCCAAACCACAGGATCATCTCATCACACTCTTCAATGCACTTGCTTTCAAGACCTACCCTGTGATAAAGGTAAGCCAGCTCGTAAGCCCATTTTTCACGATAATCATGGCGTTTTAATTCTTCCAGAACCTCAATCCGTTCTTCGAGACTCACATCCTGTGCTTCATACAGCTTATACTGCAGAATATATCTGCCGCTGTCCTTCGGTGCAAGCTGAACGAATTCCTTGTAGTATTCGATCGCCTGAACGTATTCTCCAAGCTTGATAGACAACTCACAAAGGGAATATACAATCAGCCGGCCTTTCTGCTTCTCATAGGCCAGAAGAAGGATATTCCTGCTGTCTTCGTATCTTCGGTTGATTTTATATAAATCACTGATGGTGCAGAGCATCATGACACTTTTTACTCTGCGCCAGTCAATAGAATCTGCAATTTTAACTGCTTCCTCGTATTCGCCCTCTGAAATTAAGGATTTAATCTCATCTGCACGTACTTTGTATTCATATTTATCCAAGGTAGTCACCTCTATAATTTTCCTGCCGAAAGGCACACATAGTTATGTTATCAGTTTACCATACGAGGTGTGAGATGTCAAAAATAAAACGCAAAAAAGACAAGATATGGACATCTTCTTCCAATTTTACCCATAGATCTTGTAGTAAATTTCATTCGATAACAATGCAAACTCCTGCAGTGTCAGTGCCTCTCCCCGGACAGATGGTGAAAATCCAAGCTTTTCAAGGACTTCCTGCGCCTGTTCCCGGCTGCACGGAATATCCGGTGCGTTACCGATTCCGTTTGCCAGTGTTTTTCTTCTCTGGTTAAAGGCCGCCCGGATCAGACGGAATAAAAATGCTTCCTCTCTTACCTCAACAGGGGGCTCGGCATATCGTTTCAGGCGGATGACCGCACTTCCCACATTGGGCTTTGGAATAAAACAGCCGGAAGAAACATACGCCACGATCTCCGGCTGTGCATAATACTGTACCGCAAGGGACAGCGCACCATAATCCTTTGTTCCGGGACCTACCTGCATCCGGTCTGCCACTTCCTTCTGCACCATAATGGTGATGCTGTCAAGCGGAACATGGCTCTCAAATAAGCCCATGATAATCGGTGTCGTGATATAGTAGGGAAGATTTGCCACAACCTTGATCGGCTTTCCTCCGTTCCGCTCATCCACGAGTTTCCGGATGTCCACTTTCAGGATATCCTCATTGATCACAGTTACGTTATCATAAGGAGACAGGGTATCTTCCAGAATCGGGATCAGGGACTTATCAATTTCAATCGCAATGACCTGACCGGCACTTTCTGCCAGATACTGTGTCATCGTTCCGATTCCCGGGCCGATTTCCAGTACGCAGTCCTCCTTCATGATTTCTGCGGATTCTACAATCTTTTCCAGAATATGGCTGTCAATCAGAAAGTTTTGTCCGAACCGCTTCTGGAAGTTAAAATTATATTTTTTCAAAATTTCGATCGTTCCTGTGGGATTTCCTAATGTCGGCATTCGTTATCTCCTGTTACTGTATTTTATATATCGTTTGTAACGTTCAGAACTCCATTCACAAAACTGTTGCTAATGATTGAGAAATCCGTAAACCTTCTCTGCATTGGCAAAAGTCACCTGCATGACCTGTTCCGGAGTAATTTCCTTCAATTCTGCTATCTTTTCCACTACATAGGGAAGATTGAAAGAAGAATTCCGCTTTCCCCTGTTCGGAACCGGAGAAAGATACGGACTGTCTGTTTCGAGAACTATTTTCTCTAACGGAAGATATTTTACCACTTCTGCAAGCTTTCTTCCATTGCCAAAAGTAACGACTCCTCCAATTCCGAAATAAAAGCCCATATCAAGAAAGGTACGTGCCACTTCCACGGAATAGGAATAGCAATGCACAATTCCTCCGATCTCCTCTGCGTGGTGTGCCTGCATGAGATCTACGGTATCCTTTGCGGCATCCCTCGAATGTATGATCAGAGGAAGGTGTGTCCGGCGCGCCATTTCCATCTGTGCTTCAAACCACCTCTTCTGAATCTCCCTCTCCGGCTCGTCCCAGTAATAGTCAAGACCAATCTCACCAACCGCTACAACCTTACCGCCCTGCTGCAACGCCTCTTCCCTGCAAAGCTTCTCCATGAAAGCCAGATCGTCATCCGTCAGCTCCCCGGTATCGGAGGGATGCACTCCGATCGATGCATAAACAAAATCATACTTCTTTGCAAGCTCCAGACTATCGCAGCACCCCTTCAGGTTGGCCGCAACGTTAACCACTTTCGTAATTCCTTCCTCCGGGAGCTTCAGCAGAAGAGAATCCCGGTCCTCGTCAAAAGCCGGATCATCATAATGCGCATGTGTTTCAAATATCATTCTATGCTCCTGACTACCTGAATTTTCATGATTTTCAGGCAAAATTAAATTATAGTAACTCTCAATAGCTGCTATGTAAAGGCTCGTTTCTACCATCTAATACATATGACTGCGGTGCGCGCACCTACTTCTCGTCTAAATTGGCGATCATTTTTACCCACTTTAAAAATTTTTTAAAAAAGTACTTGCATTTCAAAAGGTATTATACTCCCATCTTTGACACTTAAAGAAAAGTATAGTGGCTGAATCCCTTGATTTTACAAGGGTTCTGCCACTTTCATTGTTTTTAAATATGTTGTATGGAAATACTACTTCAAAATTTTTTTAATCTTTTTATTAAGTTCCTTTGGCTGATAGTATTTTTTGTCCAGCCCAAGCCCGGTAATTGCATTCAAAGCGGTGCAGGCTTCAGAACCGGTGTGGGTTGACAGGTAACACATGTCCTCAATGTTTGCTACGTCCATACTTTTCATGGTCTCTATCAGTGCATCTGCTGTGTAATGAGTCCCATGCAGATCCAGCTTTTTCTCCATCAGCCGGTAAATGAGCAGTGCTGTGTAGCAGATCATGAAATGGGCAATGATTCGTTCCCGTTTCTGGTGAAAAACCGGACGTGCTGAGAGGTTTGTCTTCATCACCCGGAAACAGTCTTCGATCTTATAGCGGTTTGCGCTGACTTCTAAAATATCTTTGGCGGAATCATCCAGATTTGTTGCAACGGCATAAAACCCATCGTATTTTTCTTCTTCCTCAATGACGGACTGGTCAATTGTATATTGATCGGTAACCTTTTCACCGGATTTTGTGGATGAAGTACGTTTGATAAAACGTGTGACATCATGAGGCCCTTTTTTGTAAGTCTCCGGATCTAGATTTTTCAAAAGCTTCTTTGCACGCTCAATCTGCCGGTTACGGATATACCGCTGATATTCCATCATTTTTCTTGAAAAAGAAACAATGATTTTCTGCGGTACAACCGCTTTCGACTTCACTTTACGGACAGAGCCGTTCTTACCTGTCTTTTCCTCGTACAGTCCCAGGTCGAATGCCTTGTCTGCAGGAATCATCTTATAAATCCTGTCATTATACAGATCCTTGTTTTGGGGATCATGCCGGTCGAATTCCTTCATATCCTTTATGGTCGCAGGTTCATCAGAAGAAAGCAGATGATAATCCGTGTCACTGAATACAGCCTGCTGTAAGGTACCTGAAAGTTTCTTGATGGACTGGGTAACGATAAAAGCCCTTCCGCCCATCGAATTGAAATTCCGGATATTCAGTGAGCCGAGTCCGGCATCCGCACAGTAAATGAATTTTTTTCCTTTCAACATCTTGGTGAGCTGTTTTTCCAGAGGAATGGCGGTTGTCTGCTCATTATCTGATCCGGAGGTAATGCACATGGAAAGGGGGATACCGTCTCTGTCCATAAACAGCCCCATTTCCACGATGGGATTCGGGCGGTGCTCTTTGCTTGGACCATACTTTCGCAGTCCCTTGATGGTCTCTCCGGTTACTTCATCAACGTAATCCTCATCATCTGTCTCAATCTCAAAATAATAGTTGGAACAGTCATAAAAGCATACGGAAGTATCCCTTTTAACAAGCTGACAGCTGGCCTCAAAAAGGTGGGAGATATATTCCTCATAGTGCTCCTGCAGGATATCCATTGTGCGTAAAATATGGACATAATCGAATGCAGGCTGCTCATAAAAACGGCAGAGATTCTGATGCGTTCCAAGCTTCGAATCCGGATAGAGAATACGTGAGTAAGTGAGGAAACGGTTAATCAGGTTTGGGTCAAACTCATTTTTCATATCTGCTGTAGCGGATTCGAAGAAAGAATCAATTTTCAGATCATGATAAAACTGCTGCAGGAAAAAATAGCCGATATTTAAGAGGGTACTATGCGAGGCAGTGTCTCCGGTTGCCTTGATCTTTTCAGCAAAATCAACTTTGATTTCTAAAGATACGCAGTTCTTATTTTTATACTCCTCATTATATTTTTTGACCTGTTCTTTCGCATAAGCAAGAGGGTCATCGGTAATCT
>CAVERH010000024.1:0-38500 GCA_963618065.1 bacterium | reverse complement strand
TCAAGCGGACATATGCCATGATTTATATGGCGAAGTAACCACATGAGTAAAACTTGAGTTGCGAAGCAACGGTTTTACGAATGGGGTTCTGAATAGTTACCTTTATTTATATATCTCTGTAACTATCTTTGGCTATTCATCCTTGCCCATTCATAAGTTGCCGGCTGAACTGTTGTCTACAGTG
Source organism: bacterium (assembly GCA_963618065.1). GTDB lineage: Bacteria > Bacillota > Clostridia > Lachnospirales > Lachnospiraceae > Suilimivivens. Next base: position 38,316 of record CAVERH010000024.1, on the reverse strand, counting down.
TATCACAACTTCTCGACTTCGTCTATCATGCAAAATCGTAGTGATACTGTTCACTCGTACCTCGTTCCACCATCAAACCTGCCACTGGCAGCGAATATCAGTTCAGCCTTGCTGATTGATGATACCGGGGATTGGACATAAAGAGCATGCGTGAACGTTATATGTCCAAATTTAGTAATGAGGTCAACCTTAATTATTGAAAAACAGTAGAAAATTGGATTTATATTGAGCAAAAAGAAGAAAAATGTCCAAAAAAAGCCAGTACGGAGCGTAAAATCACAAAACGAAATAGAAAATTGGACATAACATGAAGAAAAGAAGGGAAAAAGTCCAAAATGAAGCTTGTGTGAGTAAAATTTGAGAAACTGCGGAAACCGATTGGACTTAATTGCGAGAATATAATCTAATAAATCCAAAAAGTTAGCTCCCACGGTCATCTTGCTCAATCATTTCTGCATGGCTGAACTGTACTCGCAGATATCTCTTTGCAATCCGGTGATAGATAAGGTATACTTGAGTTGTTATATATAGCTATATTTATAGTAAGAAAGAATTTATCCTATAAATAGATTATTATAAGAAAAGGAGTCATCTTCCATGGGTCATAATCTTGCGATGATCACTGCGCGCGGAGGCAGCAAACGTATACCACGTAAAAATATCAGGGAATTCTGTGGGAAGCCGATTCTGGCCTACTCCATTGAAGCTGCACGTTCTTCCGGAGCCTTTAAGGAAGTCATGGTGTCTACCGATGATCCGGAGATTGCCGAAATTGCAAAGAAATACGGTGCTTCGGTTCCTTTTTTCCGATCAGAAGCAACAGCAAATGACTATGCATCTACCGATGATGTCATTATGGAGGTACTGAAAGCCTACGAGGAACGCGGCGAGCATTTTGACAATTTCTGCTGCATCTACCCGACCGCTCCCTTTGTCACTGGCGAACGGCTGAAGCAGGCTATGGATCTTCTTGCAGACTCAGATTCCGTAATGCCGGTTGTGCCTTTTTCCTATCCTCCGCAAAGAGGATTATTAATCAGCGAGGAAGGCTTCTTAATACGTCAGTTTCCGGAGTATGCCCTTGCCAGAAGCCAGGATTTACAGAAAATTTATCATGACTGCGGACAGTTTTATGCCTGCCGCACCAACGTTTTTCTAAAAGAAGGAACTACCGATGTTCAAGGACAGGTGCCCCTTGTTTTAACTGAAATGGAAGTGCAGGACATTGATACCTTAGAGGACTGGGAAATTGCCGAAATCAAATACCGCAGGCTTCATTCCGAGTCTTTATAGCGATTCAGAGTCATGTTCTTACGGTCTCAGGAGCAAATTAGACATAAAATCTACTGTAAGTACCCTCACAGAAAGGATTTTCCATGAATCATACGATACAGATCGGGAAGCGTACCATCAGTGCCGCTTCTCCCACCTTTATTGTGGCAGAGGTTTCTGCCAACCATAATCAGAATTATGACCGTGCTGTGGAAATTATCCACGCGGCTGCTAAGGCCGGCGCGGATGCCGTCAAGCTTCAGACCTATACCGCCGACACCCTGACGATTGACTGCCACGATGACTGTTTCATGAATAAAGGCGGTTTGTGGAACGGCATCTCCGAATATGAGCTTTATAAGCAGGCCTATACCCCCTGGGAATGGCAGCCGAAGCTTATGAAAGAGGCGCATAAGCTTGGCATGGAATGCTTCTCTTCTCCCTTTGACTTCACGGCAGTGGATTTTCTGGAAGAGCTTAACGTTCCTGCCTACAAAATTGCCTCCTACGAAATCAACGACGTTCCTTTGATCCATAAGGTTGCAAAGCTGCATAAGCCCGTGATCTTCGCTACCGGTATTGCTTACCCGGAAGATATCGAACGCGCCTTTGCGGTATGTAAAGAAGAGGGCAATGAAGATGTCATCCTGTTAAAATGCGTGTCTGCCTATCCGACGCCCTATGAAGAGGTAAACTTAAACGTCATTCCGACCCTTGCAAAAACCTACGACTGTCTGACCGGAATTTCCGATCACACCTTAGGAACCATCGTCTCTGCAGGAGCCGTTCCTCTTGGTGCTAAAATGGTAGAAAAGCATCTGACCCTCCGCCGTGCAGATGGCGGCCCGGACAGTGGATTTTCCATGGAACCACAGGAATTTAAGCAGATGGTAGAGGAAATCCGTATTTTAGATAAGGCACTCGGTTCTTCAGAATATGTTCTGACTGAAAAGCAAAAGCAGGAGCATCGCGGTTCCCGTTCTCTTTTCGTTGTCAAGGATATTGCAGAGGGTGAAACCTTAACCCCCGAAAATATCCGTTCGATCCGTCCCGGAATCGGACTTCATACCATGTATTACGAAGAAGTCCTGGGCAAAAAGGCCAGGCATTTCTTAAAGAAAGGAACTCCTCTGGCATGGGAGCTGATTCAATAATTTATATTCGAGCAGATGGAAATACCGAGATTGCCACCGGACATTTAGTGCGGTGTCTTTCGATTGCCCGGGCATTAAAAAGGCAGTTGCTGACCACAGGGACGATCCTTGCGGAGCCGGACGAATCCCCCATCACCTTCCTTGTTTCCGATCAGGAGAGCAAGGCCTTGTTAAGCGGCTTTTTCGACTTCAAGGAAGAATTCCCGGTTCGTATTCTTAAGACTGCCCGGTATGACAATTTGGAAGCAGAACTGCCGGAGCTGATCTCACTTATAAACAAGTGCCAAACCTCCCCCAATCACACACCAGCTTCTGATGAGACTTCCTATCCTGTTTCCGACGCAGCTTTTCCTTTTCCGGATAAGCCGGTTTTACTGGTGGATTCCTATTTTGTAACCGATAGCTATTTTTTATCCCTTAAGGCCAATGCTGCTCTCGTCTATCTGGACGATCTGCGTGCCTTTGATTACCCGGTTGACCTGGTCATCAATTACGATATTCTAACCCCGGAAACACAGCAGGAATATGAACATTCCTATAACCGTGCCGGAAAGAAGCTGTTAGGCGGCGCTTATGCGCCACTTCGTCCCCAGTTTCAGGCTGCAGGCAGAGCCCTTCCCTCTGTGTCAGACGACAAAATCTGCCATGTTCTCATTGCTTCGGGCGGTTCCGATCCGTATCATACCACGCTCCATCTCACCGAATACCTGCTTGCGGCATGCCCATCCGGCTACTGCTTTGATCTTCTCCTAGGCAGTATGAATCCCGACCGTCAGGCACTGTGCGAACTGGCAGACAGTCAAAATCTGTGCCCTTCGGCTTTCCCATCTGCAAAAGCTTCCACCGTTATTCTCCATCAGGGTGTTTCGGATATGGCTTCCCTGATGCAGTCCTGTGATCTTGCACTCTCAGCTGCCGGAACAACACTTTACGAGCTGTGTGCAGTCGGTGTTCCTACCGCAAGCTTTATCATTGCAGATAATCAGATTGCCTCTGCAAATGCTTTTGCACAAAATGATGCCATTCCCTGTCTCGGTGATGTCCGCATGACCGAAGCATCCGTAAAAAAGGAGGCAGCCCACTGGGTTACCTCCATGAATCCTTATGTCAAAAATCAGGCCGCTTCCGTGCACCTCCTTCGCTACCGGAAGGTTTCCAAACGGATGCAGCAGCTTGTGGATGGGAACGGAGCTGTCCGCATCGCAGATGCGCTGATTGCCCTGCTTAAATCCCGTTCCTGATTATTCTTCCAATACTACCCATATAGCATACCTTCTCAGCGATCAATGCACAGAATATCCGAATACTTTAAGACATAGATTTCTTCCCGTTCCTCCTGCCAATGACTTTCATTTGGCTTTCCTTGCAGATTCCTCAGAATATAAGAGGGTGTATCCACACCGCAGGCATACGCATGAGGGAAGCCTCCGCCAAACCTCGGATTAATCTCTGACAAATAAAACGTCCCATCTCTTTCAAAAACATCCATATCAATCGGACCGGACAATTTCAGAGCAGAAGCGGCACGATAAACAAACTCCTTCAATGCCGGAGCATTACAGGTAATGGACTTCTCCGTTTCTCCCGCACGCATCCGGAGCTTTTCTTTCGCAAAGATATCCACCACTTCGCCACTTACAAGATCCACATATACATCAATACCAAATTCCCTGCCATTACAGAATTCCTGGATCAGCAGGGGCTCTTCACTGTACACAAACAACGCCTTTAAGAGTTCCATGCAGGAAACCTTCATCACGCCAACACTTCCGGCTCCCCGGACCGGCTTCACAAATACCGGGAATGTAATCTTCCCCGCTTCATATGCCTTTTCAAATTCCGCCAGATCAATATAGGAATTCAGCACCGGGATCTCATGCTCTGTCATATGTTGAAAGAAACGATATTTATCTCTGCAGATCTGCAAGGTTTCTAACGGTGAAACAATCGTCCGGATTCCCTCCTGCTCAAACAGTTCCCGGTTTTCCGAAATCAGATTTAATTCATCCTCCTGCAGCGGAAGAATTGCCGTGATCCCTTCCTTACGGCAGATCTCCAGAATCGCATCAAAATACCCCTCTTCCTTCATTCCCGGAATCAGATAATATTTATCCGCTTCATAAAGTGCCGGTGCAAGCTCGCTGCAATCTGCACCAACCACCCGACCAAAAGCTGCTTTTTTAAAGTAACGGATAAGAAGGTCTCTTGTACCGCAGCTCAGAATTAAGATGTTATGCGTCATATGATTTGTTATTCCTTTCACTGTAAACCCGTCTTTACACAAAATCACTTCGAATCTTTTTCATGATTCTCAGCGATCTTTCAAAATATGAAAACGCTTTTCTTTCTCCTATATCTTTCCAAGGATACTGATTGCCTAAGCATTTCTTCAACTTCAAACTTGATTTTTTATACAATTCCCAGTGGGTGCTCTAATGCACAAACATACTTAGTCCTTGCAAATAGCGCAGGAACTTAGAAGTTCTTCTATTTCGCACACAGTCAGCAAGGATTGGACACGGATGTCCAATCAAGCATCAACGAGCCCGGATGGCTCGTTGATGCGTTTGCGTCCCTCTTCAGCCAAACATGCCGAAATAGTTAGAACTTCTTAGTTCCGGAGATCCTTGCAAGGACAAGTATTTTGTGCATGTATAACGATAACAACCATTATATCAGCATTATCTCATCTACCACACATTACCCTGCACATATTCCTTCGCCGTCCACTTCTTACGGACTTCCGTCATCTGCTCTCCATTGCGTACATAAACTGCAGGAAAATACTGAATAAACAGCGGGTTCAGACTAATGGTATATCCACCGACATTCTCATAAATAATCTGATCTCCCGTCTGAAGCTCCGGCAGATTCTCCATCGTAAAGAGCCGGTCACATTCCATACAGGTATAACCGGTGATCTCCTGCCTGTCCATTACAGGAGCGGCCGGATTCTGCAGCTTCGTATGGTACAGATATGAGGATTTAATCATGGTTGCATCAATGTTAAACCGGCTTCCATCAGTAATCAGATACCGGGTATCCCGGATATCACGCACATCAATCACACTGGTTACAAAGAAAGAGCCTTTGGAAATCAGTGAAATTCCGGGTTCCACAACCAGCTGTGTCTGCTCCGGCACAAATTCCCTGTGGAGCTCTTCTGCTATAGCCGGGAAATAATCCGGATATTCCGGTCTGCCTTCCATTCCACCACAATATCCACCTCCGATATCCACATAGGATAACGTAAGATCAAATTCCTTTTTCAGCTTGCACGCCATCTGCGCAATACTGCGGAAAATCTGCACACTGCGGCTTTTACTGCTGGAATGAAGATGGAGTCCCGTAACCTTTACATGAGGAAGGGCTCTTACATAAGAAAGAGCTTTGGCAAACTCGCCATTTTCATAAGAAAAACCGAACCGCCCGCTTATTTCTCCCATCGTGGTTTCTCCCGGACACATCTGTTCCAGATTGAAATTCACACGAATTCCAACATGGATTTCACCTACCTTACTTACTTTTCCATTCTCTTCTGTCTTTTCCTCTGTATTTGCTTCATTATGATCGGAAGAACCTGTAAAAATCTTCCCCTCTTCTAATTCCTCAGAAAGCTTCGTCAGCCATTCCAGCTCCCATTTGGAATCCACATTCACATATCCTCCGGCAAGTACAACATCCCGGAAAGACTGCTCGTCCTTATAAGGGCCATTATAAACAATCTCCGAATCCTGAAATCCAAGATATTTTGCCAATCCATATTCGTCTCTGGACACGACCTCCGCATAGGCTCCCTGCTTCTTATAGAAATTCACCAGCCATGGGAGGGAATTCGTCTTAAAGGAATATCCGATCCGGTAATTGGGCCAGTTCTCTTTTAATGCTCCCGTCAGCATATCAAAATATTCCTGTAAAATTGGCTCATCCAGTAAAAAATACGGGGTTGGAATTCTTTCTGTCATGTCAATCCTCTTTCAGCATTCTCTGCTCACTTTTACGCTTACCCCGGTGTCCGGTTAAACGCCTGCAATCCTTTAATAAATCTGCTCATTCTGTCTGTGAATTTCGGGTGCTTCGTATCTGTCCATAAAGTCCTCCCCCAGGAACAGTTTTTCCTTTGCAAATAAAATGGCATCCGTTACGGTAAGTACTGAAATCACACGGTCAAATTCAAGATCCTTTATATAGTTCAGAATTTCCATCGGAAACTTCTTATCCAGAATAATATACTGCGAAAATTCTTTCTCATAATCCAGTACATCGCGAGGATGCGGCTTCATCAGAATCTGTGCCGGTTCTCCATCAATGGTGCCATACTGTGCAATGATATCCTGAAAAATACGTTTCCGTGTTTCCAGATCGCACAGCGGCTCAGTCAGAACCAGTACCTTATGCTCATGGTTCATGCCCTCACGAAGTGTCGTTTCCAGTTTGTCCTTATTCTCAATAAACATGCCCACGACAATATCCTTTTCTTCATCGGTCAGATCATCGGTCAGCTCCTTACGCGGCTTCTCCAGATATTTCTCACAAGGATACGGAAGAACCGAAGCATCGTTCACTTCCATATCAAGACAGTATTTGTTATAACCATTCTGGATAAAAATCAGATTGTGCTTTGACATCCATGCCTTAAGCTTAAAATGTCCGCGATTATCGTAGCGCGCCGTATCATAATACAGAATACAGTTCAAGCCATCCTCAACCGCATGATAATAGATCTTATGCGTGCTCAGGTAGTAGCCGATCGGATCGGAATCGCAGAACACATAAATATCGTCGAACTTCTTAAAGTCGACCGGAATATACGGCTCTAATAATCTGCCGAATTTCCTGGTGAAACGGATGCGCTGGAGCATGTTCTTTACAAGGTTCCCGGTATCATTCCGGTACTTTGCAAGCTCCGGAAAGTAAGTCACTTCCTTTTCGTCAAATGGAAGAACCTCCGTAAACAAGCCGGACTTCTCCGCACGTTCCTTTAAATTGCCGAAATCATTCGACATGCTGCTTAAAAGAAGCACTGCCCCGGCCTGCTTCTGTGCCGGATCACGTTGCATATGAAGCTCCTTCAGACAGGTAATATAGGCATGATAAAAGGTATGACACACATAAATTCTGCTTCTTCCCTGACTACTCATCTTTTTCTCCCATTATCTTTATTTGTAACTATTCAGATCCATGCAAAATTGCTTTCTGCGAATGCTTGCATTCAGGCAGAAAAGCAATTTTATATGGCGAAGTAACTACATGAGCAAAACATAAGCTGTGAAACAGCGGTTTTGCGAATGGAGTTCTGAATAGTTACCTTTATTTCAAAATTGAACGCTTACGCAGGTTTCGGTAGGTCCACAGCAATTTGTAATAGATCATAAAATAAAGCGTTGACTTCTGCTGCATGGCAATCAGCCTGCGTTCTTCTGCATGGACTCTCTGCTCATAATATTTATTTTGCTGAAAATCCGGAAAAGTATTTCGCATTTCATCTCCCAGTGCTTTTACGAAACGGTATTCCTTCCGGCCAGAGCCTGCCAGATAGGAAAACAGGGTATTCACATAAAACAGGGTGGTAAAGCTGCTTTCCAGCTCCGGATAATAGGTATCAAAAAACTGAAATTCCTTCGCTTCCTTCACCATAATCCGCGCAGCCTCCATACGATCCTCACACCGCCTTTTCGTAATGGTGTGCACCGTCGATGCCTCATGCTGATAATAGTAATATAACGGCTCCTCCAGATATTCAAAATGCTTCGCCCGGAGCATCCAGGAATTGCCAATCGCATTATCTTCGTAAAAAATCCCTTCCGGGAAGCGGTTCGGATAGTCGAGAATAATATGTCTGCGGTAAATCTTCACGACCAGACTCCCACCGTCCAGAATCAGGGAACGATACTTCTCCTCATTCAGAATGCCCGCCTGTTCCGGCGTATTGTTGTGTACAATCTGCCCGATTTTCATGCTGTGCTCCGGCGTCAGATGATAATCGCATCCGACCATATCCGCACCGGTTTCTTCCGCTTTATTCAAGAGCTTTTCATAGAAATCCGCGGTCACCCAGTCATCTGCATCAATAAACCCGATCCAGTCTCCCTTGGCAGCAGACAGCCCCAGGTTCTTCGCGCCGCCCTGCTTCCGATTATCGGGAGAAGCAATCACAACCACCTTCTCGGGATACTCCTTTTCATAATTTCTCAGAAGCGATAAGGAATCATCGGTCGAGCAGTCATCCACTGCAATGATCTCGTAATCGGAAATCGTCTGTCCGACCAGGGAATCCATGCACCATTTCAATTTATTATCCGCTGCCATATTAAAAACCGGGACTATGACGCTTAATTTCATGATCTACCTCACCTTGTACTATTCCGGTTTCGTAACTGTTCAGTACCTTCACAGTTACGATGCCGTTTCTGCGGAAACCGCGTACTCTCACACGAACTACCTGCTGTAATACGTTGCTATCCTCGTAACTGCTTCAATCACATCTGCCACATCCTGATCGTTCATGGAATAATAAAGCGGCAGGGTAAGAATTTCTTCATATAATTTCTCTGCTTTCGGACACAAGCCTCTCTGATATCCGAGCTTCTCATAATACGGGAAGTAATAGGTCGGAATATAATGTACGTTGCAGCAGATATTCTCTGCAGCCAGTGCATCAAAAAACTGTCTGCGGTTAATGGAAAGCTTCTCCGGATTGATCCGCAGAATATACAGGTGTCTCGTGGTATCCGACTCCGGGATTTCCTTCTGTACCACAATCTGCGGCAGCTTCGAAAATGCTTCATTATACTGCTTCACAATTGCTTTCCGACGCTCCATGAACATGGGAAGCTTCTTTAACTGGCTGATGAGCAATGCAGCCTGCATATCGGTCATGCGATAATTCATGGCAAGGGTAAGCTGTTCATAATACCACGGGCCATCCGGCTCATGCTCCATCAAAGAAGGATCCCGGGTAATACCATGTGCCCGGTAAAGCAGGAGCTTACGATAAAGCTCTTCGCTGTTCGTCAGCACCGCACCGCCTTCTCCGCAGGTAACCGTCTTCACCGGATGAAAGCTTAACGTAGTCATATCGGCAATAGCGCCGTTGCATTTTCCTTTATATTTCGTTCCGATCACATGCGCACCATCTTCGATCAGGGTAATGCCATGTGCATGGCAGTGCTCCAAAAGCGCATCCAGTTCTACCGACTGTCCGGTGAAATCCACAGCTACAACGGCTTTCGTCTTATCCGTTGTCAGCTCCCTTACCTTCTCCGGATCAATGTTGTAGGTCTCCTCATTAATATCTGCAAAAACCGGTCTTGCTCCGCAGTAAAGCGCACAGTTTGCCGAAGCCGCAAAGGTGATCGGTGTCGTAATGACCTCATCTCCCGGCTGTACTCCCGCTGCCTGGCAGGCGATATGGAGTGCAGAAGTTCCGTTACTGCAGACAACCGCATATTTGGCTCCCGTCACTTCACAGAGTGCCTTTTCTGCCTCTGCGATCTTCGGTCCACAGGTCAAATAGTCGCTTCGAAGCACGTCTGCAACTGCCTGTATATCCTCTTCGTCAATATACTGATGTCCGTATGAAATTTTCGTATCCCTGACGGGTGTTCCTCCACAGATTGCCGGTTTCTTCATCTTACTTTCCCTTTTCCTTCCTTGTTATTCAGAATTTTCTATACAAAATGACTGATCAGCAGTCTTTCTATGCTTCTATAACTTTTCAAACTCTTCTATGCTTTCCAACACATTCTCATAGCTGCCGCTCCGGATCCGGTCCGCTAAGATGGCTATATATTCACTGTTGGTTGGACGGATCTCCGAATGATCCCTGTGATAACCGAATAATTCCTCGAACCGGTCTTTTGCTCCCTTTTCCCAGGATTTTTTGATCCGATGCCGGAGTGATCGTTCGATCTTTTCCGGTGTTGTCTGAAAATGCTTCGCCAGATCCGGATACAGCAGCTTCGTGACACTTCCTGCCCTTTCAAACTCCTGCGCCGTTAAGGCGATTGCATAGGAGAGCCGTTCAAATCCCTTTTCCTGTCGGGTTAAGCCAAGCTGTTCCAGTAATTCCTCGATTTTCTCACACATCATTATCATCGTCTGCATCCGATACTCCCCCTGTATCCAGCCATCTGTTCCAGTATACACCATATGCCCTGATTTTGCTAGCTGTCACTGTGTTCTTCACATGATGGAAAGGTGATCGTTATTGTCGTCCCTTCTCCCAGATTACTTACAAGGCTTAATTTTCCTTTGAGCCGCACCAGAATATGCTTCACGATTGCAAGCCCCAGACCGGTTCCTCCCGTCGACTTGCTCCTGCCCTTATCCACGCGATAGAACCGCTCAAAAATCCGTTCCTGACATTCCTGTGGAATTCCAATTCCGGTATCCTGCACGATCAGAACGGCACAATGCTCGTACCTGTACACCTTTACCGTAACACTTCCATTTTCCTTATTATAACGGATCGCATTGTCACACAGATTATAAAGTACCTCATCGACCATCTGCCTGGTTCCCCAGATGGAAACCTCTTCCCCTTCAAGAGTAAGGGTAACTCCATGCTTTTCTGCATTGATCTGCAGCATCTGCACACAGCTTTTCGCCGCGACTAAAAGCGGGATCTTCTGGAGAACCTCGTCCTGTTCTTCATCCAGCTCTGACAGACGGATGACATCATTAATCAGGGTAATGAGCCGCCCGGAGCTGCTATGAATCTCACCTGCCATTCTGCGGATTTCGCTTTCTGACGAAATCATGCCGTTTTCAATCAGTTCGGAATAACCGGATATGGCCGTGAGCGGTGTTTTCAGTTCATGGGACACATTGGCGGTAAATTCCTGCCGCATCCTTGCATTCAGTTCGTTGTCCTCTTCTTTTCCAAGATGAATTCTTTCTCCCAGCCAATGAGACCAGATTTCCGCGAGCAGAAAGCAGACTGCTGCAATCACTGCGATACCGATCATCAGGATCAGAATCATCTTTTCTCTCTGTGGCTCAGACAGAGTTTCCGGATTCAGGTAAGAAAAACAAACAGCCACCACCAGCAATAATGTTCCCAAAATTGCCAGGGCAGCCATTCCCATCAGTTCATAATAAAATCTCTTCTGCATATTCGTTCCCTTTATGCCTCAAACAAATAGCCTACATTCCGCACGGTTTTAATCCGGTTCGCACTGCTTCCCAGCTTCTGGCGGAGCGTTTTAATGTGCATATCAATCGTCCGGGATTCTCCTTCAAAATCCGTTTCCCACACCTTTCCAAGGATTTCCTCCCGCGGAGTCACGATCCCGGCATTATTCATCAGCAGCTTTAATAATTCATATTCCTTATAGGTAAGCTCACAGCGTTCTCCCGCGATCGTCACTTTACGGCGTTCCACATCAATGGAAATCTCGCCAATCGTAATCATACGATCGCTTAATCCCTTCATGCTCCGGCGCAAAAGTGCTTTTACCCTGGAAATCAGCTCCATGACGCTAAACGGCTTCGTCAGGTAATCATCCGCACCGCTGTCGAGTCCCCGCACTTTATCTATTTCTGTCGTCTTCGCGGTCACCATAATGACCGGCAGACTCCGGGTCATCACATTCTGCCGAAGCTGCGTCACAAGCTGAAGGCCATCGGCATCCGGCAGCATCAGATCCAGCAGAAGAAGATCCGGAATCCGTTCCTTAAGCTTTTGCTGAAACTCTCTGGCAGTTTCAAAGGAAAACACCTGGTATCCCGCATTATTTAATGCAATTTCTTCAATCTCACGGATGTTGCGATCATCCTCTAATACATAAACCAACGCCATATCACATCCCCCTTACGCATATGTTCAGACACCACTTACGGTAATTGATACCGGGTACGAAGACGCTTATATTCCGCATTAAACTCTTTGTTATCCGAAGCAGAAATATTTTCCTGATACATATGGGTATCAAAATTATCCTCATTCAGCTGCAACAGACATAAGGCAATGTTCGAACAATGATCGGAAACCCTTTCATAATTGGTCGAAATATCCGAGAGAACAAAGCCCATCTCAATCGTACACTTACCCTTGCGCAGACGCTTGATATGGCGCTTCTTGACTTCCACATTGAGATGGTCAATCACTTCCTCTAACGGTTCCACCTGAAGGGCAAGCTTTAAGTCCTCCTCCTGAAATACCAGAATGGAGGTGTTCACAATATCCTTAATGGCACCGGTAAAAACAGACAGCTCTTCTTCTGCCTTTTTGGAGAAAGACAGGTTCTTGTCGTTCATCTCTCTTGCAGATTCCATAATGTTAATTGCGTGATCCGAAATCCGTTCAAAATCTCCGATGCAGTGAAGCAGCACCGAAAGCTCCTGACTGTCCTTCTCACTCAGATGACGACTGCTTAATTTCACCAGATAGGAGCCCAGCTCGTCCTCATAATGATCCACAAGCTCCTCCAGATTAATCACCCGGGCAGCACTCTTTTTATCAAATTTTCGAATCTGGTCAATAGCAAGAAATAATGCTTCCTTAGAGTAATTCGCCATGTCAACAGCTGCATTCTTACACTGCTCGAGCGCATAGCCCGGTGTTTCCAGGAAACGCGGATCCAGTATCTGAATATCAGACTTTGCAGGAATCTTGTCCTCTTCTTCACTTTCCAGCTTCGGAAGCGTTACATATGCCATCTTTTCAAAAATAGCAGAAACCGGCGTAAAAACAATCGCAGCAGCAATATTAAAGCTGGAATGAATGACTGCAATGCCTACCGCAGTTGCCGGCTCATTGGCAAATGCAAAATGGAAAATGGCATTCAGACTGTAGAACAACACCATAAAGGTAACGGTCTTGATAATATTAAAATAGAAATGCACCAGTGCAGCACGCTTGGCATTACGGCTGGCACCGATACTGGAAATCAGTGCAGTTGTGGTAGATCCGACATTCGCACCCATAATCAGCGGAATGGCAGACAGATTCGTAACAGCTCCGGTGGCAGACAAAGCCTGCAGGATACCTACAGACGCAGAGGAGGACTGGATCAGTATCGTAAATCCACATCCAACCAGCATACCAAGCACCGGATTGGCAAACATCAGCAGTACATTCTGAAATTCCTCAGATTCAGCAAGAGGCTCTACTGCTCCCGACATCATCTCCATACCAAACATCAGGATGGCAAAGCCCAGCATAATCGTTGCTCCGTCACGCCGCTTTTCCTTCTTGCTGGCCATCAGGATCGCCACTCCCACAATCGCAAGAACCGGCGAGAAGGAGGAAGGCTTCAGCAATTGTAAAAACAGGCTTTGACCTGTAATTTCCGTCATACTTAAGATCCATGCCGTAACCGTTGTTCCGACATTCGCACCCATAATCACACCGACTGCACGGGATAAGCTCATAATACCGGAATTAACAAAGCCGACCACCATAACCGTCGTTGCCGACGAGGACTGGATCACTGCCGTAACACCGGCACCTAATAAAACGGCCATAATCTTGTTGGACGTCAGCTTCTCCAGAATCATTTCCAGCTTACCGCCGGAAACCTTTTTCAGACCGTCGCCCATCATCTGCATACCATACAGGAACAACGCCAGACCACCGATCAGACTCAAAACCATAAAAATACTCATACTGTCTCCTACCCTATTCGGATCCTCTTAACTTTTGTCATAAACCACATCTATTTTCTAGTCTACACTATTTTATCCAAATTTCCTATAGAAATTATATAAATTTTACAGCCGCCGTTAAAACAGGCACTCCTGCATGGCCTGCAAAAGTTCCTCGGTATAGGCAAGAAGCTGCCTCTCATCCTTTTCTACCATGCCGCACCTCTGATAGTGGAATACAAAACAACGCAGCTTCGGATTAAACTTAAGACGCTCCACTCTGGCAAGGAGTATCGGGATATTCTGCACCTGAATCTGCGCATCCTCCTTTAAGGTAAACACAATCTGGCTGTTTTTTCCTTTGACATCGGTCATATCCAGCTTATGCGCCGCCACACGGATCAGAGCAATCCGTAAAAGGTTGTCTGCCTCCGTCGGGATTACCCCGAAACGATCCAGCAGCTCTTCCTTCATGTCATCACACTCTGCCTGATTCTCAATACCGGCAATCCGTTTGTAAATATCCAGCTTCTGTACCTCATTCACAATATAGGACGGTGGAATAAAGGCATCCACATCCAGATCCACCGTGGTAAGGAAATCCTCCTTGGTTGGAATTCCCTTCAGGGTTTTCACCGCTTCGTTCAGCATCTTACAGTAAAGATCATAGCCGACAGCCTGCATATGTCCATGCTGGCTTGCCCCTAAAAGATTTCCGGCGCCACGGATTTCCAGATCCCTCATGGCAATTTTGAAGCCGCTTCCCAGATCCGTAAATTCCCTGATTGCTGCAAGACGCTTCTCTGCTACTTCTTTCAGCATTTTATCCTTCTTATACATGAGGAATGCATAGGAAGTGCGGCTGCTTCTTCCTACTCTTCCCCGCAGCTGATAAAGCTGGGACAGTCCCATATTATCCGAATCGTGAATAATAATGGTGTTCACATTGGAAATATCCAGTCCGGTTTCGATAATCGTTGTAGATACCAGTACGTCAATGTCCTGATTAATAAAGTCATACATGATCTGTTCAAGCTGCTTTTCCTGCATCTGTCCATGGGCAAATGCCACATTGGCCTCCGGAACAAGCTGCTGCACCCGGGCAGCCACATCCGCAATATTATTAACGCGGTTATAGACATAATAAACCTGTCCGCCCCGTGACAGTTCCCGCACAATGGCCTCTCTTACCATTTCATCGTTATATTCCATAACATAGGTCTGGATTGGCAGACGGTCATTCGGTGCCTCCTCCAGAACACTCATGTCCCGGATGCCAATGAGGCTCATATGAAGGGTTCGTGGAATCGGTGTCGCGGTCAGCGTCAGAACATCCACGTTTTCCTTCAGCTTCTTGATTTTTTCTTTATGGGCAACGCCAAAACGCTGCTCCTCATCAATAACCAGAAGTCCCAGGTCCTTATATTCCACATCCTTTGACAGAACTCTGTGCGTACCGATCACGATATCCACCATGCCCTTTTTCAGGTCCGTAATGGTTTTCTTCTGCTCTGCCGATGTGCGGAAACGGGACAGCATATCAATTCTCACCGGAAAATCCTTCATCCGCTGTACAAAGGTATTGTAATGCTGCTGCGCAAGGATCGTTGTCGGAACGAGATAAACCACCTGTTTTCCTTCCTGTACTGCCTTAAACGCCGCACGGATGGCAATTTCCGTCTTGCCGTAGCCGACATCCCCACAGATCAGGCGGTCCATGATTTTCGTGCTTTCCATGTCCTTCTTCGTCGCATCAATGGCGAGCAGCTGATCCTCGGTCTCCTCAAAGGGAAACATCTCTTCGAATTCCTTCTGCCAGACCGTATCCTTTCCATAAGGATAGCCGGTTTTCTGCTGACGTGCCGCATAAAGCTCCACCAGATCCCTGGCTACCTCTCCGGTTGCTTCCCGGACCTTTGACTTAGTCCTGCTCCATTCCTGTGTACCGAGCTTATTGAGCTTCGGCTTTTTCGCATCTGCGGACGCATACTTCTGGATGGCATCAAGGCCCGTTGCCAGCACATAAAGGTTTCCACCGTCCCGGTACTCAATCTTGATATAATCCTTCGTGACCTTGTCGGCTTCTACCTTTTCAATTCCCTTATAGATTCCCAGTCCATGATTTTCATGAACCACATAATCTCCGATGCTTAATTCGTTGAAATCGTTGATTTTCCGGCCTTCGTAGGTCTTCTTTTTCTTCCGCTTCTTCTTTTCGCTTCCGAAAATATCACTCTCGGAAATGACCGCAAATTTAAGCAAAGGATATTCAAAGCCACGGAGCACGCGGCCATAATATGTCATAATTTCGCCGGGCTGCAGCTCCCGTTCCGGATCCTCGGAATAAAAAACCGTTAACTCGGCATCCTGTAAATCCCTGGCAAGACGCTCTGCCCTTGTCCTCGAACCGGATAACAGCAGAATCCGGTATTTGTTTTTCTTGTACCGCTTCAGATCCTGCACAAGGGATTCAAAGCTATTATTATAGGAAGAAACACTTTTGACAGTCATGTCACTTCGAAGGGACGGTTTCAGCAGTTTCCCGGTAAAGCTGTTCTTCATATCAAGAGCAGACAGATACGCAACATGTCCCATTGAAAGCCGCGCTGCGGTCTCTTCTAACGAAAACAACAGCTTCATCTGTCCCGGCAGAATGTATCCCTTCTCGGCACGGTGAATCATGCTCTCACGAAACTCTGTTTCCACAGCCTTTGCATGCTCCTCAATATGCGCCGGTTCATCCAGAAAGAAAACGGTATCCTTCATATCGAACAACTCCAGAAAAGAAACCGTATCGTCATAGAAATAATTCATATATCCATCAAGGCTTGCTGCATTTCCGAATTCCATTACCTGTTCTTCAAGCTCTTTGACATGCGTGGCAACCCGGTGGGCTTCCTCCGTATGGAATTCGTTCCGGAGCTTTTGTTCAAATGCTGCGGCTTCCTTTTTGATTTTTTCCATACCTGTCTTTAACTGGTTTTTCGAAAGCAGCATTTCGGTTGCCGGATATACCGTGATTTCAGATAGCTTTTCAATGGAACGCTGGCTCATGACATCGAAGCTGCGGATGGATTCGATCTCATCTCCCCACAATTCAATCCGATAGGGATTCTCTTCCGTCAGGTCAAAAATATCCACAATACCGCCACGCACGCTGAACTGTCCGGGCGTTTCTACCTGATAGGTTTTCTCATATCCCATTTCCACGAGCCGGATGGCAATGGCCTTTTCATCAATAATGCTCCTGCCATCGATATGGAGCCGGTACTGTTTCCAGATCTCAAGGGAAAGCTGCGGTGCCATCAGACTGCTGAAGGTTGTGATGATTGTGGCCGGCTTTCCTTCCAGAATCCGGCGCAGTGTCTTAATGCGCTCCTTTGTAAGCTGGTTTCCATGAATATCTGCCTGAAAAAAAATGAGGTCCCTTGATGGATAAACAACGGCTTCACGGTCATAAAACCGCTCATCCTCTAAAAGCTCTTTAATCCGCTGGTCGCTATAGGTAACGAAAATCCGGTTTGGAAACTTCCCCTCCGAGAGTCCGTAAGCCATGTGAAGCTTCTGGGATTCGATGCATCCCGTGAGTGCCACACAGCCGTTTTCTTTATTTAATTGTTTCTGAATCTCTTCAAATTCGCCAATTTCCCATAGCGGTGCGAGCAATGTGTTCATTTATTTCTCCTTGCGATTGTATTCGTTCATCGCCTGATCAATATTTCCTGCAAGAATCAGATTTAACGCTTCCTTCGCCTTCGCAATTCCCTCCTGCATCAAAGGCTGTTCTTCCTTGGAAAAATGACCCAGTACATAATCGGCAAGATCATAGCCCTTCGGCTTTTCTCCAACACCGATCCGGATCCTCTGAAAGTTTTCGGTTCCCAGCTGTCCGATGATATTCTTTAAGCCATTATGGCCTCCGGCACTTCCTTTCTTACGGATGCGGATGCCTCCCGGAGATAAGGTAATATCATCTGATACCACAATCAGCTCACTCTCCGGATCTACCTTATAATAATCTGTGAGCGACCGGATACTTTCACCACTTAAATTCATAAAAGTCAGGGGTTTTACCAGAAGCACCTTCTGACCGCCCATCATTCCTTTTCCGGTCAGTGCTTTCAGCTTCACATCCGTGACATTAATATCATATTCTTCTGCAAGTGCATCAATGAATGCAAATCCGATATTATGTCTTGTATTGTCATATTCTTTCCTTGGATTCCCAAGTCCTGCGATAATATACATGGTTTTCTCCTTTTCTTTCAGTGCGAATCGGTTTTATCTTAGCACATTCATTTGAATTTAGGAAGAGGAGGAGTGCGTTACTTTTATTAAGTACTCTACCAACCGAACCTGCCACTGGCAGCTTCTCTGGATGCATAGCAACTCAAAAAAGGATGAACCAACTAATGATTCATCCTCCGCTCTTTTCTGATTTCGTTATGTTCTTTTCTATTCTTTCTATGCTACACAGCTTCGTTACAGTCTGCCTGCAGCTCTAAGACTTTCTGCTTTTCTTCCTCAGCATCCAGCAGATTTTTCATGCTCTCTAAGCTGATTAACAATGTGGAAGTGTTATGAAGCAGGGCAGACATCGTCGGCGGGAGCAGTCCCATCACGCCTAATACAATCAGTGCGGAATTAATACCGATAATTCTGCGGTAGTTTTTGTGAATCCGTTTCATCATGGCTTCACTCAAACGGCGCAGGGTGATGATCTTGCGCAGATCATCTGCTGCAATCGTAACATCTGCAATTTCTCTGGCAATTTCCGCGCCATCACTGATGGCAATTCCGACATCGGCCTGCGACAATGCGGGGGAATCATTGATTCCATCGCCAATCATAATGACCTTACGTCCATCGGCTTTTTCTTTCTCGACAAAGCCTGCCTTATCCTCCGGCAGTACCTCGGAATAATACTCGTCCACGCCAACCTTACCTGCAATATTGGATGCGATCCGGTCACTGTCTCCGGTCATCATCACAAGCTTGTCAAGACCAAGCTCACGCAGTGACTGAATGACCATAGCTGCTTCCTGACGTAAAGGATCCTCAATCGTAATGACTGCAGAAAGCTTTCCGTCAATTGCCATATAAAGATGGGAATATTCCTCCGGCAGGTGGTCAAACAGCTCCTGCTTTCCTGCAGGAATCTCGGCCTTTTCATCCTCAAAGACAAAGTGGTAGCTGCCAATAACAACCTTCTTACCTGCAATCGTGGAAGAAATACCATGTGCCACAAGGTATTCCACCTTCGTATGCATCTCTTCATGTACCAGATTTCTTCCGGCTGCCTCGCGAACCACTGCTTTCGCCATGGAATGCGGAAAATGCTCCTCAAGGCATGCCGCAATCGTAAGCAGCTCTTCCCTGGACTGGTCGCTGAACGGTACAACATCCACAACCGTAGGCTGTGCCTTGGTCAGTGTGCCTGTTTTATCAAAAACAATGGTTTTGGCCTCTGCCATCGCCTCAATATATTTACCACCCTTAACTGTAATATCATGGCTGCTTGCTTCCCGAATCGCCGATAATACGGTTAACGGCATGGCAAGCTTCAATGCACAGGAATAATCCACCATGAGCACAGATATTGCCTTCGTTACATTATGGGTAAACAGCCATACCAGTCCCGTTCCTAAGAAGGTATACGGTACAAGCTGGTCTGCCAGATGCTCTGCTTTGGATTCCAGGGAAGATTTCAGCTTCTCCGATTCCTCGATCATCGCCATGATCTTCTCGTATTTGCTGGATCCGTTTGCCTGTTTCACACAGACGGTAATTTCGCCTTCCTCAACAACCGTTCCGGCATAGACAGAGCTTCCCTCTTTCTTACGCACCGCAACCGATTCCCCGGTCAGAGATGCCTGATTGACCATTGCTTCGCCATCCGTCACCGTACCATCAAACGGAATCACATTTCCCATATGAATACGTACCAGATCCTTCGGCTGGATGGTCTTGGCAGAAACCTGAACTTCCTGACCGTCCCGGACAAGCCATACCTTATTGATATTTAAGGACATACTTCTTGCCAGGTCTCCGACCGATTTCTTATGTGTCCACTCTTCGAGAATCTCACCGATTCCCAGAAGGAACATCACAGAACCTGCTGTGTTGATGTCTCCACGGAACATGGATACACCGATTGCGGTTGCATCCAGTACCGGTACTTCGATCCTGCCCTTGCACAAAGTACCAAGGCCCTTCCACAGATACCTGACGGACTTCACGGCAGCAATCACTTCCCTCACGGAAAAGGGCAGCAAAAGCTTTGTTCCATAATGGAGCACAACCTGATTCACCAGTTTATCCTTATATTCACGGTTCATTTCTCTTCCAGAGTTTTTCAGGTAATCTTCCGGAACATCCACACGTTCATAGGAAAAGTTTTTCACAATCTGAAGTACTTCTTCCCGGCTTCCGTGATAGCAGATAACAGCATCGCAGGTTCTTTCCTGAACCTTAGCGGAATCTACATTCGCCTGCATTTCCAGATAGTATTGCAGGATATCTGCCTGCTGCAGAGTCATTCTTTTCTGGACGAAATGAATACGGATTCTGCCTTTGATCTCATGTTTTATTACAAATCTCATCGTAATCACTCCATTCCAAAACAGATTATTCCTGCTCTGCGGTTTCTTCTGTAGCTTCTGCTTCTACAGCTTCCTCAGCACCAAGCTCTGCATCCTGTGCTGCACGCTCTTCATTGATTTCCTTAGCTTCTGCATAAATGTCTTCTGCATTCTCCTGTACGGAGGTTACGGTCTTCATGACACATTCCTTAGCACGAAGTACGGCTGCAGTGCACTGTGTATAAAGCTTCTTTGCATCCTTGCTTGTCAGAATCCTGATTCCTGCTGTTCCGAATAATACTCCGGCTGCAAATAATCCTGTTTTTTCTTTGTCAATTTTCTTTAAGCACTTTAACATCGTTTCGTCCTCCTTGTTTCTGCTTATGTTTCTTTTCTGTTTATTATTTGTAAACTTGTAATCATATTCTTACGGTCTCAGCAGCAAATGCCTCGACCTGTACTGAATAGTTACCATATTTTAGTAAATTTTAATATAGCACTTCCCATTTTGAGTTACAAGCACGAGCGTTTAATTGAACATTTTTCTCAATATCGCATTTCATATACCTGATGCACTAAATTCAAGCATCGTCTTTGACTCGCTTTCATTAAGTACTCTACGCAAAAAGGCAGCCGCATCATACGGCTGCCTCTCCTTCCAATGATTTATTCCGGATCGGGTTCGGAAAGTGATTTCTCATAAGCATTGAGAATCATAGTCTGGATTCTTTCCCTTGTCCGGGAATTAATGGGATGGGCAATATCCCGATATTCACCATCCACTGCCTTCTTGCTCGGCATTGCGATGAACAATCCCTTGTCTCCTTCGATGACCTTAATGTCATGAATCACCAGTTCATCATCCAGTGTAATAGATACGACAGCCTTCATCTTCCCTTCCTTGGTAATCTTGCGAACTCGAACGTCCGTAATCTGCATAAGTTTTACCCCTCTTTCTTTCGTCCCTATACAAAATTCTTGCAGATTTCCTAAGCTGTCATTCCCCTGTTGACATGTTTTGCAAGTATTCTATTTTTATCCTTCTTCCTGTTATTTTACCTATCCGAATTGTCAGATCACATATCGGTCATTTCTCTCTACAACGATCTTAATGTCGTTCTCACCAACATAGTATGAATTTGCGCGAATGGTATCACGACTTTCCACGATGCAGTTTTCAATGTGCGTATTGTCACCAATGTAAACATCATTCAGAATAATGGAATTCTTGATGTAACAGTTGTTTCCAATGTAGGTTTCCTTAAAGATGACGGAATCCTCTACCGTGCCGTTAATGATCGTTCCGCTTGATACCAGACTGTTGCGAACCTGTGCGCCCGGATTGTATTTTGCCGGAGGGAGATCATCCACCTTGGAGTAAATATCCGGATACTGTTTAAAGAAATAATCTCTGGTTTCCGGCTTGAGGAAATCCATGTTGGTCTCGAAGTAATCTTCTACGGTTGCAATGTTTCTCCAGTAGTCCGTGAGCTTGTATCCATAGATTCTCTTCATATTCTTATAGCGGATCAGAATGTCCTTAACGAAATCGTAACGGTCTTCTTCCGCACACTTCTCAATCATTTCGATGAGCTGACGCCTTCTGACTACATAGATTCCGCAGGAGATCGTATTGGATTTCGCTACGACCGGCTTCTCTTCAAATTCCTCGATCCGGCTTTCTTCATTCATCTTCACCGTACCGAAACGGTCTACATTCACATCGGCCGGCATGTCCTTACAGACAACGGTAATGTCTGCCTTCTTAGCCACATGGTATTCCAGCACCTTGTTGTAATCCATCTTGTAAACACAATCACCGGATGCAATCACTACATACGGTTCATGACTGTTCTTAAGGAAGGACAGATTCTGTGCCATGGCATCTGCAGTTCCGCGATACCAGAAATTATTCTCTGCCGTAACGGAAGGAGTAAAGGTAAACAATCCTCCCTGCTTACGTCCGAAGTTCCACCATTTGGAGGAAATCAGATGCTCATTCAGACTTCCTGCATTGTACTGGGTAAATACGGCAACCTTCTGGATATGGGAGTTCGTCATATTACTCAGGGCAAAGTCGATGCTCCGGTAGCTGCCTGCGATAGGCATTGCACATACGGCTCTCTTCGATGAGAGCTCTTTCATTCTATAACTGTTTCCACCTGCTAAAATTATACCGATTGCTCTCACTTGTTATCACCTTCCTTAATTAATGTTTTACCGCTTGCAAGGAATTTCTCCGAATAATCGGAATCGCTTGTCTTACCAAAGATGCAGGTATTCTTTCCTACGGTAATGCCGTTCGGAATCACACTCTTCTCACCGATGGTAACAATTCCGTTATTGTAAATATGAGGATCGGTCTCATTCTCAGCTTCTTCACCAATGCCAAGCTTAACCTCATCACCCACAACAACATTCTCTGCAATAATTGCCTTGTTCAGTTCACAGTTCTCACCGATCACCGTATTATTCATGATGATGGAATCACGCACCACGGTATCCTTGCCGATCGTTACACCACAGCCGATGACGGAATTGTAAACCTTGCCGCAGATCGTTGCGCCCTCACCGATAATACTTCTCTCAACAAAGCTGGTATCTGCCAGATACTGGGGAGGAAGGATTTCACTCTTTGTATAAATCTTCCAGTATTCTTCATAAAGGTTAAATTCAGGAACAATATCAATAAGCTCCATATTCGCTTCCCAGTAAGAATGCAGGGTTCCTACATCCTTCCAGTAGCCATTGAATTCGTAAGCATATAACGGCTTTC
This sequence comes from bacterium, assembly GCA_963618065.1. Classification (GTDB taxonomy): domain Bacteria; phylum Bacillota; class Clostridia; order Lachnospirales; family Lachnospiraceae; genus Suilimivivens. The sequence goes on along the minus strand of CAVERH010000024.1, from coordinate 14,944 downwards.
CGTTGTCATGACAGTAGGGAATGACATGTTTACCGAAATCAAGTCCCGGCTGCTGTGCATTGGCAAGTAATGCTTCCTTCAGGGTCTTCCAGTTAAATATGTAAATACCCATGGAGGCCAGATTGCTTCTGGGATGCTCAGGCTTTTCCTCAAAATCGGTAATTTTATGAGCTTCATCCGTAATCATAATTCCGAAACGCTTTGCTTCTTCCATCGGAACAGGCATAACGGCAATCGTAACATCTGCACCCTTCTCCTTATGGAAGTCCAGCATTACTTCATAATCCATCTTATAGATATGATCCCCGGAAAGAATCAGAACATATTCCGGATTATAGCTCTCCATATAATCAATGTTCTGATAAATCGCATTCGCTGTGCCAGTATACCACTCGCTGTTCGTGATCTTCTCGTAGGGGGGCAGTACGGTTACACCACCGATATTTCTGTCCAGATCCCACGGAATACCGATACCGATATGTGTATTCAGCCGTAACGGCTGATACTGTGTCAATACACCCACCGTATCAACACCTGAATTAATACAATTGCTGAGCGGGAAATCAATGATTCGATATTTTCCGCCAAAGGAAACGGCCGGCTTGGCCACCTTCGATGTCAGTACCCCCAGACGACTTCCCTGACCGCCTGCCAGTAACATGGCAATCATCTCTTTTTTAATCATGTCATCACCTCTTACCAGTAAATTTTAATGAAGCTATTGAACCCGAACTGTCAAAGGAATTTTACCCTTTTTGGAACGTTCAAATGAATTAGGAATATTATACCATATATTATTTTAAAAGTGAATATTTTTTACAAATTCAATGAATGTTTTTCCTGTTTTTCTGTCATTTTTTTACAAAAATTATGGCAGTTCTTTACACAAACTTCTATTTTTTAACAACATTATGTGTTTATGGCCCCCTTTCTTTCCACATTTTGTAAAAAACACTGCCCTGTCCTTGCACTCCTTTTAGAGATTCAGTATAATTGTAATGAATGGAGTTCTGAACATTTGCACATAATGTATCTATTAAGGAAAGGATCTATTCTTATGTATCAGATTGATTTTTCAACTCCCGTACATGTTTATTTCATCGGAATCGGCGGCATCAGCATGAGCGGCCTTGCAGAAATTCTCTTAGAGAAGCATTTTAAGGTCAGCGGTTCCGATGCAAAGCAGTCGGCGCTTACCGATATGTTAAAAAACAGGGGTGCACATATTTTCATTGGACAAAAGAAAGAAAACATTACAGGGGATATTGATGTTGTGGTATACACCAGTGCCATTCATCCGGACAATCCGGAATTTATCGCCATGCAGGAGCTTTCCATCCCGGCTCTTACAAGAGCTGAGCTGTTAGGTGAAATCATGCGCAACTATGAATTACCGGTTGCCATCAGCGGTACCCATGGCAAAACCACAACCACCTCCATGGTTTCCGAAATCCTGCTGCAGGCAGATACCGATCCTACCCTTTCCATCGGCGGGATTTTAAAGAGCATCGGCGGCAACATCCGTGTTGGCCATTCTCCTTATTTTGTAACCGAAGCCTGTGAATACACCAACAGCTTTTTAAGCTTTTTCCCGAAAATCGGAATCATACTTAATATAGAAGAAGATCATCTGGATTTCTTCAAGGACATCAACGATATCCGTTCCTCCTTCCGCCGCTTTGCATCCCTCCTTCCGACAGACGGAACACTGATTATCAACAACACGATTCCCCATGTAGAAGAAATTTATGAAGGTCTTCCCTGCCGCGTCATCACCTTCGGAAGTGAAGACGCCGATTATTCCGTTTCCCGGATCTCCTATGATGACAAGGGCTATGCGGAATTTGAACTAAAAAGCACGGACATGACACCCTGCACCTTTAAGCTCAGTGTACCGGGTGAGCACAATATCTACAACGCGCTTGCCGCCATTGCACTTGCCGACCTGTTTGCGATCCCCCGTGACCAGACGGCTCAGGCACTTGCCGGCTTTCATGGTACCGACCGCCGGTTCGAATATAAGGGTTGTCTCAATGGTTTTACTATAATTGATGATTATGCACATCATCCTTCAGAAATTACTGCAACTTTAACTGCGGCACAAAATTATCCCCACAAAAAGCTCTGGGTCGTTTTTCAGCCGCATACCTACACCCGCACAAAAGCATTCCTTAAGGACTTTGCCAAGGCACTTTCCCTGGCAGATGAAATCATCCTTGCAGATATTTATGCGGCACGTGAGACCGATACTCTCGGAATCAGCTCCGAAACCCTGAAGGAAGAAATCCTTCCTCTCAATCCAAACTGTCATTATTTTGGAAGCTTTTCTGAAATTGAAAAATTTATTTTAGAAAATTGTACACCGGGAGACTTGTTGATAACTATGGGCGCCGGAGATGTTGTAAACATTGGGGAAGAGCTTCTCTCCAGATAATTGTCCACATCGTCCACATATTTTTATGAATTTTTTCTTAAAAATATGTGGATATTTTTTCCTTTGTTTTAATGGATTTTATCAACCTTTATTATTTATATCCACATTGTCCACATTATCCACAAATGCCAGAAAGCCTTGTAAATACTGGGTTTCCACGCATTTTGGCTATTTCCATTTTAAAAAGCATGTGCTATAATTCATTTTGCTTATTTAGTTTGAATGAATATTAAGGTTGGTGAATTTGATATGGCTCAGTTTAAGGTGTATCAGGAGAATTATTCTGATGTTACTGTGGTATCCAATATTTTTATTGATGAGTATATGAAAGAGGCGAACGATGCCCAGCTCAAGGTATATTTATACCTTCTCCGCACCATGAGCGCGCACCTTCCGACAAGTGTGTCGGATATTGCGGATCAGTTTAACCATACCGAGAAGGATGTCATACGTGCATTAAAATATTGGGAAAAGAATCATCTGCTCGCTTTGGAATATGACGATGCCAAAACACTTAGCGCAATCCGTCTGCTCGATGTTACAAAGAAAGCTTCCGGCGAAGCTGCTCCTCTTGCACAGGTAGTATCACTTTCTGCCGCACGAAAAGAGCCGCAGCGCCCTGCATCGGTTGAGGCCGAGACAGAAGCGTCTGCTCCGAATCCTTATGAGAAACCGGCTTACACACTCGACCAGATCCGGGAATTCAAGGAGAAGGAAGATACCTCCCAGATTCTGTTTGTGGTAGAGCAGTACATTGGCAAGCCGCTGACGCCAACCGAAATGAAAACAATCCTGTTCTTTGCGGACAGGCTTCATTTTTCCGAGGATCTGATTGATTATCTCATTCAATACTGCGTAGAAAAAGGAAAGAAGGATTTCCGTTACATAGAAAAGGTAGCCGTCAGTTGGGCTGAGGAGGGCATCACAACCCCCAAGCAGGCTGCACGCGTTGCCAAAAAGTATGATAAAACCGTCTATGATATTATGAAAGCCTTAGGCAAGTCCAGCAATCCGACGAAGGCCGAAGCGGATTATGTCATCAAATGGACAAAGGATTTCAGCTTTACACAGGATATTATTTTAGAGGCCTGTGAACGGACAGTCATGGCTACGGACAAGCACCGCTTCGAATATGCTGACGGCATCTTAAACAACTGGTATAAGAACAAGGTGCACCACAAGACTGATATTCTTAAGCTCGATGATGCCTACAGTCAGAGCCGCCAGACCTCCGTAAAGCCTGCGAGAAACACTGCCGCTTCTTTCAACCAGATGATGCGCAGCACCTATGACTTTGATGCTCTGGAAAAAGAGATCATCAGTAACTAATTTTGAGGGAGATTTTATCGTGGCACTCAGCAATGCACAATACCAGTCCATCATTCATGGATACGAAGTGACCCAGTTGAATAACCACCGCATGATGGAGAACCGCCTGCAGGAGGTCTGTTCCAGTGTAGAAGGCTTTAAAGAGCTCTCCGATCAGATCGCATCGGTGTCTGTTTCCCAGGGACGGAAGCTTCTGGAGGGTGACGAAGCTGCGCTCGCAGGTCTCCGGCAGACCATCCGCCGGCTCTCCTCAAAGAAGCAGGAGCTTTTAGTCAATGCCGGATATCCGGCTGATTATCTCGCTCCCATTTATACCTGCCCAGATTGTCAGGATACCGGCTATTTACCGAACCGGCAGAAGTGTCACTGCTTCAAACAGGCAGTTATCCGTCTGCTTTATGAGCAATCCGGATTAGAGAAGTCTCTCACTACCGAGAATTTTGATCATTTATCTTACGACTACTACAAAGGGGAGGCATTGGAGTGCTTCCGCCGTACGGTAGACATCAGTAAAAATTTTATAGAAACTTTTGATTCAGACTATCATAATCTGTTTTTTTATGGTACAGTAGGTACGGGCAAATCCTTCCTATCCAGTTGTATTGCCCGCGAGTTACTGGAAAGTGAACATTCTGTGGTATATATGAGTGCCATTCACCTTTTCGAAATACTTTCCAAGAGTATGTTTGATTATAAGAGCAAAGAAGACCTTGTTGCCTATAACAGGGAGCTCTTTGATTGTGATTTATTAATCATTGATGATCTTGGCACCGAATATCCTACCAATCTGATCTCTTCTGTGTTCTTTTCCTTATTAAATGGAAGAAATATGGCACAGAAATCGACAATTATATCTACCAATCTTTCTTTTGAGGATGTGTCGAACCGTTATTCGGACCGCTCATTTTCAAGGATTATGCAAAACTATATTATATGTAAATTTACGGGGCCGGATATCCGGATTATTCAAAAAACTGCAAAGTAGAAAGTGAGGTACCTTCATGGCACAGCGTGAAGAAACGAGAAATCTTGAAACAATTCCAGTTGGTTCTTTGGGAATCATTCCTCTGGAGGGCTGCAAATCCCTTGGTGAGAAAGTGGATCATTATCTGGTAAAATGGCGTACCGTCCGCGAAAGTGAACACAAAGACAGTCTGGCATTTGCCGGCTATCAGCGTGATTCTTATTTGCTGAAGGCAAAGGTTCCGCGTTTTGGTTCCGGTGAAGCAAAGGGTATCATTCTGGAATCTGTCCGTGGTACCGATCTTTATCTTCTGGTCGATGTAGCAAATTACAGTCTGACCTATTCCTTATGTGGCAAGGAAAATCATATGTCTCCTGATGATCATTATCAGGATTTAAAGAGAATTATCGCTGCTGTCGGCGGAAAGGCAAGACGTATCACCGTTATCATGCCGTTCCTTTATGAAAGCAGACAGCATAAGCGTACTTCCCGCGAATCCCTGGACTGTGCGATTGCACTTCAGGAAATGGTGAGCATGGGTGTCGATAACATTATCACTTTTGATGCACATGATCCGCGTGTCCAGAATGCGATTCCTCTGCACGGTTTTGAAACCGTGCAGCCGACTTATCAGTTTATCAAGGGCTTATTAAAGCATGTGAAGAATCTTCAGATTGATTCCAATCATATGATGGTGATCAGCCCGGATGAAGGTGGTATGGGACGTGCCATTTATATGGCAAACGTATTAGGTCTCGACATGGGTATGTTCTATAAGCGTAGAGATTATACGAGGATTGTAGACGGTCGTAACCCGATTGTTGCTCATGAATTTCTTGGTTCTTCTGTGGATGGCAAGGATATGATCATTATTGATGATATGATCTCTTCCGGTGAAAGTGTTCTGGAGGTCGCTGCCGGTCTTAAGGAACGTAAGGCAGGGAAGATCTTCATCTGTGCAACCTTTGGATTATTTACGAATGGATTGGAGCGTTTTGATAAGGCTTATGAAAGCGGTCTGATCGATGGAGTGCTTACTACGAATCTGGTATACCAGACTCCGGAATTATTAAGCAGGGAATGGTATATTGACTGTGATATGAGTAAGTATATTGCTTATCTGATTGATACACTGAATCATGATGTGTCCATTAGTGATCTGCTGAATCCGAATGAACGTATTCAGAATATTGTGGCTAGATATAAGAATGGAGAACTGAATTAAGGTTCGATTATAAATGTATGGTTTGTGTTCAAATGTATAGTTAATGATAAATCCGGAAGGTCATCCTGGGAATCCTATGGAACCTTCCGGTTTTTCTATCAATAACAGATCATGGCAATGGTTCTGTATGGGAAACGTACACAACCGCCTGCCAGAGAACATCCATGTTCTTGGCAGGCTAACCCGTGCATCCTTGCACGGGTTTTGTTATCTGTGATTGCCATGCCCTGTTATCTAAGAAAAACTCGGAAGAACCCAAAAGGCATTCCCTGAATGACACTTCCGGATTCGGGTTATGCTGTGAACTTCATGATCTATGGGGGTATCCTTTGCTTATCATGCCTATTATGTTGCAAATCCATAAATTATCCCCCATTCAATCATTTTTTTTGCTGTCGCTCCAGTTAATGCAGATGAAACATCTGATAATTGTCCCTTGGTAAATTTCTTCTTTTTTATTATAAGTGAATAAAATATCAACCGTATCTTTTTATTATCCTTTCTCCACTCGAAATATCCCGTTTTCATCTTTAAAACTATCCTTATTGATGATCGGTTGCGTCCACAACATATCTCCATCCGGTGCCATAGCTTCTACCCTGACATACATTTCATCACCTTGTAAAGAATAACTGCCGCTTTCGCCATCCTGTTCGGCTAATATCGTACCATTACGTCCGATAAATCTGTAATGGATCTTCTTAATGCGGTCATACTGAAAATCTGCCGTTACTCGGATCTGCTTACCATCAAAAGAATAATCATGAAGATATAGCCCATTAGAAGCATATAGCTGGCCCTTTTTTACTGCCTCCTTTACATCTTCTAAAGAAGTACTGCCAGCAAAAATACGAGTCCACCCCACATTAATCTCAAAAGGCTGATGGGAATCATCATTGGCAAATCCCCAGAAAAGAATGCCTTTAGAAAGTTGATCATCCCAAAAATCTGTCCCTATTCCCCAGCCTAAAGGCTGACCACCGAAAAAATTACGTCGTGAAAGACAACCATTATATATTTCTACCCCGACTGCATGCCTTAAGGAATACAAAATATCTTTCGGAAAAATTGGCGGCAATCCTTCCACATCTGCCTCTGCCTGATTTGGATGATTTATAATTGCAAACCCGCCCTCCGTGATGCATTGATCTATTGCTTCCTGTGGGGTTCCTCCGATCAGTTCATGAATCCCCACCAATAGAATACCATCATATCTGATGTACTCCTGACCATTATAGGTTGTAATTCCCAACTTTTTTCCTATTTTACTGGTATCCTCAAATTGTCTTTGAGCAGAATGCATTAATATGTCATATTCCGCATCTTTATAATACTCAAAAATCGTCTCGGTTGATAATTTGCCAACTTCCGAATGGATATGGAAATTACATTTTATCCACTTTCCATTTATATCTGCAATACCTTCATACGGATTATAATACTTTCCCATACCTTACCTCCATACTAATAAGTTAAAACACAGGCAAGAAATTCCAATTCATCTTCACCGCAATTTTCAATGGCGTGAAAACAGCCGGATGAAGTTATTGTGGCATCCCCCTCCTGTACATTTCTTTTAACTCCATTATCATCTACTACACCTTTGCCGCTGATAATATAGTATAGTTCTTCTTCTCCCTCATGTCCATGTCTTCCTATGGAACATCCAGGTTTTAAAGTAAAACGTGCAAATAACCGGCATGCTCCCTGTATATCTTCTTTCTCAATAAGTGTTGTCACTTCCGTTTTTCCAACTCCGTCTCTGAGATTGTCCACAATGATCGTTTTCATCTGTCCAGTATTAATAACCATTCTTATGTCTCCTGTACCATTCTTTTCTCTTCTACCAGTTCAATGCGTTCATTTGACGGACCGTAAATAAACGCATGGAGAATTCCGTTCTCATAGGTTATAAATTCCACATCCTCTTTTATGTCAATCCCTTTATTTTTAAGCTCAACGATTGTTTTCCCCAAATGATCGACCTTCAGCGCAAAGTGCTGCACGGGACCTGCAACGCTATGTACACTGTCTAGAACCGGAGGTAAAACAATTTCCAAAACACATGTCCCCATTTGTAATGTGCAGGCGTGTGTAGTTCCAGTCTTTACTTGGACCATTCCTTCCCATACATTTTCAAAACCGAGTTTATTGATATAAAATTCCTTTGTAAGTTCCATGTCTTTTGTATATATGGCTATATGCTTTAATCCCGTAATCATCTTGTCACCTCCACTTAATACGGCATTGGTTTACCATTGTTTTCAATAAATATGTGACCTTCGTCCTCTAACGGCTGAAATATTGAGCAAAGAATCAGTTCTGCCGCCTCATCCGGTTCAAATGTTGCATTCTTCATAATATCGGCGTTGCCAAAAATACTTGTGTGCATCCATCCCGGATGAACAGCCCTTACCTCAAGTCCCTGATCATGAAATGTATTATAGATCAGCTTAGACTGCATATTAACTGCTGCCTTGCTCATAGTGTAGCCATATTGGTTTTTTCTGGTTACGGTCCCAATGCTTGCTGCAGCACTGGATATATTTACCAAAAGTTTTGGTCTGCCTTTCAGCAGCAGATCAATAACTGATTTTGTGACCCTTAACGTTCCCAATGCATTAACATTAAAAAGCTTTAGCATGTCATCATAATGCATTTCATCCAAAATCGTTTCAGATCTGTCTTTCGCTATTCCAGCATTATTTATCAGAAGATTAAGATACTCCGTTTCCTTGCCTATTTCTTTGGCGGCGTCAATAACAGATTCATCACTGCTGACATCTAATTTTACGGTTTTTAGCTGTCCGGCATATTGATCAGCAAGTTCACCAAGTCCTTTTTCATCCGGCATAAACGCTCCTGCAAAGACCATATAATCTTTTTGCAGCAATCCTCTCACAAGCTCAAGTCCAAGACCTCTGTCTGCTCCGGTTACATACGCTCTCTTTTCTCTCATAATCAACCTCATATTATGCTTTCATATATTTGCAGGGCGTCCAGCATCAATAAAATGTTACGATCGCCCTGCATCTTTCAATTTCTTTTTCTATTTCACGGAATCATCAAGTTCTCTTCCCATACTTTCATATAGGTTTTTCCTACCAACTTTATCATTGTCAAGCTCCTGTCTTGCATATTTGGCAACATCAAAGGCTACCTTTCTCGGAACAACCACAACACCATCGCCATCTGCCGCAACCACATCTCCCGGATAAATCACAACACCGCCAATTGAGATTGGAACCTGCTCCGCTTCCCAAATCAGGCGTCCCTGCACCATAGGTTGCGCACAGCCGGTTCCCCAGAAAGGCACCTTTTCAAGGATCATTTCATCAGAATCCCTAACGGCACCATTTGACACCCATCCCACAGCGCCATCCTTAATGGCCTCTAAGCCGCTAAAACTTCCTATTAAGCCAACATCCATTCCACACTGATCAAGACAGATAAAGTCTCCCTCTTCTATACGATCAAAATAACCCAAAAAATTAATATTTTTATAGTAATCCGCCGACCATTTCGTATAATCTGCTCCGGTCAAAAATGGCACTGGTCCCTGATACGGGAGATATTTCCATGTTCTTGCAATACCTATTTTGCAGGTTCTGAATATGGGACGGATTTCTTTGGAAACCGTACCATAATGCATATATCCACACCAATCCATTCCATCCCTGATATCGGCAACGCGCAGTCCTTCAAAAGCCTCTAATATTTTTTTGTTTTCTTCACTCGTTTTGTTCATTTCATTTTCCTTCCTGTAAATCGATCCAATTATTTATGTATAATCGTCCATATCTCTCATTTTTTGTTACGAACGCTGCATCACATCGCTACTAGCTGCTTGATTCCATGTTCATTTTTTTCTCGTTTAAAATTACCGTCCGGAATTTCTGCAATAACCAATTCGCATAGATAAAGCACCTGGCAGCCATGTTCTACATGACCTGAATAAGCGTTTTCCTTATCGGAAACAACCATGTGCAGGTGAATGTCTCCATCCGCGATCACCCCGGATACCGCTGATAACTCCAACGGTGTATCATTTTTATAGTCGAAATATTCTACGGGCGGATATGTAGTAGTCGTCACCATATGCATCACACAGTTCTTAAATGTTGCAATACCAGACACCACTACGCCATGCTTTATTCCCGTTTTCTTTACAAATTCTTCTATAGCTGTCAGAAAGTCTTCATCTGGACTAATTCTTACCGTATAAAGTTTTCCGATTTTTCCTTCAAAATAATTCATATCTTCCTCCATCGGTCAAAAACCGTATTTTTCTTTGATTTGTTTTGCTCTTTTCTTATTTTCTCTGATCTCAAATATTTTATTTTGATTGTTGGATATTCCCATAAAGATTATCAGGAATACCCCTGTAAACACGTTTTGCATGTAGGAAGGAATACCCAGTGATAGAATACCCGTTCCAAGCATCTTTATAGTAAATACGCCTATTATAATCGCTATCGGCATGGAAATATATCTTTGTAACGACATACCAATAAACACGGCAATCATTGCATCAAAACAGAGAGACATCGATGCCATATTCAACACTGGCTGCACCAATCCTGAATTTGTCAGGAAGAATACGGCCGAAAATCCCATAAAAATTGAGCCCAGCATAATTGCCTTAAATTCCGTCTTTTTAATATCAATGCCCGAAAGCTCCGCACGACTCCTGTTTGATCCAATGGTTCTGATATGACTGGCCACCAGAGACTTTTTCCATATGACATAGATACCCGCCAAAGCAGCTGCAACAAATATAAAACAATATGGAGCGCGTGCGATCATCGTAATATTTCCCATGACGATAGCTCCTTTTGAATCGAAAAGAAAATAGGTACAGCATTCAAAAACAAGCAAAAACCCTATGGAAAGCAGATCGTATGAAATATTCAGGAAATAATTGACCGTGGCCTTGATCAGACAGCATATGATGGATACAACAATACATATTACGATGATGCCACATATCCCCCAGCCAAGTTTCTGTCCCAGATTTCCTCCAATAATGGCTGTCAAATACACGGAAGCTCCAATGCTCATATCCATTTTCCCCTCAACCAGTAACAGCAAAACACCATAGGCGAGCAAAATCGGACTTACAGATTTTACAGCATTATTGACCAATGTTGCCGGTGTTCCAAATGTACCTCCTGACAGAACAAGAAAAATCAAATAACAGGCCAGTGGAAGAATAAATGCCTTTAATGCATTTGTGATAAATGATACTCTACTATTTTTCATAATTTTACCCACCTATAGTGTTATAAATCGCAATTTACTTATCAAATAAGTCCGCATGCCTTGCCGCAATATTCTCGATTGTAAACTCAGTTTCCAAATACTCTTTAAAACCTTCGTTAGTTGCATCGGGATTGTAACACTTCATCCATGCGCGTAACTCATCAGCTGTAAAAGGTGGTATTTCTGTGTTCTCCACATACTTGAAAAACTCTTCCATATCCTTGGAGCTATGCATTTGAACATAATTAGGATACAGATAAACCGGTCCTTCATAATTTCCCTGTAATGCATTAATAGCCGGAACAACCATAACCCCCGCATCAATTCTGTCTCCACCGTTCATGAATGCAAGTACACCGGAGTCAAATAATTCCGCTGCTGATTCCGATACATCGGTAACACCAATATGTGCATCATTTACACCAGCCGCAGCCAAAGCTCCTACTGCTCCCTCCAGACCATGTAACTGAGACGCTGAAGTTTTTCCTACCGCATCAATTTTGTCTCCATGCAATGCAAGAAGATCCGCCAACCCCTGATTTCCGTCTGCTCCTCTATATTCTCCGAGAATGACCGCATCATCTTTGCTTTCAAGAAATTCTTTCATACCTTTATATCGTGCATCACCTGCCGGATGTCCGGGATCGGTAGCAATCAAAACAAAATTTCTATCGCCCATCTCATACATTGTTTCTACTGCTGATCTGCCTTCAAACTCTTCATCACCATGAGGGCAGTATCCAAGCCAAATACCTGATTCTTCCAGGTAATCCAAAAGTTCCTGATCGCTCACAAGATTTGTTCCAGCTCCAAGCCATACCCCGTATTTCTTACAAACATCTGCCATGGGGGCTGAAGGAAGGTACGCTATGACCGCATCCACTCCGCTCTGGCATAAAGCTTCTACTTCAGAAACCATTGCATCGCTTCCTCTTAGGCCAGCATCAGAGTACACAAATGTAATCTCCGGCATCTGTTCGTCCAAGTATTCACAATATGACTGAATCCCTGCACCGATATAGTCGGTATTACCCCAGCCGACCCATGCAATTTTATACTCTTCGTGAATGATGTCATATTGACTTTCACCTCCGCCTTCCCGGGATGACTCTGTTTCTGTCTCTTTCCCTGATGCAACCTGTTCGCTTTCTGTGTTACCACATGCTGTTACGGCAAGCATTGCTATGAGTGCTGCTCCCACAGTCATTGTTTTAAAAAAATTCTTTCTCATTTTTTCCTCCTTAAATGTATAATTATTTTATTCCAAACAGCAGCCGTTTCAGACAACCGTTTTGCTAACATTTTCTTTTTGTTTTCCAAATATCTTCTTAAAGGACTTGAATAGATTCGGAGATGTTATTGTCAGGATCACGACAAACAAAATTCCTTTTGTAAACTGTACAATACTGCTTTCTACATTTAACAAGGCATATCCCTGATTTAAAACAGCTATAATTGCACTGCCGATAATCGGCTGAGAAATCTTTGACCCGATCCCACCGGACATATTAAAACCTCCGATCATCAGGGCAATCAACACATCTATTGCCAAAGTATTTCCAATGGTTGCCTGTACCATCGTAAATCTTGGAGTTACCAGATAAGAGGCCAGACCTACCATAATACCCAAATAAACATATGCCAGAATGCCATACCAACTATTATTGACTCCCGAAAAATCTAATGCCAGATTGTTTTCACCGTTTAATTTTTCAGCTTTTCCCATTACTGTATTTTCCATCAAAACATAAGTGATCACACATACTGCTACCAGCACGACAAAGCAAACCACAACATTATAATTTACAGCGTAAGATGTGGGAAAGCTTACCTCTTTGAAATCTATCATCGTATAAATAACACCACGGAGTATATAGTTCACCGATATGGTTGCTACAAAGGACGGTATTTTTAACCGATTTGTAATAAGACCATTTATAAATCCTATGGCTGCGCCTGTAACAATTGAGATCAGAAGCCCCAGCCAGCCTAAGTTAATATTGGATGTGACAACATAACCTATCAGCATAACGCATATGCCTTCTGTGCTTCCCAAGGAAAAATCCATTTCTCCTCTTGCGAAAACCGGAACTGCAGCAACACTGCAGATCATAATAAGCAGACCATTATTTACCAGATTTCCCAGACTCGAAACATCAAAGAGCACCCCTTTGGTCAAAATGCCGAAAAGTCCAAAAACTAAAACAACGCCCAAATACGGAGTCATCACGCTCAGCTGAAAACAGCTCTTTTTTCTTTGTAATTTCTTCATCATCATCTCTCCTTCTAAATCACATATTTGATAATATCTGTTTCAGCCAATTCACGTTTTCTTTTAAACTCTGTTTGTATGATCCCGTCCTTCATTACCAGAATGCGGTCGCTCATTCCTATCAGTTCTGGAAGTTCTTCCGAAATCAAAAGAATCGCTTTCTTTTCTTTTCTCATCTGATCCATTAATTTGTACATTGCACTTTTCACGCCGATATCAATCCCTCTTGTCGGACAGTCCATGATAAAAATTTCCGAATTATTTCCCAGCCATTTTCCAAACACTACCTTTTGCTTATTGCCGCCGCTCAATTCGATAACATTTTGTTTTGCATCTTTGCATTTTATCTGCATAGACTCAATAACTCCGTCCGCATAGGACAACTGCTTTTTCTTCCCAATATAAAATATCTTTTTTAATTTCCCGTATGCTGTAATCGCCACATTTTCCGCAATGGATGCCCTTAAAAACAACGCTTCCGTATCTCTATTTTTAGGAATATATGCGATCTTGTTTTTCAGTGCAATGCGACTGTTCCTGATCCTGTTTCCAGTTTTTTTAACAGTCACGCTGCCGGTGATTGGTTTGATTAATCCGAAAATAGTCTTACCCAATTCATGGATTCCACTATTGCTCAAGCCGCTGATACCTAAAATCTCTCCATAATGAAGTTCAAAATTTACATTTTCAATTTGTTTATCCGAGCTTAAATTTTTTATCTCCAGCGCCACTTCCCCAAAAGAAGTTTCTTCATAATCTCCCCGGAAATAATCCTGTGTCAGGTCACGTCCCACCATCATTACCTGAAGCTTGTGCTCATTCAGGTCGTTACAAGAAACAGTATCGATTAATCTGCCATCCCTCAGCACCGTAATAACATCACAATTCTCCAGCAATTCTTCAATATCATGGGATATAAACAATACCGCCTTTCCCTCACTTCGCATGCGGTCAATAATGTTTTTTACGATGATTCTGCCATCCGCCGAAAGTGCCGTTGTTGTCTCATCGATAATCAATATTTCTGGATTGCTGTCCAATGCCCGTGCTATTTCCACTAATTTCCGCTCTTCAAAATTAAGTGTTTCAATAGGAAATGCCGGGTTTGCATGTGTCAATTTTACTCCATCGAGAAGTTCTCTTGCCTTCTTGTGCATTGCTTTCGTATTTAGCAGCCCGCCTTTCGTAAATTGTCTTTCTTTCCCCAGAAAAAGATTTTCGGCAATAGAAATTCCATTTACTGTTCCCTGTTCCTGAGTGATCATTGCAACTTTGTTATTTTCGGCTTCCACAATATTACTAGGCTTGTACGGCTTGTCTTTCATAATCATTTCACCATGATCAGCTTTGTACACTCCTGAAAAAATAGAAGATAACGTTGATTTTCCAGAGCCGTTTTCTCCTACAAGACCATGCACTTCTCCACTGAGAATTTTAAAATCCACATTGATCAGAGCT
>CAVERH010000023.1:0-39734 GCA_963618065.1 bacterium | reverse complement strand
TCTGCGCGGGCCATTTTTATTCAAGAGAGCGCCGCAGGCGGTCTTTCCTATAAAGTGAAACGAAAATGATCCAGTGGATCATTTTTGAGTGAGCAAGCTCCCACGGTCATCTTGTACAATCATTTCTGCATGGCTGAATTGTTACAAATAAACTATAAAATTGTCATAAAACTATCTCCATTTATGTCGTTTTTGTGGTACAATTCACATAAGAGCAATTCAGAGTCATAATTCACGTTGTCAGGAGGAATTTTGTATGCCACATTTACATGCACAGCAAGACCAACAGCAAAAAGAAACCTTTGAACCGGGCATCAACACCCAGAAGATGGAAGAAACATCTGTGATCTCGGATCGTCAGCTCCAGCAGGCCGGATACGAGGAGGCACTCCGCCAGCAGTCCAGTCATCAAAGCAGTCGTTTCGTTCTCAATAACAAAGTAAAAGAAGACACCATTTACATGAAGAATGTCAAGGATGCAGAAAAAGCCATCATAGACTTTTTCTCGAATCAGGAGCTTGGCCATGACCAGGGAGAATTCGAAGCAAAACTTCGCACAGCAGAAACCTTATACCAGAATCTGATCCAGCACTGTAACATCTACGAGAATACACATAAACATCCTTGGTCAACTTCCGGGAAGGAACGAAAGCGTATGGTGATCCATATCCGGAAAACTGCCGTATCCGAATCCGAAAAGCTGGTCAGCACCGCTACCATCCTTTATCGCCGGAATAAAGAAGAAACTACCTGGTCAGATGTTCTGGGATCCATGAGAGTAGCTTATATTGATCTCAGCTTTCATGATATAGAAACAACCGGTGGGGCAAGCAGTGAGGTAACGGTCATTGACTACAAGAATACCAGCTTATATTACAAAAAAGAGGAGCCGCTGTTACCCCTTCAGGAGGAAATCCGGGGGATGCACCTGAAAAAGCCGGAATGGAAGCAATATCAGGACCTACTGAAAAAAATAGCCACTCTGATTGACGAAGACGACCTGGCAACCTTAGTCGTACTGCAGAAATGGTACGATGATATTTCTCCGTATACAGACCTTGCTGAGCAGAAGGGTACCCCGTTCAGTTCCAGCGAAAAGCGGCAGCTGCAGGAATTACTGCCCCAATTTTGTCCGGTGCTGGGTAAGCTTTTTACTCGTAGAGGTCTTTCTCAGGATGCCGGCATCGAGTATGGAGAGGGTCTTGCCAAACGGAATGTTGCAACTGCAAGATTAGCCAGTCTTCTCGGGATTCCGAAGCTGGTAACAGACTCTGCAATGGTAAATCTGACAAATAAACAGGATGGTAATACGGTTTCAGAGTTAGGCATCGTGACTGTCAAAGCCAGTGGTTCTACGCTGTCTGACATTCTAAAGGATGGATTGCCGGTTCAATTCACAGAAAGCGTTCTGAAGGATTTAATTCATCTGCAGATCTTTGACACCATATGCGGACAAATTGACCGCAATCCGTCAAATCTGTTTTATACCTATGAGGAGCGTGACGGCAAGCGGTTTCTGACACATGTTACCGGAATTGACTCAGATATGGCATTCGGGCTCAAAAAATATAATGACTTTGAGAAATTCAAGGATGGTATTATGAAATTAAAACCCATTGAACCAAATGGACAATGCAATCTTCCTTATATGGGGCAGGAATTCTGCGAAAGCATTTCCATATTGGATCAGGAAACTGTAGAGCTGGCCTTAAAGGATCTGCTGAATAAAAAGGAGTTGGATGCTCTATGGGAACGAATTCAGGGTGTCCAGAATTTCATACAAAAAAATCAGAATATTGTCGCTGACAGTACGGAAGTCCTCACCGGATTTCTGACTCCTGCGCAGCTGGTTCATAGCTATCAGAATACCTATGCCGGAGTAGTAGCAATGTCACTGATGAGATAGTCCGAAAGGAACTGTTAAATTCAAAAAATCGCTTAAGCCGTAAGGTTTAAGCGATTTTTGGGTATAATTCAATATCTGTCTGTATCCGGAGGAATCATCCGAATCTCCGCGCTTCTTAATAGTAATTATATTACGATGAAATTCCTACAGATACTACCTGATTATCCAGTATCATGATCACAAGTCCTAACCCACTATTCTTTACCTCGTCAAGATAATTCCGGAACTCCTCGAAGGAAGCAAATCGCTGCTCACCGGCATCGCCGCCTACGGTATAAAAATATGCATGATCTAAGGGAAGCTCCTCGGTTGTTGTTTCAATATTGAGCAGCATATCACTCAGTGTTCCTTCCTGATCAAGCGCCGGATAATACCCGAAGCTTGCTGTTATGGTCATCGTCTGACCTTCAAAGCTATATTCCTGAAGAACCATGTCACCATAATTTTCAAGATCCTCACGCGTGGCAAGCGTTGTATGATATTCTCCTGCCCCGTTTAAAAGGGGCTCAGAGGTATCTGCCAGCTTAAAACCAGTGTGCTTATCCCCGGTCTTGCAGGAGATCCCGTTGGCATCAAGAAATTCAAAGGCAAGTCCATCACCATCCGGATATACCGCACATTTTATAGAATTCCCATTTTCGTCCTTTGAATCGAATACCAGCTTATCTCCTTCGGCCGTAAGAACTTCTCCAGCCGTTCCCCATGATTTATACAGAAAAACTGTTATTTCATAAGTGCCATCATCGTTCTGTACAATTTCCATGATATCATCTGCATCATTATTGTAATATCCTGCATAATCGGACGGATCTATCGCTTTGATTTCCTCTTCTGGCTTTTCAGAAACTGCTTCTGTGTCCCCGTTCACAGTATTCTCTGTTTGCTCATTCGGTTCTGTTGATTCTTCTGTTTTTATTTGCTCTGTTATTTCAGTTACTGTGTTCTCTGTCTCCGGCTCAGCAGTCTCTTCTGTTTGGGCACATGCTGTAAATATAAGCACCATTGCCATAAACAAACCCATTTTCGTTATATTTTTCATTTTCTCTATTCTCCTTCCTCTAACGGCACCATCCGGATCTCCACGCTTCCATCCGGGTGCCGGGTAATCAGTGTTCCGCCCCTCTGGGTGTGCCTCTTTAGAATTCCCTTGTAGCCAAGATAATCAATCGACATGCCATACGTCATCCGGATCCCTTTGTACACCACAGAAAGGTTATTCAGATGATCATGTCCACAAAACATCCACTTAATTACACCTTTTTCCACTGCCTTTCGGAAAAAGGTGCCCTCATATCTCGGAATTCCAAAGTGCTCGTTCATCTCTCCTATAGTTCCATGCATGTATGTTACACTTTTATCACCCAGACGCATTTTTTCGTAAGCTTCTTTAAATTCCGCTACCGGAATATGAAAAAAAGCCATTGCTTTCACGTCCGGGTCTTCCTGCTTTAGCGAAATGAGCCTTTCCATGCACCAGTCCACCTGATCTTCATGAATACAGTCAAACCCACTGTAAAACCAGCCATTTTCTCCATACATATTCGAATCCAGAAACACCAGTGGCAGCAATACCTTTCCCTGTTTATCAGTCAGATTTAAGAAATAGTTGCCAACTCCGTAAATCTCCGGTCTTCCCTTTGTAAAAATGCTGTATTTACCGGACGCAAACAGCTCTGCCATCTGCTCTTTGTTATATTTGGAAAACATTTCACAGTCATGATTTCCGAAAACCAGCGCATAGGGAATCCGGAATTGATCCATAAAGCGGATAAAAATCTGCGCCTGCCGTTTGTTATTCATCGTTCCGGCTTTGGGGAAAAAGGGAAATACCGAATCCCCGGTAATGGCAATCAGATCAGGCTTTGTCTTCTTTACAATGGTACTTACCGCCTTCAGCGCCAGCCGATCCCGTTTCTTTGAAAACAACCCGAAGCCAAGATGCAGATCTGTAAGCTGAAGGATCCTGAAATCCCGGTCGGGTGCTATTTTTAAGGTAAAGGTTTCCTGATTTTCTTTTTTGAAATTATCTGCTGTATACATGATTAAAATTTGTCCTTTTTATTAGTAATTTCACTTTTTATACTTTCTCAAATTATTCTATCATACTGCTTTCCAGTCTTATTCCTTCAGCTTCTAAGCTTTCATTTCAATGGTAACATTGCGCCGGCCGCAGAAACAATCGTAGAAATCATCATCAACACCTGAAACGGCACTGTTCCGAAAATGCCGCAGATCGGACTGCTTCCCACCTTTTTCCTCGACTTATCACATTCACGACATAGGAAAGTGCCACCATCCAGACCACATCCCACATGCTGTTCCGGGTAGCCAGATAGGGAACTGCAATAATTCCTGTCCCGATACTGTTTCCCACGATCATGCTGATTGCTTCAAATGTCGTAAACTGTGCTTCTGAATTCATCCTCTTATCCATAATTTTTCCTTTTCCTTATCCATCAGTCTTTATTGGTATTCTGTATGGCACTACGTTTTCTATTATATTACAATGCACGGATAATTGAAAAGAATAACAACCAAGCACGTGCGTTAGAGGGTGCTAAAACAAAAAGGAGATGCTTTTGCATCTCCTCTTTGTTTTACAGCGTGCGTTAGAGGATTCGAACCCCCGACCTTTTGGTCCGTAGCCAAACGCTCTATCCAGCTGAGCTAAACGCACATCTCCTCGTTGTTATATCCGACAACAAAAGATATTTTATTATATAAAGCAAACTTTGTCAAGTATTTCGAAACATTTTCCAAATTTACTGAATACTGAATTTATTTATTCTGGATCACATTGAAACCAAATTTGTTCTTTGCCGCATCCCGAATCAGGGCAGCCACCTGCTCTACGGAATAGCTTCCACTGTTAATGCAGATATCACTTTCCAGTGTTGCATTCTGGTAACCGGGAATATATCTCTTATGATAGCTCTCACGAGCCTTATCGACCTCCGTGATCGTTTTCACAGCTTCCTTTTCCGTCATGCCAAGCCGTTCCACACAGTTCTTCAGACGGACTTCATAGGGAGCATAGAGATATACCTTAAGAAGATTCTTCTCATTGCGGAGGCAATAGCCACCACAACGGCCTACAATAATGCAGGATTCCTTCCTGGCAAAATCCTGAATAATGCTCTGCTGCACCTTGAAAAGCTCATCCTTTACCGCCGGAACACCCAGTCCTAAGGGATACATCCGGTAAGAGAACTTAGAGCTGATGCCCTCTTCCTCATCACTGATCTGACGAATGGACGCATTCATACGCTTTGCAGTTTCATCTACAATATCTCTGTCCAAGAATTCAATATGAAGCTGTTCTGCCAGCTCCTGCGCAATTGATCTTCCCATAGAAGCAAACTGTCGGGAAATGGTAATTGCATATTTTTCCATTTTCTTCCTCCTGTTTTGCCCTTAAAGCACCTTGTTTAAGAAGCTGATGGTTCTTGGCTCCTTCGGATTCAAAATGACCTCCTGCGGAGTTCCTTCTTCTACAATATAGCCGCCGTCCATAAAGATGACACGGTCAGCAACCTCTCTTGCAAATCCAATCTCATGTGTTACGATCACCATGGTCATACCGTCTGCTGCAAGCTGCTTCATAACTGCTAATACTTCACCAACCATTTCCGGATCCAGTGCGGAGGTCGGTTCATCAAACAGCATGATATCCGGCTTCATGCAGAGTGCTCTTGCAATGGCAACACGCTGCTTCTGTCCACCGGAAAGCTGGGACGGATAGGAATCTGCCTTTTCTAAAAGATCAACTCTCTTAAGCATTTCTTCCGCGCGCTGCTTTGCTTCCTTCTTATCCGCTTTCTTTAATTCCAGCGGAGCAAGCATCAGATTGTCCAGAACATTCATATTATTAAACAGATTGAAGTGCTGGAATACCATTCCAATGTTCTCACGCACTTTATTCATGTTTACTTTCTTAGCTGTGATTTCGACATCATCTACGATAATTTTTCCTGCTGTCGCATCCTCCAGACGATTCAGGCATCGCAGGAATGTGGATTTACCGGAGCCGGAGGGTCCTAAGATAACCACAACTTCACCTTCGGTAATCTCTGTAGAGATATCCTTCAGTACTTCCAGATCTCCGAAGCATTTCCGGAGCTTTTCTACTTTAATTTTAACCTTCTTATCTGTTGATTCCACGGTTCATTCTCCTCTCTACAAGCTTAGCCAAATAGGAAAGAATCGTAATCACGATCAGATACATGATACCGACAATTGCCCATGTTTCAAATGCCTTAAATGTATTTGCCTGTACCTGCTTGGCTGCCAGAACGAGCTCCGGGAAACCGATAACAGACAGAATGGACGTATCCTTAACCGTGATAATGAACTGGTTAATAATACTTGGAATCATGGTACGGATAGCCTGTGGAAGGATGATCTTTCTCATCGTCTTCCAGTAGGGAAGTCCGAGCGATCTGCCGGCTTCCATCTGGCCGATATCCACGGACTGGATACCGGCACGGATGATTTCAGCCATATAAGCACCACAGTTTAAAGCGAGACAAACGGTTCCTGCCTGCAGAGCCGATAAGGTAAAGCCTCCACCCACTCCCAGAATTGAATTAATGAGATATGGGATACCGAAGTATATGAAAAACGCCAGTACAATCATCGGAACACCACGTATTACAAATACGAAGATGTTCGCAATAATATTGCACGCTTTATTTTTCACTACGCTGAGAAGACCAAAGATCATACCCAGTATACATGCAAAAACCAAACCTAAGAATGCCAACAGCAGGGTACGCCCCATTGCTGTGAGAAGCATATTTCCGTAGACAGTAATAATTTTAACCATATTGCCTCACCCTTTTTATTATTCGCCTAAATACTTAGCGATGATCTCGTCATATGTGCCATTTGCCTTGATGTTAGCAAGACCTTTGTTGAACATATCAATTAATTCCTGATTGTCTGCATTGAAGATTGCAAAACCATATGCTGCAGGATCATTTCCTGTTCCATCAACGATTTCCATTCCGATACCGGTATCCTTGATGTTGCTTGCCATGATCGGAGTATCATCGAAGCATGCTGCAACCTGGCCACCTACAACTGCCTGATACATAGTCGGTGAATCTTCAAAGTAAGTTACTGTGAAGCCATACTGGTCTGCAATGCTTTCTGCATAAGTAGCGCTCATGGAAGCGGTCTTAACTGCAACAGACTTGCCATCCAGATCTTCAAATCCCTTAACGTCAGATCCGGTTGCAACAGCCATGCTCTGGTTTGCATCATAATATCCGTCAGAGAAGATCCATCCGGATTCTTTACGTTCGTCAGTAATGGAAGCGCCGGCGATCATACCATCAGCCTGGCCTGCCTGACATGCTGCGATGGATGCATCCCATCCAAGAACCTGTACTTCATACTGGAAGCCCTGATCCTGTGCGATTGCATCAAGAATGTCCATATCAATACCTACGAAATCGCCATTGTCATCTGTGTACTCAAACGGCTTGAAGGCTGTATCTGTTGCTACAACCCATACCTTGTCAGAAGCTGCTGCATCAGCAGTCTCTTCTGTTGCTTCAGCAGCAGTATCCTCTGCCTCTGCTGTTTCTGTGTCATTACTCTCTGTTTCTGCTGCTTCTGTTGTGGTGTCTTCTGTTGTTGTGGTGCTGTTAGAGCTTCCACATGCAGCAAGACCCATTACCATGGCTGCTGCCATAATAAGTGCAAGTGTTTTCTTTTTCATAATATTGTCCTCCTTTTATGAATCGTGAAGCTTGCGTCTTCACAAAATCTATCCCAAACGGCGCTATGCCGTAACAGGATCAGTCTAACAGGCATCTACAAACGCCTGAACAAGCTTTAAGCATTCCGGATCCTTTTCAAAAGCAAATTCCGGATGCCACTGTACCCCTACGATAAATTTCTTATCGGGAATACGAATCGCTTCAATGAGTCCGTCCTCGGAATAAGCCATTGCTTCAGCGCCGGGTGCCAGCTCCTTCACTGCCTGATGATGATAGCTGTTCACACTGTGTTCTCCGGCTCCGATAATTCCTGCAAGAAGACTTCCCTCTTTAATGGTTATCCTGTGGATTCCACGGTCATAAGGAGGCGCCATATGATGCTCTGTCTCTGACGGATGCTGTGTGTTCAGATCCTGATACAGAGTTCCTCCTAATGCTGCATTCATAAACTGAATGCCACGACAGATACCGAATACCGGAAGATCTTCCTCTACCGCCCTGTTCAAAAGATAAGCTTCCATCACATCACGCTCATGACAGCACTGTCCGCATTCTGGAATGGCTTCTTCTCCATAAACAGCTGGATCCACATCATGTCCGCCTGTCAGCAGAAGACCGTCACACATGGACAGACATTGCTCCAGCTCCTCTGTATCTTCTGTAAGAGGAAGCATAACCGGCATAGCACCACAGCGTTCAATCACCTTCATGTAACCTGGAAGCATCCAGTAGCTTTCCTTCTCTTCATCATATAATGGTATCAGACCAATTACCTTCTTCATGTGTATCATCTCCTGTATCAGAGGCTCCTGGCTGATGTTCGCCCAAAAGCCTGCCATCTTCCTTTGGGGAATATCCCTGTATCATAGAAGAAATTCCGGTGAAATTTCTCATAAAGCAAAGAAAAAGAGGTCTGCAAACTGTAGACCCCTTCGTCTATTTGTTAAAAGATTATCACATTATATTATTGATTTCAAGAGTTTTTTGCAAATGGAGTTCTGAAATGGAGTTCTGAATAGTTACATCCCCTAATATCCCGCATAAGGACTTCCGCCACAGCACAGGCCTCCACCGCCACAGCAGAGATTGCAAAGCAGATTGGCAATACACAGCTTCAGACAGAGATTTCCGTTCCCTGCAACCGGACTTCCATAAGTGTATTGACGCTGCTGATACCAGCTTCCTCCATTTTCAAACCGGTTCACCAGATTCCGATATTCACTGTTATTCGGCTCCAGTGCCGATGCACGTTTGGCATGCTCCAAGGCCGATACCTGGTTGCCAACCCCCGCATGTGCAAGTGCACTGTAGTAATACCACCGGGCATTCCGGCTGCTCTCTCCCATATTATCCAAAACTGTCCTGGCCTCCTTATAATAGCCGCTTCTTAAGTAGTTGCCCGCTGCCCGCAGGTAATTATCTTCCTCGTAGCCGGTATTGCTTCCGGTATAAGTTCCCTGTCCGAAACCGCCGAAGCCTCCGAATCCACCAAAACCTCCAAAGAAATCTTCAAAATCTCCATAATAGCCGCGGTTTCCATAACCGTCCTGCTGTCCGCTTCCATAGCTTCCGGAACCGGAACCATAACTGCTCCGGGATCCGTTATAACCGTAGCTGCTGCCTCCGCCGGTACGCTCCTTCATAATCTGCTGGTACGCCTGCTGGATCTCCTTGAACATTTCCTCTGCCTGATCCTTATTTGGATTATTGATATTTGCATCCGGATGATACTTCCGGCTCAATGATTTATATGCTTTTTTAATTTCTTCTTCAGTGGCGTTCCTGGATACTCCAAGAACCGTATACGGATCACGCATACTTCCCTCCATCTCCGCGCCGGTCCATCAATCTGAGCTTTTCGACTGGTTGGCACGCTTCTGATTTACTGCCTCGTAACGATACCAGACTCCCGAATAAATAATATTCCTCAAAATCTCTACATTGTCAAGGATCGGAAGCTTTTCAAACTCTCTCGAACATTCCGCCATCATCATGGTAAGAATCGTCCGTACCTCCTCTTCAAAGTCCGGATTGTCACATTTCATCGTAAAAGGATTGTATCTTCCCTTTTCCCGGTCTTCATACACATCCTCGTATGCGTCCAGAAGGTAAATAAACTTTCCAAGATAAAATCCCATATTCCGCAGGGATTCCTCCCATTCATCCTCCTTCGGCGCAAGAACCTCACTCATAATTCTGCCAAAAAGTCCTGCCATCCGGTCAATATCCGTAGACTTCTTATTCTCTTCCCTGGACAGCTCCCGCAGCAGATTCTCAATGCGCCTTGCCTTCTCCGGATGCTTGTCATATGCCTTATGATACCCCTTTTTAAGCAGTTTTGCATAGGTAAATTTACTTAATTTCTTTTCATCCGACCAGTCATCCATACATTTATAATAGGACAACAGCACATTCATATCCGCTCCGTACTCTGTGTAAATGGTCTGTCTCGTCTGATGCTTCTCAAACGGATGCGCCACACAGTTCACAATGTCCTCGCAAACCTCCGGCTCGTAAAGACTGCTTAACAGCATGACGGCAAAGGTCATATCGTAGGTCAATGTCATCTGTCCTGTAAAACCGTACCGTTTCATAAGCATCTGGCACAGACCGCAATAATAGGAATGATACACATCAAACTCTTTAAATTTCATATCACCCTTGTTAATAATTACATATCCAAACACGACCTCACCACCTGTCTGCTCATTCTTTCTTATTCGCTGTCAAAACCAGCACTTTCAGCTTTTCTTAATAAACTTCGTTCCACACTTGGGGCACCGGATTTCAATCCGTCCCTTGCCTCTCGGAACCCGGATCTTCTGTCTGCAGGTCGGACACTTGTAAATATGATGTGTCTTCCTCTGCTTGAAATTATTCTTGGTTCTTTCAAAGAAGTTCTTTACTTTATATTCCTGTTTTAAATAAAAATTATTCTCCTGCTGCCGCTTGTAATAATTTCTCGACAGAAGCCGGAAATACATATAAACAATCAGTACAATCGCAAGGATATAGGTAAACGGCACTCTGAAAAAGGACAAGATAATAAATACAAATGTCAGAATCGACAAAAATCTGGTAAAGGCATCTGCGCCTCCTGCTCCGTATCTTCCCTGCATAAACCGGTATATCCGTTCTCGAAATTTCATAATTTCTTCGCCTCCTAAGCTGGATTCTTACTGAATCTTTTTCTTATGTTACAGACTTTCTAACGAAAAATCAATGAACTGCCTCTAAACGTTTCTTAAAAATTTATAAACAATGACGTCCTGTTTCGTGATCAGAAACAGGACGTCGTTCGTCTTCTTATCATTCATCTGTGTACAACAGAATTCTGTCATCAATCTTCGGATTCCTCATCCTGCTCTGCTGCAACCGCGGAAACAACAGAAGAAACCACTGCAACGACAACTGCAAAGATAATGATTAATAAACCGCCACCTAATAATATAAATTCCATCTGTCAGCCTCCTTGTGAACTACTTCCTATAGTGTACACGATACCGGGAGTTTTTTCAAGACGGTATTGCGTGATATTTTGATAACGGTACAGCCTTGCCGAAATGATTGTGCAAAATAACCGCGGGAGCTCTTACAGAACTTTATTCACTGCGGATGTCAGCGCGTCAATGGAGCTCTGGATGATATCGTCTTCAATACCAACACCCCAGTACATTTTATCCTCATGCCGGATACCTACAAAAGCGGCTGCCTTGGAGGAGGAACCCATGGAGGTAGCATGCTCCTCGTATACGGAAAGTACATAAGCAATACCAAACTTCTGCTTCAATGCATTGCTGACTGCATCCAGACGTCCATTACCGGAGGCATTGACGGTTTCTGTGCCATCTGCGGTCTTAATGGTAACCGCCGCTTCGATATCACCCTGCTTTTGTACGAAGTGGCATTCCGGAATATCGAACTTGTCACGTACCTTGACATAATGGGAGTCGAAAATTCCAAAGATATCAGCAGGAGTCAGTTCACTGTGCTTTTCATCGGAAATACCCTTAACCAGGTAACCAACCTCTTCTCTCATTTCCTGAGGCAGGGCAATACCAAAGTTCTGCTTCAGGATAAACGCAACCCCACCCTTACCGGACTGGCTGTTGATACGGATCACATCGGATTCGTATTCCCGTCCGAGATCCTTCGGGTCAACCGGCAGATAAGGAACAGTCCACTTGTCTCCGCTCTTTCCTTCTTCCCACCATGCCATTCCTTTGGAAATTGCATCCTGATGGGATCCGGAGAATGCGGTAAATACCAGATCTCCGGCATAAGGAGTACGTTCATGCACATGCATACCGGTAAGACGCTCATAGGTCTTACGGATCTTCATGATATCACTGAAATCCAGTCCGGATTCCACACCGTGAATCGTCATATTCATTGCAACCGTTACGATATCCACGTTACCGGTTCTTTCTCCGTTTCCAAATAAAGTTCCTTCGACACGATCTGCCCCTGCAAGAACACCAAACTCAGCATCGGAAATCCCGCAGCCTCTGTCGTTGTGGGGATGAACGCTCAACACCACGCCATCACGATATTTGAGGTTCTTGTGCATATATTCTACCTGTGTTGCAAACACATGCGGCATTGCATTCTGTACGGTTGTCGGAAGGTTCACAATCACCTTGTGCTCCGGAGTCGGCTGCCATACGTCAAGAACCGCATTACATACCTCCAGTGCATATTCCATTTCCGTTCCGTGGAAGCTCTCCGGGCTGTATTCAAAGGAGAAGTTTCCATCGGTATTGTCCGCAATATTCTTTAACAGCTTCGCACCATCCACGGCGATCTGCTTTACCTCTTCTTTGGACTTCCTGAATACCTGCTCCCGCTGTGCAAGGGATGTGGAATTATACAGATGCACTATCGCATGCGGCGCTCCCTTTACAGCTTCAAAGGTCTTTTTGATGATGTGCTCTCTGGCCTGTGTCAAAACCTGAATGGTAACATCATCGGGAATCATATTCTTCTCAATTAAAGCACGGACAAACTGGTACTCGGTATCGGAAGCGGCAGGAAAGCCCACCTCGATTTCCTTAAATCCGATCTTTACCAGCATGGTAAAGAATTCCAGCTTCTCATCCAGACTCATCGGCTCGATCAACGCCTGATTTCCGTCACGCAGATCCACGCTGCACCAGATCGGCGCCTTTTCGATCGTGTCCTTCTTCACCCAGTCGTAAGTCGGGGTTGGCGGTAAAAAGTAAGTTTTTCCATATTTCTTTGCTGCATCCATAATTTGTTCTCCTCTTTTTCTCCGATTTATTTGTTTTCTTGTAACTATTCAGAGCCATGCAAAATTGCTTTCTGTGAATGCTTGCATTCATACAGAATAGCAATTTTATATGGCGAAGTAACCACATGAGGTAAACTACGCTGTGAAACAGCGGTTTTACGAATGGGGTTCTGAATAGTTACGTTTTCTTTTCTCCCTGTAGCAATCTCGCAGTTGCTTAATTCTTCCTTGTAGCAGACTCGCAAATTCGTGCTTCGCACACATCAAAAAGTCCCCATGAAATCTCCCCCTCAGAGAGATTTCATAGAGACGTAAATTCAATCTACGCGGTACCACTCTACTTCACGATTCCTCGTGCACTCGTCAGCACTAACATGCCTGCTCCCTTCTACGGCGGAGATTCCGTCCGAACCTACACAGAAGCTTCTTCCTGATCAATCGGTCATGCTTCCTTCAGCCGGCTGCTCAAAGGTGAGTTCCTAATTCTCTTCTGACTGCCTCGCACCATCCGGCAGTTCTCTGATTTCCAGATCCTTACTACTATTCCTTATCATCGCATTTATGCGCTATTCAATTATAGAATCATCATAACATATGCCCCATGAAGTTGCAAGTGCTAAATTTTAACACATTGTAACAGTTATGACATTATGACAGTTTTGACACTTCTGTTACCGTAAGGACTCCTTCATTCACCACAAATGAAATATTCTGTCCGGCAAAGGTCAGTCCATACTGTCTTTTCTCATCCTTGTGATACGAGGGGCGCGGATCCTGGGAAAGAAGCTTTCGCAGCGCTTCCTGCCGATCGTCCGGAATCCGGTCAAGTAACTCCTTTGGAATCACAACCTCCACGTGATAGTCCTTCGCTTCTTTAGCAAAACCATCCAACGCATCCGGATGACAATCCGCATAGGGCAGATACGGTTTGATGTCATAAATCGGTGTCTGATCCCGCAGATCCACACCGGAAACCTCAAGCACCGGTCCTTCTGCTGTTTCCGTAACCGCATCCAGATGTACCGAGGACAAGCCGATGGGATTGGGCCGGAACGGCGATCTTGTTGCAAAGACGCCCACTCTGGTATTTCCACCCAGCCTCGGCGGACGCACCGTTGCATTAAAATGTGACCGGTCCACTCCCTGAAACTCCCACAACAGCCAGATGTAATTAAAGCCATTAAGTCCCTTGACAGCATCCATGGAACGGTATTCCGGTTCAAAAATGATTTTCCCTTTCAGTTCCTTCACAAGACCGCTCTGCCTTGGAATACCGAACTTTTCCGTGAGATCCGTATGAATATATGCGATTGGTTCCATCTTACCCTTCTCCTGTCCGTTCCCGTTCAGATCTCGATCTCACCTTCAAATACCGTCGTTGCGGGCCCGGTCATATAAACCACATTTTCTTTTCTGTCCCAGAAAATTTCCAAATTGCCGCCTGACAGCTCTACCGTGATCCGTTCCCCGGTAAGTCCGTTTAAGATACTTGCAACCGTTACGGCACAGGCACCGGTTCCACAGGCAAGCGTTTCACCGGTTCCGCGCTCCCACACACGCATCTGTACCCGCTCCCTGCTCAAAACCTTTACAAATTCCGTATTGACTCTCCGGGGAAAACGCTCGTGATGTTCAAATAACGGCCCGATCTTTGCCATCGTTTCATCGTCAATCATCTCGTCCATATAGACAACCGCATGCGGATTTCCCATGGAAACGCAGGTCATGCGGTATTCCTTTCCATCGACAGTAATCGGTGTATCAACGACAGGAGACTGCTCTGCCACAACCGGAATTTCTGCGGCTTCGAGAATCGGAGAACCCATGTTAACACGCACCTTCGTAACCTTTCCGTTTTCCACCGTCAGATCCAGATATTTGATCTTTCCACAGCTTACAATTGTCAGGGAGGTCTTCTGTGTAAGACCATGATCGTACACATACTTTCCGACACAGCGGATTCCGTTTCCGCACATCTCGGAACGGCTTCCGTCCATATTGTACATTTCCATCTCAAAATCAGCCACATCACTTGGATTAATAAAGATTACCCCATCTCCGCCGATTCCAAAATGACGGTCACTTAAGAACTTTACGACCTCACTTTTGCGTTCTGCCGGAATCGTTTCCCGTGCGCCGTCCACATAAATATAATCATTGCCGCAGCCATGCATTTTCGTGAATTTCATAGCATAAATCTCCCTTCTTAAAAATACTATAGTAAAAAAGATATCTTAAAGGATTTCCCATGAGTGCCAAAACCAAAATCATCGTACTTCGTATGAAAGAATTAATTTATACCGGTATCTTTATTGCGTTGGGCCTTCTGCTCATCATTCTTCTCATCGTTGTTTTTTCTCCGAAAAAGAGCGAAGAAGCTGCTTCTCCCACACAGGAACCTGCTTATGTACCAGGTATTTATACAACCTCTCTGATGCTTAATGACCGCACCGTTGATATTGCTGTAACGGTAGACGAGAATAATATCAATGACATCCGGATGGTAAACTTAGATGAAGCCGTGACCACCATGTTTCCTCTGCTCGAACCGGCCTTTGATGATCTGGCGAACCAGATCGTACGCAACCAGTCCGTCAGTGATATTTCCTAT
Source organism: bacterium (assembly GCA_963618065.1). GTDB lineage: Bacteria > Bacillota > Clostridia > Lachnospirales > Lachnospiraceae > Suilimivivens. The sequence goes on along the minus strand of CAVERH010000023.1, from coordinate 24,240 downwards.
TCGGATGACAATAAATATACCTCGCTGGTATTGCTGGATGCGATTAAGACCTCGCTTGGCAGGGCAAAAACCGGGGTGCACTAAGTGCTCTACAAGAAAAGACAACGGTATTTCTTACTGTTGTCTTTTTCTATGTCCTGTCCTATCTGGCTTTCTTTAGTAAGTCCTTCAGTTCCTCTACGGAAAACTTATAGACCGTGTTGCAGAAGTGACAGTTGACTTCGATTTCCTGTCCGTCATCAATCATGTCCTGAATGTCCTTCTTACCGATACTGATGATTGCCTTCTCCACCCGGCACTTGCTGCAGTCACACCGGAATTCGCAGGGACTCTGTTCCGTAATCACCGGATTCATCCCGGCAAGCAGCATCTGTAACATTTCCTCCGGTGTCTTACCTTCATCGAGAACCTTCGTTACCGTGGAAAATTCTGCCAGATTTTTTTCTAACTGTTCAATCACCGCTTCCTCCGTAAAAGGCATCAACTGGATGATAAATCCTCCCGCCTGCTTCACGGTATTGTCCTTTTCCATGAGAACCCCGAGACCGACACTGGATGGCACCTGTTCCGAGGTTGCAAAATAATAAGTAAGATCTTCGGCGATCTCTCCGGACTGGAGCTCCGTCTGACCCACATACGGCTCCTTTAAGCCCATATCCTTAATAATGCGTAGGAATCCATTGCCGACCGCCCCGCCAACATCAAGCTTCCCGGCAAGGCTCGGAGGCAGCATAATCTGCGGTTCAAGCGCATAGCCCTTTACATGACCCTTTGCATCCGCTGTCACGGTCATTCCCTTTAACGGACCGTCACCGCTGATCTGTAAGGTCAGCAGGTCATCTTCTCCTTTTAACATCACGCCCATCATCACCGCTCCCGTCATCAGGCGTCCCAATGCTGCGGTTACTACAGGGCTTGTATTATGCACCTGTCTTGCATGTTCGGTTAAATCCTTTGTTGTTGCAGCAAAAGCCCGGATCTGGGCATCTGCCGCCGTGGCTCTTACAATATAATCCATTCTTCTACCTCTCTTTACTGTTCACGGATACCTCTGTATGAACCATCATTGTTTTCCGTGTTCTCTCGCGATCACATAGATGCGCTCGCTGGTTTCTGTCGGAGCCTCATGCGTCTTCTCATCCATGGCTGTCACGAACGTAAGTCCTGCTTTTTCAAGAAAAGCTTTCATTTCATCCAGGGAATAGCCCCGTTGATAATGGGTCTCCGTAAACTTGCGGTACAAATCATCCTCCTGACGCTCAAACACCGTTACATCGTATTCGTTGATATGATCCTCGCAGCTATAGAAGTTCTCCCAGATAAAGCTGCAATCCTCGCAATTTTCGGCAATCGTCGTATCACCGATCACTTCTTCGTATTTATAAATCGTATTAAAATCAAAAATAAAAATTCCACCGGGGAACAGATAATTGTTCACCAGCCGGAAAGTCTCTATCACATCCTCATCCATCAACAGATAATTCAGGGAATCACAGACACTGACAACAGTTCCGACCGTACTGTACAGGTCCAGCTCGCGCATATCCTGACACAGGTACAGAATATCGCTTTGGGTCTCAAGCTTCTTATCCATGGCAATCTGCAGCATCTCTTCGGAGCTGTCCACACCGATCATGTCGTAGCCCTTTTCATATAAAAGCTCCGTGATCGTTCCGGTCCCGCACCCCAGATCCAGTACCAGATTCCGTTCCGAAATCAGCGCATCCTCCCCGATCATCTCAACTTTTTCCAGCAGCTCTCCGGAGTCCTGCATTTCTTCGCATTCCGCGTGTTCTTCATATTCCAAGGTTTCTTCATATTCCGGTGCTTCTTCGAGCTCCTGCACTTTTCCCGGTTCCCGTACCGGACGGCTCACACCGTAAGTCTCAATCAATAAAGAAAGGAAATCTGCCCATTCTTCATACGGGACATCTCCCATAAAGGTATCATAAACTTCCGCAAAATCCGTATATGCTTCCATTATAATACTCCCCTCTCCTTAGCCAAACAATGCCCCCGCTGCACCGAATACGCCCATGCTGGCTGTCATCATAATCACACCGGCAAGCAGCACGCCAAGCATTACGGCAATGACACTGTCCTTAAACTTCATATCCAGAAGGCTCGCTGCCAGCGTTCCGGTCCATGCGCCGGTTCCCGGTAACGGAATCCCTACAAAAATCATCAATGCTACAAAAAGTCCACGTCCTGCCTTCTCCTGAAGCTTTTCGCCGCCCTTCTTCCCCTTTTCCAGACAAAAGGTAAAGAATCTGCCAATGACCGGCTTGTCCGCTCCCCACTCTAAGACCTTACGGGCAAACAGATAGATAAACGGAACCGGTACCATATTTCCGATAATGGAAACCACATAAGAGGTCCAGATCGGCAGGCCCATTCCCTGCGAAATCGGAATGGCACCACGAAGCTCAATCAGCGGAACCATAGATACAAAAAAAACAATCAGATATTTCTTTAACATAGCATCCTCCTTAATCAAATCCAAATTATTTTAAAGCAATTCTTACTTAACCATTCCTGTCCGAAACAGCCGTAAACCGGTTTTACCCCAGAATCTCCACAAGTGCTTCGCACAGCTTCTTCATCTGTTCCGGCGTTCCGATCGTAATTCGTAAGTAATTCCCGATACGCGGCTTGTTCCAGTGGCGCACATAAATCTTCCGTTTGCGCAGTTCATCAAAGATCTGCTGTGCCGGAACCCGTTCGTGTGTCGCAAACAGGAAATTACTCTTTGAATCCGTAAAAGAAAAGCCAAGCTCCTTTAACTGAACCTTCGTCCATTCTCTTGTCTTGATGATCTTCTGTACGGTACTTTCAAAATATTCCCTGTCCTTCACCGCTTCCACGCCAAGCTCAATCGCCGGCAGGTTCATCGTGTAAGAATTATAGGAAAATTTCACATCCTTCAGATACCCGATCAGCTTCTCATTGGCGATTGCAAAACCGATCCGCATACCGGCCATGGCGCGCGACTTGGAAAAGGTCTGTACTACCATGAGATTATCGTATTTATGAATGAGCGGCAGCATACTCTCTGCGCCGAAATCCACATAGGCTTCATCAATAATGACAACGGAATCCGGATTCTTCGCCACAATTTCCTCTAACACGCTGCAATCCTCAAAGATCGCCGTCGGCGCATTGGGATTCGGAATAATGATTCCCCCATTCGGACGAAAATAATCCTCCTTGCGGATCCGGAAGGCTTCGTCCAATGCACAGGTCTCATATGGAATCTTAAAAAGCTCTGCCCAGACATCATAAAAGGAATAGGTAATATCCGGAAACAGAATCGGTCTGTCACTGTTAAAGAAGGTCATAAATGCCATTCCCAGTACATCATCCGAACCGACTCCGACAAACACCTCGGATTCTTTTACCTGATAATAGTCAGCAATCGCCGCAACAAGCTCTGCCGCATCCATATTCGGATATAACCGCAGCCTGTCCACGGACAGCTCCTTTGCCCGCTTCTCTACTCCCGGTGCCGGGGGATAAGGGCATTCATTGGTGTTAAGCTTAATGACATCCGTATCCTTTGGCTGCTCGCCTGCGACATACGGAACTACTTTTCGCACATTTTCTTCCCAGCTCATGTTGCTCCTCATTTGTAATTGCTTCACAACGATTCGTTGTGCCTGTTTTGTAATGTGACGTAACTATGGTATCATCTAACCGGATACCATGCAAGATAATTCTGCAGCGGCAGCCTGTTCCAATTCTTTCTGATAATAGTCCTCCTGCTCGCTCATGGATAAGGCATGATAGCATGCAATCAGTCCTTCTAACGGAATTTCCTTCTGATAACGGATGTTCAGAACGCTCTGCTGCTCATAGGCGGCATTATAAAACCACAAAATCGCTTCCTCGTAGTCCTGCCGTTTCTGATAATACTCTCCCAGAATACAACAGACCTCACTGCACGCCTCGCTTGCAACATCCTTCATTGCATACTGGTACATGGTAAGCTCATCACCTGCTTCAAAGCAGCTCAGTACCACTACCGCAAGCGCAGTCTTTAACTGATCCGCATCCGTTTCACTATTCTTTGCAATTGAGATAAAATAATCCTTCGCCCGGATCAACTGTTCTTTCGTTCCTGCTACAAACAGCTCCCTTGCATAAAAGTCAAACAGTCTTTTCGAAAGGGTCTCTCCACGGTCAAGTAACTGCTCAAAAATCGCAATGTCACGATCTCCGTGATTGTGCTCCGGCTTATGGGTGATCTCGATCTCACTGTCATATACCACCGGAAGGAGACGCACCGTTTCATGCACCGGTTCTGTCCACACAAAGCTCCGAAGCCGCTTAAACAGCTTTGGACGCAGCTCTCTGTCAAAGTTATAGACCGTGCCGTTTGCAAGCTGATTTCCATAGTACATCTGTACAATTTCAACCTCCGGCATCAGGTTCTCCTTCAAAATCCGGAATTTCTCGTGGTTCTCTTCATCGAGCACCTCATCGGCATCGGCAGAATAGATATAATCACAGGATGCTTTTTCAAAAGCGAAATTCCGTGCTTTCGAAAAATCGTTACACCAGGTAAAATCATAAATCCGGCTGGTATACTGCCCGGCAATCTCCTTCGTGCGGTCTGTCGATCCGGTATCTACAATAATCATTTCATCCATCAGATCACAGACGGAAGAAAGGCACCGGTCCAACACTCTTTCTTCATTTTTGACAATCATACACAAACTGATCCGAATCATGGCTCCCTCTTTTCAAAGAAGCCGATACACAGGTACATCCGTGTGTATTTCCGATGTACCGCATACCGGCTTTATTCTTCTTAATTTAACTATCCGGAATAGTTACCTCACCTACAGCACCTTGGATAAGAAATCCTGCAGACGCTGACACTGGGGATTGTTAAAGATTTCGGAAGGTGTATTTTCTTCCATAATGATTCCTTCATCCATAAACAATACCTTCGTTCCGACCTCTCTTGCAAATCCCATTTCGTGGGTAACAACCACCATGGTCATACCGGAAGCTGCCAGTTCCTTCATAACGGCAAGAACCTCGCCTACCATTTCCGGATCAAGTGCGGAAGTCGGCTCATCAAACAGCATTACCCTCGGATTCATGGCAAGGGAACGGACAATCGCAATACGCTGCTTCTGTCCACCGGATAACTGGCTGGGATAGGCATCTGCCTTTTCCTTTAAGCCGACACGCTCTAAAAGCTTCAGGGCGTTTTCACTGGCCTCTTCCCTGCTCTGCAGCTTTAGCTTTACAGGCGCAAGCGTAATATTATCCATAATCGAAAGATTGTTAAACAGGTTAAAGTTCTGGAACACCATGCCCATATGCTGACGCACGTGATTGATGTTCACCTTATCATTCGTAATTAACTGTCCGTCAAACCAGATCTCACCGCTTGTCGGTGTTTCCAGTAAATTGAGGCATCGTAGGAACGTACTTTTACCAGATCCGGAGGGACCGATAATAACGATCTTTTCTCCCTGATGTACATGATAATTTACGCCGCGAAGTACATGGTTGTTGTCAAACTTTTTATAAAGCTCCTTAACGATTATCACTCTTACGCAGCCTCCTCTCCAATACGCCCAGCAGAATGGTTAAAATCTTAATAATCACAAAGTAAATTACGGCTGCACCAATCAATGGCATAAATGCTTCATAGGTTCTCGAAGAAATCTGGTTCGCCGCTCTGGTAAGGTCTGTCAGGCTCACATAACCGACAATCGCAGTTTCCTTTAACAGCACGATAAATTCGTTACCGATCGGAGGAAGTACATTCTTGACCGCCTGCGGAATGACAATATAAATCATGGTCTGTGCCTTGGATAAGCCAAGCGATCTGCCGGCTTCCGTCTGTCCCTTATCTACCGCAAGGATTCCGGCACGGACAATTTCTGCCACATAAGCGCCACTGTTAATACCGAAGGAAAGTACGGCAACCAGTACACCGTTCTTGCAGCTCTTCATAATAATGAACCACATAATCAATAACTGCAGTACCGAGGGCGTCCCACGGATAATATCAATATAACAGTTCGCAATAAAGGACCAGATCGTTCCCTTTCCTTTCTTTCCGGTGGAAAGCTTCATCAACGCAATCACCGTTCCGATTACCAGTCCGAGGATTGCGGCAAAGAATGCAACCTTCAGTGTTACTCCCAGTCCGGCAAAATATAATTTCCACCGGTCTTCTGCAAGGAATGCCTTATAAAAGCTTCCTTCTACTTTGTTCAACCATTCCAACATTTGTATTTAACCTCTTCCTCAAATTAAAGAAAGAGGATAGCATAATATGCTATCCTCTTTGATACGCTATACGCTATATTGAATACTAACACAAAAATAATTATTCTTCAATATATGTCTTTACCAGTTCATCAAAAGTCCCATCTGCCTTTAATTCTTCAATAGCCTTGTTGACGGCATCTACTAAAGCAGTGTCTCCCTTAGGCATTGCAATTGCATAATATTCCGGTTCAAAATCAAACTGGGCACCATCTACTGCGGTGATCTTGGAGCCTTCATCCTGGAATTTGCTTTCGAATACGAGTGCAGGATTCTTGTCAATAATAACACAGTCTACTCTTCCGTTAATCAGATCATTTACGGCATCAACAGCCTTGTTATAGGTATTCACAGTGGTTCCTTCGATATCGGATGCAATGAAGTCGCCTGTTGTTCCAAGCTGGACACCGATGGTCTTGTTCTTCAGATCATCTGCAGCTGCAATTTCGCTTCCTTCGGGAAGAAGAACATACTGAACTGCTTCATAGTAAGACTCGGAGAAATCAACTGCTTCCTTTCTTTCGTCAGTTACAGTCATGCCTGCGATTGCAACATCAATCTTGTTACCGATGGAGGATACTAAGGATGCGAACTCCATGTTGTCTACCTGAACCTCTACGCCAAGCTTCTCGCCGATTGCCTTGATTAAAGCGATATCAAAACCATCTGCTTCTCCGTCATCCCCAACATATTCAAACGGTGGGAACTCTGCGTTCGTACCTGCTGTAAGAACGCCATCTGCAAGTGCTTCAGAGACTGCAGCTTCTGCGTCAGCAGTTTCATCTGCTGCATCTGCGGTTTCTTCTACTGCTGCATCATCTGTTGCGGTATCAGCTTCTGCTTCGGTAGTTTCTGTTGTGGTGTCTGTGGCTTCTGTGTTGCTGCTTCCACATGCGGTCAGCATAGCCATTGTCATTGCTGCTGTTAATAAAACGGCTAATAATTTTTTCATAACTCTCCTCATTTCTGCGTTTTAAAACGCGAATCTAGTTTCTAAAACAAATAAAATCTATCACGGCAGATGCGGAAAGTCAATAGTTTATGCAGTTTTTTGTTATAGTTATACATGTCACTTCCCCATGATGAAACACTTTAAATTGTAAATGTCATGTTCTTATCAAGATACACGGACTTTTTCTTTCCATTCTTCACCACATAAATTTCCCAGCTGCTGTTCTTTCCAATCAGGAACAGATCCGGCCGGATGCAATAACGGTTCGTTGCGGCACGCTCTTCAAGCTTATCCGTGATCTGGATGTAATATCCTTCTTCGGAAAGCGTTACGGCTGCTCTTCCCAGATACTTCATTCGACCCTTGCCATTATCGTTATAAACTCTCACGCTTCTGCGCAGATAAAGAAGTAAAAGTGCAATCGCTGCAAGCGTAAGAACCGTTCCCGAAGTAATGGACACCATCTTAATGACCGGTGTAAAGACGGCCCACCGCCGTTTCAATACAAGTGGTTCTCCTCCCGCATCCTCCGGCTGTGCTGCTGCCTCAGGAAGCTCCACGGTCTCTTCTTCTACGATCTTTGGCAGTACCTGCTGTGTGGGACTTGGAGACGGCGGTGTCAGGGTAAGCTCCGGTGTCGGTGAGGGCTTTGCTGCAGTAGTCTTCTCCTTCTTTTTCGCCGGTGCTTCTTCGGTCACTTCTACCATGACCGGTATTGCAGATGGGGAAGGCTTCACAACCGGTTCTACGGGAGGAGCCGGTGTCGGCAGAGATTCCTGTGAAGATTCATCACTGCCATCTCCGCCGTCTTCACCATTTCCACCGTCTTCGCCGTTTCCACCATTACCATCTCCGGAACCATCCTGTCCCGGGGAATCACCATTGTCTCCGGTATTCTCTTCCGGCGGATCGGGAATATAAATCTCCTCTCCCTCTTCCATGCCACAGGTTTTTTCATAATAATCAATATCCTCCGGCGTTTTCGTACAGGTGAGTTCATACAATTCGATGGTTTCTTCTGTCTTTCCACAGTTTATCCCATATCCGGTCGCCTCTCCCTCGGTCATACTGCAGGAAAGTCGGTAGCCGGTAATTTTTCCACCTCTTCCGCAGATAAGATTGTAGTGTCCTCCACAGTCATACGCCGTAAAGCCGTCACACCCGTGCCCGTCTCCATCCCAATCGTGCACGGTTCCGCAATCATACGAATGATATTCAATGTGGGAGGCACAGGAACTATTATGACTCCCTTCCGTATAACAGGAATCGTTATGACTATGATAAACCGCTCTATAACAGGCGCCTCCCTGGCTTGTGCTTCCCTCATGGGTATGCACAATTTCTTCTCCATAACAGCCGCCTCCGGCCGTTTCATCCCCGGTATGTACATGATAAACCGGGCTGCTGTAGCAGCTTCCTCCTTCCGTTTCATTTCCTTCGTGGACGTGATACACCGGATTGCCGAAGCATTCGCCTCCGGTCTGTGCATCCCCGGAATGCGTGTGACGTATGGTCTGTGCCGAAACCTGCATTTCCATTCCGGACAAAAGTACCGTTCCAGTTAACAGTCCTCCTAAAAGGGCTGCTGCCATTCTTCCTTTTTTATGATTGCTTACATCTCTTCGTTTCTTTTTCTGTCCAATATTTTTGGTTCTTCTTAAAATTAATTCAAATTTTCTCACGTTACTTTCCTTTCTTTGATCTGTAATATGTACTCATCGAAAACCGGTTCGTACAAAAAAGGCACCTTTTGTGAAAATCACAGAAAGATACCCTTTATTTCAAATTCGTATTTACTTGTCATCCAAAGAAAGTGTTTGTAGAATACCATAGCTTTCAGCACACGTCAACTCATTTTTCAGGATTTATTGAGAACTATGTTCGGGAATTTTTCTTACCCACAATATATTGTGTTCCCTTTGCCAACAGCAGCGGCATTCCTGTTCCCAGAACAAGATAAATCCATTTTCCGGCATCACTTCCACCAATGGTATAGACATAATTAATATCGGAAAAAAACTGTGCTGCATCAAATTCCGCACACCACACCGTGGTACGGGAAAGCAGATAACAGAACAAATTCACCACAAAAAACCAGAACACATGATGCATCATAATGGCATAGGTATGTCTTCCGATTTCCATAAACCAGGAACAGGCAGACGGAATTCTGCTGATCCAGTCCGAGAGCCTCAGCCAGAATGCAATTCCGGTCACCACCGTAAGATACGGAATCACTGCGGCATTGGCAAAGCCCGTTACCCATACCGCGCTGAAGGCAAGCCCCTGACAGCATATCGTAATCAGAAGCTGGACTCCCAGAACAACGGAAAAGTACCGGCCGTCACGGATTTTATTTACCCTGTCCTCTAACTTTTCCTTATAAATATGTCCCAGCTGGAAGCCCGGCATCATGAAAAGGAGTCTTCCCGGGAATTTATAATAGCCCCAGACATGTCCTCCCCTGGCAAGTGCAACCGTAGCGATTCCAAGCAGGAGACACACGATGAAAATCAGCCATTCCTTCTTTAAATGAAGAAGGGACAACACCTTTCTTCCCAGTACATTGAGAATCGCGATCAAAAACAGCGCCGGTACAAACCACGCCGGAAACTGATACAGAAACTGATGCCCGCTCACAAATGGCTCTATGAACAGATTCCACAGGGTGAGATCACCTCCGATCGAAAAGCCTGCGCGGTGCAGAATCGCTGCCAGAATTCCATAAATCAGATTCCAGATGAAATAAGGAAGCAGCAGGGTTTTGCACTTTCTGCCAATATAGCGTAACAAATGCTGCTCCGCCTCCTCCCGGTAGAAATAACCGGAAACAAACAGAAAAATAAATACATGGAACGAATAATACGGAAACAGCCCACCCACATCAAACAAGGAATATCCAAGGTGCCCTGCCACGACCAGAATCATACCGACCGCTGACAGAATCCGCATTTGTTTATTCTCTTCCCTCACAAGAACCTCACTCATAAAAGCCTCCTTTTGTTCCTCTTGTATACCATATAAAAAAAGTGTATAGTAAAGTCATTGTAACCCCAAATCACCAGGTATTTCATTATATATAATCATTGGAGCAAACCATGAAATCACTTAGATATTATATTCTGCTTTTCCTATTCCCGATTCTGTTCCTGAACGGCTGCGCCTCTTCCCGTCCGGAGCCAGCCACACCTTACGATGGCACGGATTATGTAAGAGAATCGGAGCTGCTTTCCTATGACCTTGCGGACTATGAAACAATTCCCACCAATCCCAACGGTTCCTTAAGCGTCCCAACTTATATTACCAAACTGGACGATCAGTATTTCATCGTAGACTGCTATCACAATCAGGTCATTTACCATGACAATCTGACCGATCCTTTGTACCTCTGGAAGGTAATGACCAATGATCTTTCCATGGGACATACGATTGCCAGCGACGACAATGTCTATCTGATTGACGATACCGAAAATAACCGGGTTCTGATTATGGAAAAGATGCAGAACACCAGCGGTGAAATCGTCTATGTGCCCACACAGGAATTTACTGAAATCGGCAACCGGCCTCATTACATTATCTACGATGATTATACCGACACCTTCTATGTATGGAGCTCCCAGAGCGGAGAAATGTTCCTCTTCCGTCATACGAACGACTCCACCCGCATGTATCTGACGAAGGTTTTGAGCATCCCGGAGCTTGATGGTGTGTATGTACGCTCCTTTACGATTCTGGATGACCGGATTTACTTTGTCTCCGGCAATTCGAACATCATCGAGGCTGACCTGTATACCTTCAAGGTCTTAAACCGCTATCCCGTTCCCGATGCAATTGCCGGTATGATCCAGTTGGAGAAAATCCAGAATTATTACTATATTACAGTTTCCACCGACCTCACCGGGAATCAGGATTTTGCCACTCTGATCCGTGTGAAAAATCTGAAGGATCTGGCAAATGGCAATTACGAGGATGTCTATGCAAACTTTTTAGGCGGCGGCACCCCGTACAGCCTTACCCGAATTGACGACCGCTACTATCTTACCGAGCATCGTCTTCCCGGTCACTCCATCTGGAGCTTCCGGGTGGAAAACGATGAAATCACGGATGTCAAAGCAGTTTATTAATTTCAGGGAACGACACGGTAAGCCTGCGCTCCCTTTTCTCATCGCGTTCAAAAGTCTCCATGGCTCCCCGGGAGGCTTTTTTTACAATCTCATAAAACTCCCGCGAGGAGATCAACAGACACCCCTGCCCGATAATAATCACCTGTTCCAGACCATCCGAGGTCACGACCGTGATGTTATATTTCTTAGAATACTCATGCGTGAACCGTTCAATGTAGTGGTCTGCCGTCTCTGCCTCCTTGGTATACACCACATGAATGTTATGATAATCAAGGCACTCCGTCGGGTGTCCCTGCAGACGGTATGCATCAAAAACTGCAATCAGTTCCCTGCCGTCAACCGCCTGATAATTGCATAAAAGGTCAAGGAGCTGTCCTCTGGCACTGTCAAGGTTCACCTCTGCCAGTTCCTTCAATTCCTCCCATGCAAAAATGACGTTGTAGCCGTCCACCAGAATATATTCTGCCTTTCTTTCCTTCGGACGGTATTCATAGGGCTTTGCCTCCACCGTACGCGCAGCAAGCTTCTTCGCACCCTTTTCCTCCTGCTTATCCTTTTTGCGGTTCGCGCCGGAAACCCGGCCGATGATGGCATCCACTTCCTCCGTTCCCAGTGTCGTTGTTACCGTAGTCTGCTTCCTGCGTTCAATCTCTTCCGCAAAATATTCTTCCTGCGTTCTTCTCTCTGAAAGAATACTCGGAAGATGCATATACTCCGGCACCTCATACCACGGCACGACAAAGCCTGCACCGTGTGCACAGAATACGGAATCTGCCGTATTATACACATCCCGCTCCGGATCATATCCGCACTGCCGGGTAACCTCCTCCGGATTGTGACAGGGTCCATATCCGTCAAACGACATCGACCAGATCCCCTGTCCCCGTGTATAGGAAATGACCATCTGTCCGTAGTCCCCAATCGTTTCCATCGGAGCCCGTCCCTTCAATATGCTGTAACCAATGCGCTCCACTTCGTTATGAAAGACTGCTCCGGCATTGGACAGATCAGTCATAGCCCGCCCCACATATTCCTCCGGAAGCTCCAGCCGGAATTCCATAAACGGCTCTAAGATCTGACATTCTGCCTGCATCAGTCCCTGACGGACAGCCCGGTAGGTTGCCTGTCGGAAATCACCTCCCTCGGTATGCTTCTGGTGTGCCCTGCCGCTCTTTAACGTAACATGAATATCCGTAACAGGTGCCCCGAGCAGAACACCGCGGTATTCCTTTTCCATAAGGTGGGTAAGCACCAGTCTCTGCCAGTTCCGGTCCAGTTCATCCTCACTGCAGTCGGTATCACAGACAAATCCGCTTCCCGGCTCTCCCGGCTGCAAAAGCAGATGTACCTCTGCATAATGACGCAGCGGTTCATAATGCCCGACTCCTTCTACCGGCTGTGCATTCTCCGATATCGTTTCCTTATAAAGAATCCTTCCCTTCCCAAAAGTGACAGTAATGTCATATCGTTCCTTCATGATCCGTTCAAGAATTTCAATCTGTACCGGTCCCATCACATGCGCTGTAATTTCCTTCGTATGGGAATTCCATTTCACCTGTAACAGAGGATCTTCTTCCTCTAACAGATGCAGCTTTTCGATGACGGTATTCATCTGGGCTTCCTGTTCCGGCAATACCCGATAACTCATTACCGGCTCCAATAAGGGATGCGTCTGCTCCTTTTCCACACCAAGCCCCTGTCCGATATACGTCTGCGAAAGTCCGGTCACCGTACAGATCGTTCCTGCCTGCACGCAGTCTGCAAGCTCGAACTTTTCTCCGTTGTAGCAGCGGATCTGGTTCACCTTTTCCTGCCATTCCTCCTGCTGCCGGTTCTTACCGGTAATCACCGTCTTAACCGGAAGCTGTCCACCCGTGATCTTCATATGGGTCAGACGGTTTCCCTGCGGATCCCGTGTGATTTTATAGACTCTCGCCCCGAATTCCGTATGATAATCTGCCGGCTCTCCATAGGTATCGATCCCTTCAAGAAGCTCCTTCACACCCTCCATCTTTAACGCAGAGCCACAGAAACAGGGAAACAGCTTTCTCTCCCGGATCAGACGTGCAATTTTCTCTCTTGAAACCTCACCGGTCTGAAGATACTGCTCCATCGCTTCCTCACCGCACATGGCAACGCTTTCCATAAAGGCCTCCCCATGCGGAAGCCGGAAATCCACACACTCCTCAGCCAGACGCTCCTGCAGCTCCCTAAACACCGCATCTGCATCCGTCCCCGGCTGATCCAGCTTATTCACAAACAGAAATACCGGGATATGATATTGGAAAAGAAGCTTCCACAGCGTCATCGTGTGCCCCTGCACTCCGTCCGCTGCACTTACCACCAGCACCGCCAGATCCAATACCTGCAGGGTACGTTCCGCTTCTGCCGAAAAATCCACATGCCCCGGTGTATCTAACAGAATCAGCTTGTCCTCATGAATCGGCAGAACCGCCTGCTTGGAAAAGATCGTAATTCCACGCTCCCTCTCCTGCTCGTCCCGTTCCAGATAGGTATTTCCTTTATCTACGCGCCCTATGCTGCGGATGACACCGCTTTCATACAGCATGGCTTCTGACAGTGTCGTTTTTCCTGCATCCACATGGGCAACAATTCCCATTACGATTGTTTTCATAGCTTGCCGCTCCTTGTTACCTTTCTACTTATTAATAATAACGATTTGAAAGAGGATTGTACAGAATTGTTTTCCTATTAAATTAAAGAGATCAATTCTAAGCGAATTCCCTATAAAATAAGAGGACCGCCCTAAGCGATCCCCTTCCTGATATTCATTATGTTATTTCAGACTTAACCGATCCTCCGATCAGGCCTTGGCAAGTTCTTCCTGCTTCACTTCCTTCGGAATAACATGCTTTTTCCATTTTCCCTGCAAATACCGCAGGAATGTAATTACTCCGGTCAGCGTCCAGGTAAAGGCAGTTGCCAGCCATACGCCCCAGACTCCGACCTGCGGGATCAGGGTTAACGGCTTTGCAAAGCAGATTCTTCCCAGCATCTCGATGATACCGTTCATAAAGGCGAAAGTTGCATCTCCGGCTCCGTTTAACAATCCTCTCGTAATATAAATCATGCCAAGCGGCAGATAAAACCAGCTTGTAAGCTTTAACGCATGAGCACCCATTTCAATAACCTCCGGTTCACTGACAAAGAGGCGCATGATTGGATTTCCAAAGAACTGTGCCAGCGGAAGCATCATAAAGGAAAAAACCGCCATTAAAAGGAAGGCAATCCGGTATCCCTTTTTCACACGCTCCAGCTGTCCGGCACCAATGTTCTGTCCGGTATAGGTGGAAACCGACATGCCAAGGGAGTTATAAGGCTGCTGTACAAGCTGTTCGATCCGGCTCGTTGCGGTAAAGGCTGCAACCACAACCGATCCAAAGGTATTAACCACGCTCTGCAGTGCCACACAGGAAATCGCGATCAGGGAGCTCTGGAAGGCCAGCGGCACTCCCATACGGATACACTGCCAGATAATGCCGCGGTTCAGGGAACGGTATTCCTTCTCAATCTTAAAGAAAGGATTTTTCACAAGTGCGAATGCAAGGCTCCCTACACCCGATACGAACTGGGCAATGATGGTCGCAAATGCGGCGCCTGCCACGCCCCAGGAAAAGCCACGGACAAACAGTAAATCCAGTACAATATTAATCACGCTCGACACCATCAGAAAATACAACGGTGTCTTGGAGTCTCCCACAGCACGCAGAATCGCGGATACTGCATTATAAAGGCTCACACCGAGAATTCCGCAGCAGATGATGGTCATGTATAAGGTGGAGCTGTCCAGAATGTTATCCGGTGTATTTAAAAAGATCAGAATTTTTCTTGCAAAAACCACACCGATGCTTCCCATCAGGACTGCGCAGAACAGCATAATATAGGCTGCATTGATAATGGTATTCTTTACCTGGTCATTTTTGCCTGCGCCAAAGTGCTGGGAAATAACAACACCTGTACCGTTCGCCATACCACCGCACAGGGAAAAGATCAGGAAATTCAGGGAACCGGTTGCCCCGACAGCCGCAAGCGCATCCGCACCGACATACTGTCCCACAATAATGGAATCCACCATATTATACAGCTGCTGAAAAATATTTCCGATTAATAAAGGAAGCATAAAGGATACAAGCAATCCAAGAGGCTTTCCTTCCGTCATGTCTGTTACATAAGTCTTTTTCATAAAGCTCTCTCCTCTTCTATGATTTTTATAGCATAGCAGTTATTTGGAAACTATAAAAAAGTGGTGCGGAAATTGTCGATATCTATTCGTGTATCTACAATTTGGCGTTTTTAAAAACAATTTGGCAGATAACATTGCTTTTTTCTTTTTTTACAGGTAGAATACAAAAAGTGCCATGAGGGGTGGCAATAAAAAAGAAAAGGAGAACTTTATTATGAAGAAGAAATTATTAGCAGTATTATTGACAGGAGCTATGGTAATGTCCATGCTTACCGCATGCGGCGGTGATTCCGAAGAGACCAGCACCGACACTGCAACCAAAAATGTTACAGCAGATTCCACCGATGGTGAAATGTGCTCCGACGAAACCTTCTCTGCTTTACAGGACAATTACGCAAGCATGGTAGAAGCTTACAATGCCGTTAAGGAGTTGTATGAAAGTGACGGAATCGAAGCTGATGCTGACATCGAAGATATTTTGAACGAGGCATCAGATGTAATCAATGAGATGGGTGAGATTTCTCAGGATACCATTACCGAAGCAGATGCTGATACACTGAACTCTTCCATGCTTGACATTTTAGATGCTTTATCCTTACTCGTTGACGGCATGACCGAAACAGATGCTGCTTCTGATACATCTGCTGAAGGATGTTCTGATGAAACCTTCGCTGCATTACAGGACAACTACTCTACCTTAGCTGAAGTATACAACACCGTATCCGAAGCTTATCTGTCCGATGAAGTAGAACAGAATGATGACATTGAAGCAGCTCTGAACGAGACACAGGATGTTATGACCCAGATGGGTGAAATTTCTCAGGATGCCATCACCGAGGAAGATGCAGAAGAATTAAACGATGCAATGCTTTCCTTACTGGATGTTCTTGATGCTGTTGTTGATGCAATGTAATTTCACGTTACGGTTCACTTGGCGAACCAAAGGTGAGTCTGGTGAAGCTTGTTCAGGAGTAAAAATCACATATACAAAAAGGGAGTACGATTACTCCCTTTTTGTGTTATGATGGGCATATACGCAGGAAATTGGGGGGACTTTTTCATGGTCGCTTTGTATTTTGCAGCCTTTGCATTCTCTGTTTTGTTGTTAATTCTAATTCTCGCCACAACCAGCCAGTATCGTGGAAATTATCATGTACTTTCTACCATGACTACGGCCATTGTCAACTTCGGTTACTGGCAGCTTGCCATGTCACACAATCTGGATGAGGCACTTCTTGCCAACCGGATTACCTATCTGGACGGAACCTTCCTTACCTTATTTATTTTCCTTGCTGTTGCCCAGTTTTGCCGGATCAAGGTTCCTGCCTGGATGGTTACCGCTATGACCATCAGCGGCTTTGCGGTTCTGGGGCTTGCCTATACCGGCGGCTACAGCACCATTTATTACAGCAATGTTTCCATCGTGAAGCGTCATGGGGTCACCTTCCTCATTACACAGGACGGACCGGCGCATATCCTCTATACCTTCCTGCTTATCATTTACGCCCTCATCGATCTCGGTGTTATGGTCTACGCATTCCGGAACAAAAATAAGGTCTCTTATGTCAATACCTTTTTTCTTCTGGCTACAGAGCTGTTCTGCATGGCTGTGTATGCCATCGAAAGCTTTACCGTATGTGAAATCCAGCTTCTTCCCTTTGCTTATGTGCTGAATATGGTACTTTTATTTGTGCTGTTCCGCAGGACGAATCTGTATGACCTGTCCATCAATGCCGAGCACATCCGTGAAGAACGCCGTGAATACGGTTACGTTTCGTTCAGCCGCCATGGAAAATACATCGGAAGCAATGAAGTGGCCCGGAAATATTTTCCGGAACTGGAACGCCTTCTGATGGATCATAAGATTCCCCCCAAAGAGGAATTTCTTTATGAGGAATTTGGCAACTGGGTAGCCCACTTTGGTCCCAATACCGGTAAAACCCGTTATTATACCAGAAATGACCGCATTCTCAAATGCCGGCTCAATTATTTTACCATGGGAAAACGAAGCCACATCCAAGGATACCTCATCGAAATAACCGATGACACCAACCAGCAGCTTCATATTCAGGAGCTGAACGAAATGGCGCGCAAGGCAGAAGAAGCAAACCTCGCCAAAAGTACCTTTATTGCCAATATGTCCCATGAAATCCGCACCCCGATTCATGCCGTGTTAGGTATGAACGAGATGATTATGCGCGAATCCAACGAACCGCAGATCCGTGTATATGCCGGAAACATCAAGAAATCCGGCAACCTCCTGTTATCCCTTGTGAACAACATCCTTGATTATTCCCGCATGGAGCAGGGAAACCAGAAGCTCCAGCTTGTGACTTACGAAATGGGTAAGCTGTTAAGCAATGCCCTGGATGTCATCCGGCTGCAGACCAACAACAAAAATCTCCGGCTGGAGGTCTTTATTGATAAGCATCTCCCTGCAAAGCTGATCGGTGATGATCTGAAATTCCAGCAGATCCTCTTTAATCTGCTGACCAATGCGGTGAAATATACCAATGAAGGCTATGTCCGCCTATGTGTTTCCCAGAAGGAACGGCATGAAGCTTCCGTATCTATTACCGTATCGGTCGAGGATTCCGGTATCGGAATCCGTAAGGAGGATATGGCTCACCTCACTAATGCTTTCTGTCGTGTGGATGAAAAGCGTAACCGGAATATCGAGGGTGCAGGTCTCGGTCTTTCGATTGCCAGTCAGTTATTACAGCAAATGGGAAGCCAGTTAATGATTGACAGTGAATACGGAGTAGGATCGATTTTTTCCTTCGAACTGGTCCAGCAGATTGCAGATGTCACAGAACTCGGACCTTTTTCCAGTGTTTCAGAAGAGGACAATGAAACGCCTCTCCCTGTCACGCCACGTTTTACGGCTCCGGAAGCAAAGATTCTGGTTGTTGATGATAATCAGATGAACCGCTTCGTTTTCCAGGGGCTCCTAAAATACCTGAAGGTACAGGTTACCTTGGCAGAAAGCGGTAAGGAATGCTTAACCACTATCGCGACCCAACATTTTGACCTCATTTTTATGGATCATCTCATGCCGGAGCTAGATGGTATTGAAACACTTCATATTATGAAAAAGCGGAGCGGACATCTTTGTACCGACAGCAAGGTCATTGCTGTTACCGCCAATGCCTATCCGGATGCACGGGATGTTTATCTTAAGGAAGGATTTGATGATTTTCTTGAGAAGCCGGTCGAAGGAAAACAGTTGGAAGCGATCATTTATCAATATCTTCCCCAAAATCTGATCCGGTTTGCCGACAATTATTCCGAAGAAGATACCACTCCTGCTGACAAGGCTGCCATCCGGTCAATTCCTGCGGCAAGTGATGCACTTCTTAAAGAGCAGCTTTCCCGCATGGGAATCGATGTAGCAAAGGGGCTGTCCTATGCCAGTGATGACTGGAGCTTTTATCTGGAAGTCCTGAAATGCTTTATCGAAGAATACGAGGACAAAAGGGATTTATTGCTTACGCGCAAAAAGAATCTCTCCGAAGACAGTCATTTTGAAGCCTTCACCAACCTGACTCACCAGTTAAAGGGAGAGTCCCGGGGAATCGGGCATATGGAGCTTGGAGAAAAATTTTATCAGTTGGAAATGGCATCCAGAGCGCACCAGAAAGATACCATCGCAGCTCTTTTTCAAGATACTCTGGATTTATGGGAACGTGTCGTTACGTCTTTGAAAACCTGTCTTCCTTAAACTGCTGCCGGATTTCCTTTTGCAGCCGGACCGGAATCGGAATCACCGCCGAATCCATCATTTCAACCTCTGTCTGATCCACATTGCGGACATACAGGCGGTTAATGAGGTAACTGCGTCCTACTCTGATGAACTCCGGATTCTGTTCAAAGTCTTCACAGACCTCGGATAACACCTTCGTTATGGAAATCGTATCGGTGAGCGTATGGATCAACGTCACATGACGGCCCGTTTCAAAGTACAGAATATCCCTGAGCGGAAGCTGTAACTCCTTCCCCTGTACGTTTACCCGGTACAGCTTCAAGGTTCCTTCAAAGATCGATGTGCAGCGGTGAATTGCATTCATAAAGTCCTCATGGTTATAAGGCTTTTGGAGATAATACAGAGCATCCACATTATAGCTGTCCATAGCATGCTCCATCGAGCTTGTCGTAAAGATAAGACCGCCTTCATAACGCTCCTTACGAAGCGTATGTGCCACACTCATACCATCCGGATCATCCATATAGATATCCAGAAAGATAAGGGATGGCTTCTCAATCGTTTCCTCATATCGCCGAAGAAGCTCTTCTCCGGACTGAAAAGCCTCTATCGCAATCTTCTGATCCAGATGTGACAGATACTCCTGCAGATGATGATTCAACCGCAGCAGGTCACTTTTGGAATCGTCACAGATATAAATTGTCATGCTTATATAATTCCTTTTCTGCGTCTACTTCGCCCTGCATCCTGCGCCTTCACAGCCCTTTATATATGGACAGGCCTTGCGTATGTTCATTATAACTTCATTTTCACCTGTGGTAAACTGTTTTTATAATAAAAACAAGCTGTTTATATTAAAAACAGCTTGCTTTACATCGTCATATCCATTTTAAATTTCTGTTCTCAATCTCTTCCCTAATCCTTAATCTGTCTTCCCTCATGATCCAGATGGTAATGATCTCTGTAAATCAGCTCCGACAGTGGCACAAAGGTATAGCCCTGATCCTTCAGATTCTGAATCAGTGTATCCAGCGCCTCCGCAGTAAACTTTGCTCCGTTATGGCACAAAATAATCGATCCGCTTCCCAGATGCTTATGTCCGGTAACCGTCTTAATGATGGAATCCACTCCGTAATCCTTCCAGTCCAAAGAATCCACGTCCCATTGAATCGGGTAATATCCGCACTCCCTTGCGACCTTAATTACCGCATTATCATAATCCCCATATGGTGGACGGAACAGGAGCATTTCATAACCGGTCAGTTCCCGGACCTTTTCATGAACCTTCATCAGTTCTTCTTTCTTCTCTTCATCGGAAATCTGGCTCATATTCTTATGGTTTTCGCTGTGGTTTCCCAGATCATGCCCATCTGCGAGGATGGCCTTGACGTCCTCCGGATAGCTCTCTACCCAGCCACCGGTCATAAAAAAGGTCACCTTCACATTATTCTTTTTGAGGATTTCGAGAATCTTCTTCGTATCCTCATTTCCCCATGCCGCATCAAAGGTAAGTGCAATCTTTTTTCCATCTGCCTCATCTGTTTTCACACAGTAAATCGGCAGTTCCCGGTTTCCAACCGTGTTGCTTGCATGCACGCTGTCTCCGAAAAATACCACTGCTCCACGCAGAAGTGCAACTGCTGCAAGCAGAAATGCCGTATTACGCAAAAGCAGCATGCAGACTCTTTTCTGATAATCCGGACGCTTCTCCCCGCTTTGTCTCTTCCATTCTTCCTTCCAATGCACATGCAGTCCATCCGTCAAATTTTTCCCTATCTGTTTCCATTTTTCTATGTATTTGTTCATAAAAATTCCCGGTATATTTTTTATACAAAATATGCCTGGAACTCTTGTCCTTATGCTAAATTGATATACAATAAGGATTATTTTCCGTTCACAGGAAAAACGCAGCCAGAATCGGCATGGTAACGACGGACAGCACCGTGGTAAGTGCCACGCCACGGGAAGCCGTTTCATAGTCTCCGCCATACTGCTGGGCGAGCATCGCCGTCATACTTCCCGCCGGAGTTGCCATCATCACAAGGCACACGCCCCGCAAAATTTCCTGCTCTATCACACGATTCACCATAAGCATCCAGATTGCCGGAAGAAGCAACAGCTTCACCAAAGAAAATACCAGCAGCTTCCCATCCAGAAACAGCTCCTTTAACGGCATCTGTGCAAGGGATGCTCCAATAATCATCATACTTAACGGAGCCGTAAGATTCCCCAGATTCGTAATGAATGCCTGTAAAAAGGATGGCACCGGAACTCGCAGAAAGTAAATGAACATCGCTGCAATACAGGCAATCACTCCGATATTGAAGATCTTCTTCACGATTTCTACCGTTCCCTGTTTCTTCCCCTGTTGCTCCCTGTTACTTTCTTTATTTGCAGACTTCTCGTGAGCATCCGGCTTTGTTGTCAGCACCGCCACTCCATAGGTATAAATCAGAATATCAAACGGAATCTGGAAAACAGATCCATATAAAAGCGCCCCATTTCCATACATGGCAGACAAAATCGGAAAGCCCATAAATCCGATATTGGTAAAAACGACCATGGCTGCATAGGCTCCACGGCTCTCCTTCCGTATACGCAGAATCTTTGGAAGAAGCTGCGCCAGGACAATTAAAAAAACATACATGAATACCACGATCGCAAGCGTCTGCAGCAGCTCCCTTCCCTGCATTTTCTGGTCCGTCAACGCACTGCTTAAAATCATACAGGGATTGGCCACATTCACCACAATCGCCGAAACCTTTTTGCTTACCTCTTCGGTAAGAATCTGTTTTTTATAACATAAATAACCGACCGCCATCATCAGAAACATCACGATCATCTGCTGCAGCATCACCATACCAGAACCCTCACATTCACTTTTCCTTTCTTGCTTAAGCCCTTTGCCCCTTCATAGACAAACCTGCCATAGCCGCGGACGGTAATCTGATCGCCCTCCTTCAACGCCCGGCTGTTATTCTCACACAGTCTTCCGTTGATAAACACCTTCTGCTCCCGGAACAGCTCATTACTCTCCGTCCGGGAAAGATGATATACTCCGGCAATCAGCGCATCTGTCCGCTCGGAGCTGATCTGGACGAGCTTTTCCTCCGGCTCCTTCTGTAAAAAGGTCGGCGGCTCTTCGCAGACCGTACATTGCACGCTTGTATGCCGGATCCTTGTAAGATTCTCGGTAATGTAATCTGCCATGCTTTTCAGACAGAACAGATACCCCGTCTTGTCCTCAATATAAATATCTCCCAGCGTGCCCCGTTCAATTCCAAGATTCATCAGTGCCCCCAGAAAATCCCGGTGGGTCAGCGCATCCGCAAACTTATTCATTAACGGTGCGATTCTGATACAGCAGATCGGGAACTCCCATTCCTCACCAAACCGGATCACCGCCCGCTCACAGCCCTCCTGCCCTCCGAAAGCGCAGTATGGTACATACGAAAAGTCCATGGAATAAAAGACGGACTGCTCCGGCAGGCTTAGGAAACCTGTAAAGGTTGCTATATGACTCTGATCTGCCTTCCGTGCCAGATCGGTAAAATGCTTCCTTAATATCTGATCTTCTTCGTTTTTCAATGAATTTCCTCTTTCTTTTGTTGCTCTTCTTTATTCTGTGCTATACTATATCCAATGGAGATTTTTCTCTAAAGCTCATTGTATCACAAATGAGGACAATGCAGAACCTCACAAAGCAATATCATGAGGTAATCTTATGACATCAATATGGTTTATTGCAATTCGGAAAGGATGGATACTATGGATTTCAAGGATGCGCTGCGAAGCATCATTAAGCCGCATAACGAAGACCCCTTAGAGCGACTTACGACTCCCTTTGGAGAGGCGCTCTCAAAGGATAAGGTACTTACGGAATATCCGCGCCCCCAGTTTGTGCGCCCATCCTATATCACCTTAAACGGCTTATGGGATTACGCCATCCAGTCAAAAAAGGGCTTTCCCGACAGCTATGATGGCCAGATTCTCGTTCCTTTTTCCCCGGAAGCGATCCTGTCGGGTGTGGAACGCCAGTTACAGCCGGAGGAATACCTCTGGTACCGCCGTCTGCTCCCGATTGATGAGATGGATCTCTTCAACGGAAGCCGTCTGATCCTGCATTTCGGTGCGATCGACTACGAGGCCGATATTTTTCTCAACGGAAACAAGGTAACGTCCCACTGCGGCGGATATCTTCCCATTGACTGCGACATTACGGATTTTCTGGAAAAAGGTGAAAACGAGCTGATGGTACGTGTCAATGACCCAAGTGATGCAGGCTTCCAGAGCCGTGGCAAGCAGATTTTAAAGCGTGGCGGTATCTTTTATACGGCGCAAAGCGGCATCTGGCAGACCGTCTGGATGGAATGGATTCCTGCCACCCATATCGAGCACATTACCATAGAACCGGACTTTGACCGGCAGGAGGTGTTCATTGAGGTCGATACAGCCCTGTGTGATGCTCTTCCGATGCTGCGTATCTGCGTCATGACACCGGACGAAAAACAGGTATTGTTCCAGCAGTCCCTGACTCCGAAGAGCGATCTTGCCGATGTACACAGGCAGCATACACAGTCCCAGTCCTATGATTTTACGGTTTCCATTCCGGATGAACTGTTTTTCCCATGGACTCCGGAAACCCCGGCGCTTTACCCGATAACCGTAACTTTAGGCAAGGATGAGATAAAGACTTACTTTGCCCTGCGCACCTATACCATTGAATTATCGGATGGCAAACCGGTCTTCTGCCTCAATCATAAGCCTTATTTCCTCATGGGCGTCCTGGATCAGGGCTACTGGTCGGACGGATTAATGACCGCTCCCTCTGATGAAGCATTGCTTTATGACATCACAACCATGAAAAAGCTGGGCTTCAACATGATGCGTAAGCACTTAAAGGTGGAATCCGCAAGGTGGTATTATCACTGTGACCGTCTTGGCATGATCGTCTGTCAGGATATGA
>CAVERH010000022.1:0-39972 GCA_963618065.1 bacterium | reverse complement strand
TTTCTCATATGCACAGCAGCTAAAAAATGCAACATTTTGTAATCAAATGTTGCATCCTGAACCATGCAAAACAGAAAGAATAACAGCCGATGGGAGCTTGCTCACAAAAGGCTGGTTGGTCTTTCTGTTTTATAGGGCGAAGCCCCCAATGAAATAAGTTGCCGGCTAATAGGAATCACCTTGTTATAAAGAAATATCCGGCAACTTATGAATTGACATGGTTCAGGATATTTATAGAAGGAATGAAATAAGGAATATACGAAAACTGGCGTATAATGGATCACGAAAAAACAGGAGAAGGGAGTTCATATGAGTACAACACAACCGATCAGGTCAACGGTACAACTGAATCAATTTAAAAAGTATTATCTGGAAATTTTTCCGGAGGAACGGAATTATGCCTTGATTATTCTGGGACTGAACACCGCATTGCGCATCTCAGATATCCTGCAGCTACATGTATCGGATGTCTGGGATGGTGGCAAAAATAAATTCAGGAAGCATATTGAAGTGATGGAAAGCAAGACCGGTAAACAGACATCCATTTATATAAATAAAGAAGTACAGCATGCACTGGCACAGTGTTCACTGAAACAGAAAGACGCGGATGAATTTCTTTTTGCCAGCCGCAAGTATAAGGACATGCCATTGAGCAGATATCAGGCCTATCGGATTGTAAAGCAGGCTGCTGTTTATGCCGGAATGCCGGAGCATATCAGTTGTCATTCCCTGCGAAAAACATTCGGTTATCATGCGTGGAAACAGAGCGTGCCTCCGGCCATGCTGATGGATATTTATAATCATTCTTCCTATCAGATTACAAAGAGATATCTTGGGATTGATCAGGACGATAAAGATCAGGTGTTTGAGAAAATCAGATTATAGTGTGCAAAATCTTAAAAAATTTTCAAATGTGCTCTAAAGTTATTTCTCAGGCTGCCGATATTATTAGTGAACGTAAAAATGCAACATTTGATTACAAAGTGTTGCATCAGGAAATAGCCAGGAGGCTCAGAGGAAACAGGAGGTTTCTATGTTAAGACTAACGGTAAGCACAGAAGAGTATCTGATGATCGGTGACAACATCAAGGTCGTATTTCTTGGAGGTACAAAGAACCATCTTCGAATCATGGTGGATGCCCCCAAAGAGGTAAACATCGTGCGAAGCTCCACATTGGAGAAGCAGATCACCGATCCGGAAGAAAAAGCAAGTCTTCCTAAATACTATGCAGAACCCGAAACGGATCCCAGGTATTTAAAGAAGAAAAAGTCCAGAGTCGTAATCGCCCACGGCAATCTGGAGCAATAACATTGGTAATAGCCGGAAGCTTTGAATATCACAAGTCAGGGCCCGTCTTTGAAGTTCGGGTTTCCGGTTACTATAAAGCAACAAAAAGAAACTATTCACAAAGCAACTGACACAAACGGATTTGTGCCAGTATTACAAGGAGGTAATATTATGGTAGTACAACACAATTTAACAGCAATGAACTCTAACAGAATGTTAGGCGTTAACACAAAGTCACAGGCAAAGTCCACTGAGAAGTTATCTTCCGGTTACAAGATCAACCGTGCAGCAGATGACGCAGCAGGTCTTTCCATCAGTGAGAAAATGCGTAAGCAGATCAGAGGTTTAACACAGGCTTCTTCCAACGCACAGGATGGTATCTCTGCCGTACAGACCGCAGAAGGTGCACTGAATGAAGTTCAGGATATGTTACAGAGAATGAATGAACTGGCAGTTAAAGCGGCTAACGGAACCAACTCTGAAGATGACAGAAGTTACATTCAGAACGAAATTGATCAGCTGACCACAGAAATCGATCGTGTTGCAGAGACCACCAAGTTTAACGAAACGTATTTGCTGAAAGGTGATCAGGATGCAGTAAAGGGGTATACTTATAAATATGATGTAAAAGATACCGGTGTACCGGCAAAAGCTGAAATGAATGAAGGAACAACTAATCAGTTGTCTGCAACTATTGCTTTTGAAGCAGCAGCTAAAGGAGAAGATCAAAATGCTATAGCAAAGGCATTGAGAGATCAAGGAATTTCTATATCTCAGTCTGTAACTGAGGATGCATCTGTAGCAGGAACATTTCATTTAAAGACATCTGTTTCTTTAAATGGCTCGGCAGCCGATAAGTATAATATTGTTTCAACAACTACAGCTGGTAAGTTCGAAATTCAGGATAAAAAGGGAACAACGATAGCAACAATTACGGTTACAGGTGGATTGGAAGAAAAGGCTGGTGATAAAGATAAATCTGTAACGGAAACAATTACTGCAAAAACTATTTCTGCTGGTGTAGGAGCAGGTGAGAGTGCAAAATATTATGACAAGGATGGCAATGGTATACCTGAAAATGCCTTAAATAATTATTTTACTGCAGTACCAAAGAATGGAGCCGCTCCAGAAGTATCGGCTAAGAGTGATGCTAATGCAGTCTATGACGCTGTAGGAAACAAGGTAGAGCTCAATAAAGACGATGTTAATGCTACACAGGATCTGACTGGAGCTTTAACTTTAACTCTTCATGTAGGTGCAGATGCAACCTCCAATAATCAAATCTCCGTCAATTTAGATGCAATGTCGGCTAAGGGACTTGGAGTTAATGGATTAAAGGTCGATGGCGCTGATGATACCAATGCTCTTGGCGCAATTGAAACCATCAAGGAAGCAATCCAGAAGGTTTCAACACAGCGTTCTGCTCTTGGTGCAGCTCAGAACAGACTGGAGCATACCATCAGCAATCTGGACAACGTAGTTGAGAACACCACAAGTGCTGAAAGCCAGATCCGTGATACTGATATGGCTACAGAGATGGTTAAGTACTCCAACAACAATATTCTGGCTCAGGCAGGTCAGGCTATGTTGGCTCAGGCTAACCAGTCCAATCAGGGTGTACTTTCCTTATTACAGTAATTTCTATAAACAACACTGTATGAGTAAAATTGCATAATTGAGTTGTAAGCAAAGGCGGTCAGGTAAAATACCTGACCGTCTTTTCACATTCTAACTATTCATAAATTTCCTTTTATTTAATTACATCTTTGCAACAAATTCTTCTATACTCGAAACCTTAGCAGCAAGTTTCAACCATTTCTTTAACATATCCATATCCTGTTCACTTAGGATCTTTTTGCTAAGTTCTTCCGGAATATCTCCATAATCTTCTAATAATTCCAAAATATCTTCTGTTTTTCCTTCGTTTCTTCCCTCATTCTTTCCCTTGGTGAATCCCTCAGTAATGCCTTCTCTCTGTCCATCATGGTAAACCTTCTGTAGTTTCTCCCATTGTTTCATATACTTCACCGTCACTTCCGCATCTTTTTTGATTTGCTCAACCATCTGGGCGATTTCCAGGGCTTCTGTTTCCTCCGGTGCAAGATCTTCCTCTACGCGGCTGCCATCGATATACTGTAACAGCTTCCGGAGCTTTTCCGGTGGATTTCCTTCTGTTCCCTTTGTATAAAGGAAGAGCGTCTGTGCACCATCCTTATAATTCATGCCCGGTTCTTCCACGCAGCCTGTCCTCACCGTATAGATCATCCGATTTAATCCAAACGGATCATAATCGGTAATCATGATGATCAGCACATTTTTGAGATTCCCATAGCTTTTGCCGGATTTCAGGCTGTGGGAATCAATTACGGCATGATAAAATCGTACCCGCTTCGGCAGGTTGTCCCTCGTTTCCTGATCCTTTTTCTTTTCTG
Organism: bacterium; assembly: GCA_963618065.1. Lineage (GTDB taxonomy): Bacteria > Bacillota > Clostridia > Lachnospirales > Lachnospiraceae > Suilimivivens. Next base: position 36,252 of record CAVERH010000022.1, on the reverse strand, counting down.
GCTCAAGGTCATAAACACTTGGAACCCCTTCATCCTCAAAGTCCAGTAAGAAATCAGGTTCCTCTTCCTCCAGATAAACATCAAGCCTTGCACCATGCAGATCGGTGTTCTCACCATAGTATTCCTTCTGCGGAATCACATGCAGCTTACCAACCTCCCTGCCAAGGATCAGTTTCAGCAGCAGCCTGCTGAATTTCGGTCCATACTTCGGATGATTCATCATTTGAAAGAATAGAAAATCGTCAATCAGATGTAACTCATCCAGTTTCTGTTTTACGTACGTGTTGTTCATTCGGTTCCTCCTTTATGTGCAGAAACCTTCTGAAAACCCGAAAGCCCATCCATTCATCGAATACCTGAACATCCATTAACGTTCTGAGAAGTCCCTGCCTGTTATTGTGAAATAAAGTGAAATGGTAAAGCATCGACTTTCTGAAAATTAAGAGGGCTGCCTTCTGTCAGATGAACAGAGACATGTAAGAAAGGATGAAAATGCAATCCTTAATACCTGATTCATAGAAACTGTATGCTTTGTCTGCATTATAGAGAATGACTGTCAAATCGTCAATAGATAAATTGTATTTTCGTCACATTGCACAGAAAACTATACAAAAAACAGTAAATGAGGGGTATCAGATATTCTATTTTTCTATTTTTGATAACCACATTTACCAATTACATCCACTGCCAGCTCAGGCAATGAGACATCATAAGCTGACCTTTCGCGAGGCTTTCGTCAGGAGATCTGCGCTAGCTGCCGGCACCGAGCATACTGTCTGAGTCCGCAGGACGAGTTTATGCGAATGCCGGCTAATCAGCGCGCGGATCGAGTAGAAAACGATGCGTGTCTGCGATGATGTCTCTTGTCTGAGCGTCCCGTATTTCAAATACTGACTATTACACACCTATTATAGACTATGTATATTTTTATATCTATTCCCCTTCCAAATATGTTATACTCTAATCAAGTATACCATCCATACTATCCTTGGTATTCTTTTCCATTTTACCCCTAAAGGCACAACATTACTGCACTTACCCCAATATTAAGGAGTTAAACATTATTTTTATGAACACCAAAGTTTTACACACCCTGGAATACGACAAAATCATTCAATTACTCATAGACAAAGCAACCTCCAATCCCGGACGGGAACTGTGCCGCAGGCTCATTCCCTCCACGGATTTATCTGCAATTGAAAAAGCCCAGCAGGAAACAGGTGATGCCCTCTCCATGCTGCTTACCAAGGGCTCTACTTCCTTTGGCGGCAACAAGGATCTGCAGTTTGCCATCAAGAGTCTGGAGATCGGCTCTGCACTCTCCATTCCGGAGCTTCTCGGCATCGCAGGGCTTCTCCAGAATACCGCCCGCATCAAAGCCTACGGACGCAAAGCCCGCGAAGAGGATGCCGACACCTCACTGACACCTTACTTTGCAGCCCTGGAACCGCTTACCAGAGTATCTGAAGAAATCAGCCGCTGCATTCTGTCCGAGGAGGAAATTGCAGACGATGCCAGTCCGAAACTGAAATCCATCCGCCGTTCCATCGTCTTAACCGGAGACAAAATCCATTCCCAGTTAAACAGCATGGTGAACGGCTCCTACCGGACTTACCTTCAGGACAATGTCATTACAATGCGTAACGACCGCTACTGCATTCCGGTCAAAGCTGAATACAAGGGACAGGTCAAGGGCATGGTACATGATCAGTCCTCGACCGGTTCTACCTTTTTCATTGAACCGGAAGCCATCGTCAACCTCAACAATCAGTTGAAGGAGCTTTCCATTCAGGAAAAGGAAGAGATCGAAGCCATTCTCTTTTCCTTAAGTCAGCTCAGCGCCGAACATACCGAAGAACTGGCACGCAACCAGCAGTTAATGACACAGCTTGACTTTATTTTTGCCAAAGCTTCCCTGGCACTTGACTTAAATGCAACGAAGCCGGTTTTTAATACGGATCACTATATCCAGATCCGGAAGGGACGTCATCCGCTCCTTCCTGCGAAAAAGGTAGTCCCGATTGACATCCATCTCGGAAAGGATTTTGATCTTCTGGTCATCACAGGCCCCAATACCGGTGGTAAAACCGTCAGCTTAAAAACCATTGGACTGTTTACTCTCATGGGACAGGCCGGTCTTCATATTCCTGCACTTGACCGCAGCGAGCTTTCTATTTTTACGGAAGTATTTGCAGATATCGGTGACGAACAGAGCATTGAGCAAAGCCTCAGTACCTTCTCCTCCCATATGACCAGTATTGTTTCCATCCTGCAGAAAGCCGATGCGGATTCCCTGTGCCTGTTCGACGAACTGGGTGCCGGAACCGATCCGACCGAAGGCGCTGCCCTTGCGATTGCCGTTCTGAACTACCTGCACGAGCGTGGCATCCGCACGATTGCCACTACCCATTACAGCGAGCTTAAGGTCTATGCACTTTCTACCGACTTTGTGGAAAATGCCTGCTGTGAATTTAACGTGGATACCCTATCTCCGACCTACCGCCTGTTAATCGGAGTTCCCGGGAAAAGTAATGCCTTTGCCATTTCCAAAAAGCTGGGGCTTCCCGATCACATTATTGAAGCGGCAGCCGCCCAGATCGGCACACAGGATAAGAGCTTTGAGGATCTGCTCTCCGATCTTGAGGAAAGCCGGATCACCATCGAAAAAGAACGCCGTGAGATTGCTTCTTATAAGGAAGAAATCAAAGCGCTCCGTGAAAAGCTGCAGCAGAAGAATGAAAAAATTGATATGGCAAAGGATCGTATCTTGCGTGAAGCCAATGAACAGGCGCGTGAAATCCTGCAGGATGCCAAGGAAACTGCCGATGAAACCATCCGGATTTTCCAGAAAGCCGGCCCCAATGTTTCTCTGAAAACACTGGAAAAGGAACGGGAAAAACTCCGTGGTGAAATTGGCAAGAAGAATGATAAGCTGGCACTGAAAACCACTTCCTCCAAATCCGGGAAAAAGGTTCGGGCCGAGGATCTCAAAATCGGCGATACCGTGAAAATCCTCTCCATGGGACTTGTCGGAACGGTCAGCTCCCTTCCCGACCACAAGGGAAATCTGTTCGTACAGTGCGGCATCATGCGTTCCCAGGCAAATGTCAAAGACCTCGCTTACGGGGAAGCCAAAGCAGAGCCCGAGAAGCTGGTTTTACAGAGAAGCCATACCGGAAGTGTAAAGATGTCCAAGTCCATGCACGTTTCCGCTGAAATCAATCTTCTTGGCAAAACCGTGGATGAAGCTCTCGCCGAGCTTGATAAATATCTGGACGATGCCTACCTTGCACACCTCCCTTCCGTCCGCGTTGTACACGGCAAAGGAACCGGTGCTCTCCGCAGTGCCGTCCAGAGCCATTTGAAGCGCATTAAATATGTAAAAAGCTACCGGCTCGGGGAGTATGGAGAAGGAGATGCCGGTGTCACGATTGTAACCTTCAAAGAATAAAACTGTAGTTGCAAAGACTCGGAATCCTTTAAAAGACTTAGTAACATTGAAAGTACAGAATATACAATGATTTTAGGAAAGGAAAGAATGATATATGGCCGCTAAACAGAAAATTTTAATTGTAGATGATGACAACAATATCGCAGAACTGATTTCCCTTTATCTTACAAAGGAATGCTTTGAAACCATGATCGCAGGTGACGGCGAGACTGCGCTTACGCTGGCTGACAGCTTTGCGCCCAACCTGATCCTGCTTGACCTCATGCTTCCGGGCATCGACGGTTATCAGGTCTGCCGTGAAATCCGCGCCAAGTCATCCATTCCGATCATCATGCTCTCTGCCAAGGGCGAGATCTTTGACAAGGTCCTGGGGCTGGAGCTCGGTGCCGATGATTATATGGAGAAGCCCTTTGATTCGAAGGAGCTGGTGGCTCGTGTCAAGGCTGTACTGCGTCGTTACAAACCGGCTGCCGCCGCACCGGAGGCTGCGGATATCCGTTGTGTGGAATATCCGGATCTGATTATCAACCAGACTAACTACTCCGTCATTTATATGGGCCGCACGATTGAAATGCCGCCGAAGGAGCTGGAGCTTCTGTACTTCCTTGCTTCCTCACCGAACCATGTATTTACCCGCGAGCAGCTTCTTGACCAGATCTGGGGATACGAATACATCGGAGATACCCGTACCGTTGACGTACATATCAAGCGTCTTCGCGAAAAGATCAACGATCACGAGCACTGGCGGATCGCGACCATCTGGGGTATCGGCTACAAGTTCGAGACGAAATAATCCATGAACGCTTATCGATGATAAGCAGCGAGGCATTTATGAAAAAAACACTTTATCTGAAATTTATTCTGGCTTACATCATCTTCGGGTTTTTTGGCTTCATGGTCGTTGCCACCTTTGTAAGCAGCATGACCATGGAGCATCTGAAACGTGAAAAAGCAGATGCATTATATAAGGAAGCAACACTGATTGCCAACACCTATGCTTCCGATCTTTACAACAACGAAACCACTCTGGAAAGCGTAAAAAACCAGCTTGATGCACTGGACACCTACCTTTCGGCTACCCTGTGGATCATTAACCCCTCCGGGCGACTGGTGCTCTGCTCCAATGAACCGATCAATGTGGAAAACGAAATCGTCATCGACAATTTTGATCCGACCATTACGGAGGGCTCCTATTATACCGTCGGAGATTTCTTTGACACCTTTACCGAAGAGCAGTTGAGCGTTGTTGCTCCGATCACCTCTGATTTCAAGGTGCGCGGCTACGTGGTCATCCATTATCCGATGAGTAACATCACAGCATCCTGCAACAGTCTGTTGAACATTTCCTATATCATGCTCATCATTCTGTTTTTACTGTCGTTGATTATTCTGATCTTCTTTACTGAGCTGGTTTATCTGCCCCTTCGCAAGATTACGAGGGCAACCGAGCAGTACGCTTCCGGTAACATGCACTATGAATTCCAGATCGACAGTGAAGATGAAATCGGCTATCTGGGTGCAACGATTTCTTACATGGCAGGTGAAATTGCCCGTTCTGAGGATGATCAGAAAAAGTTCGTAGCGAATGTCTCCCACGACTTCCGCTCTCCACTAACCTCCATCAAGGGCTATCTGGAAGCGATGCTCGATGGCACGATTCCACCGGAGCTTTATGAGAAATATCTGAACATTGTACTGAATGAAACTGAACGCCTCCGCAAGCTCACGAACAGTTTGCTTACCTTAAATAACCTGAATACGAAAGGAATGCTGCTGGATATCAGCCGTTTCGACATCAATACGGTCATCCGTAATACGGCTGCTTCCTTCGAGGGCACCTGCAAGCAGAAAATGATTGCGATCGAACTGATCCTTACCGGGGACGAGCTTTATGTCAGAGCTGATGTCGGCAAGATCCAGCAGGTATTATATAATCTTCTCGATAACGCCATCAAGTTCAGCCACGAGGATTCCATCATTAAGATTGAAACCACTGAGAAGCACAATAAAGTATTTGTCTCTGTAAAGGACAGCGGCATCGGTATTCCGAAGGACGAGTTGAAACAGATCTGGGAACGCTTTTATAAATCAGACCTGTCCCGTGGCAAGGACAAGAAGGGAACCGGCTTAGGTCTTTCCATTACCAGGGAAATCATCCGTTCCCATGGCGAAAACATCAACGTCATCAGCACGGAGGGGGTTGGATCGGAATTCATTTTTACCCTGCCGGTTACCCCGGATGAAGAAGACGAAGACTAGCCTCTGCGCCTAGATCAAAAGTACCATATTTATAATTCGTTACAGAAAGAAGGACAGACATGCATATCATTTTACATCAGCCGGAAATTCCGGCAAATACAGGAAATATCGGAAGAACCTGTGTCGCTACCGGCACCGATCTTCATTTAATCGAGCCGCTTGGCTTCCAGCTTAACGAGAAGTCCATCAAGCGTGCCGGCATGGACTACTGGGAACACCTGAATGTTACCCGTTATATTAATTTCGAAGATTTCAAATCACAACATCCCGGTGTCAGAATCTGGATGGCCACCACGAAAGCACAGCACGTCTACACGGATGTTTCCTTTGGTCCGGATGATTATATTATGTTCGGAAAAGAAAGTGCTGGTATTCCGGAAGAAATTCTGATAGAATATCCGGATACGTGCATCCGGATTCCGATGCTGCCTACGATCCGATCCTTAAATTTATCGAATTCGGTATCGATCGTTTTATACGAAGCACTCCGTCAGCAGAGCTTTGAAAGCATGCAGCTTACCGGAGAGCTTCACCGTCTCCACTGGACGGATTCCCCCTCAAAAACAGAGTAAATTCACGAATAATATACAATTGGAGTACCTACCTTATGAGCCAGACTGGAATTTTAGCCAAAGCAAAGAAGAAATTTATTGGAGATAAAGCCTTTTACCGTTATCTGATTTTCCTCGCCTTCCCAATGATCGTTCAGAACGGAATCACAAGCTTTGTCAGCTTCATAGATAACATTATGGTCGGACAGATCGGAACGGAACCGATGTCCGGTGTTGCCATTGTGAATCAGTTGTTTTTCGTATTTAATATCTGCATCTTCGGGGGCGTCTCCGGTGCAGGTATTTTCAGTGCACAGTTTTTCGGAAAAGGAGACTACGAGGGACAGAAATATACCTTTCGTTTCAAATTATATGCCTGTCTGCTGATTACCGCAATTGCCTGTGTGCTGTTTCATTTTCTGGATGAACCGCTGATCTCCCTCTATTTAAGTGACGAGGGTTCTGTCGGCAATACGCAGCTTGCCCTGTCCTATGGCAAAGAGTATCTCGCGATCATGATCCTTGGACTGCTCCCCTTTGCAGTTTCCCAGACCTATGTAAGCACAATCCGCGAAACCGGTCAGACCTTCGTACCGATGGTTTCCGGTATTGTTGCAGTTATTACCAACCTGATACTGGATTATGTCCTGATTTTCGGCGCCTTCGGAGCCCCTGAGCTGGGCGTGGCCGGAGCTGCCATTGCCACTGTGATCGCCCGTTACACCGAATGTCTGATTGTCGTGATCTGGGCTCACCGCCATTTGGATAAAAATCCCTATCTTGTTGGTGTGTATCAAGGATTACGCATCCCCGGATCCATTCTTGCCGATATTTTCCGCAAAGGACTGCCCTTAATGTTTAACGAAATGCTGTGGGCTGTCGGTATGGCTGTGATCGTACAATGCTATGCCGTGCGGGGACTTGAAGTGGTTGCCGCGCAGAATATTTCCTCGACGATTTCCAATCTGTTTAACATTGTTTATTTACAGCTGGGAAACTGTATTTCGATTGTAGTTGGTCAGAAGCTGGGAGCCGGTCAGCTCGAAGAGGCAAAGGATGCCGATAATAAAATCATCTTCTTTGATGTGGCATGTTGTGCCTGCATCTCGGTCATCATGATCCTGCTCGGCGGTCTTTTCCCTGAAATCTATAAGACAGAACCCAGTATCAAGGCTCTTGCGAAGAACTTTATTATTATTTCCGCAATGGCGATGCCTCTGTGTGCATTCTCACACTGCAGCTACTTTACCCTGCGTTCCGGTGGTAAAACCATTGTCACCTTCCTGTTTGACAGTGTTTATACCTGGGTGGTCATGATCCCCTATGCCTTTGTTTTGTCACACTTTACCACACTTTCCATCACAACGGTATTCTTCCTTGTCAGCTTTACTGAAATCATCAAGGTCATCATCGGCTTCTTTATGATTAAGAGTAATGTCTGGCTGCAGAATATTGTAAATTCTTATTGATCGGATGATGAATCCTCATCAGGCTTCTTCTGCTGTTCCTGTTCTTTCCGGAGCTCCTTTTCTGCCTTGTTGCGGATCCGGAGCTCTTTAAAGAACTGTGTCAGCATATGGGAGCATTCTTCTTCCAAAACTCCTCTTGTTACCTTCACCTGATGGTTAAACTCGGGCATTTCCAGAATATTTAAGATAGATCCTCCACAGCCTGCTTTCGGGTTCATGCTCGCCATAACCACTTCATCGATTCGTGCCTGAACAATCGCTCCGGCACACATCTGACAGGGCTCCAGCGTCACATACAGCGTACATCCCTCAAGCCGCCAGTCCCCTAACTTTTTGCTTGCCTTATTGATTGCGGTAATTTCTGCATGCGCCAGCGTATTCTTGTCCGTATTGCGGCGGTTATATCCTCTCCCGATCATTTTCCCTTCATATACGATCACGCAGCCAATCGGCACCTCGCCCAACGCATAGGCCTTCTTTGCCTGCCGCATAGCTTCCTTCATGTACTTTTCCTGTTCGGTTAATTGTGTTTTCACAAAAATCTCCTCTGTAACTGAGCCATATATAAGAACGCCTGCATCTATACTCCGCTCAGACCTCGCATATGAACCTTGCCTTCCATTCCCGGAATTCGGTTCAACTGCTCTGCCATTCTTTTGATCTCTGCTTCCTCATAAGCATGAAAAATCATGCCCTTTTCCACAGATCCATCCATTTCTGCAATCAGTTGTCCACTATCCTCGAACTGCTGCAAATAATAGGCAGGACTTCCGGCAATCCACATACAGATCTCCTGAAGATCCTCTAAGACATGAAACTCCTTCACAACAGTTGTCCGGAATTCATAAGGAATATCTGAGTTTTTGAGCAGCTCCACAGACTGCTGCACTGCCTTCACCGGAAAAGCATTTCCGGATGCTTCTGCTACCGTGTTCTCTCCCATAAGTCCTGTTGTCTCCTGATATTTCCCCGGTGCATTCTTAATGTCCATTGCCACATAATCAATCTGCCTCTTTGCAATCAGCTCCTCCAGCATATGCGGGTGGGAGCCGTTCGTATCCAGCTTTACAGCCAGCCCCAATTCCTTGATTTGCATAATAAACTCCGGTAGCTCCTGCTGAATCGTTGGCTCTCCACCGGTAATGCAGACGCCGGACAGAATACTTTTCCGTTTTTTAAGAAAGCCAAGAATATCCTCTTCCGTATAATGCTCCTGCGTCAGCGGACAGAGCACCAGTCCTCCGTTATGACAGAACGGACAACGAAAATTGCAGCCTCCGGTAAATACCGTTGCTGCAACTCTTCCAGGATAATCCAATAATGTTGTTTTATTTAAACCACTGATTAACATAGTATAACTCCCATAACTGTTCAGTACCTTCACAGTTACTAACTCCCATTGACAAAGAATCGAAAAACACATATACTAAATAAGTCTAAACCGTGCAGCTCTTGTTTGTAAGGAGCTGCTATGGCTGCCCAGAGTAAGTGGCGTTAACGATTGGGTCTTACGCAATGGAAACTGCGAACCGTGTCAGGTTGGGAACAAAGCAGCACTAAGCAGAACCTTCCATGTGCCGTAAGGGTGCCTGATCTCAGTTAACTGCTTTGGTAACGCATAGCAGTTCCTTATGGACAAAGCCCACGGTTTCTTTTGCTTCTGTGGAACTTACTTTAACCTCTGCGTGCCGCTTTCTTGGCATTTTTCATCTTGTACATTTCCTGATCGGCAGCTTCAATAATCTCTTCAATATCCAGATCCGGTATCGGCTCCACAATAGTATAACCCATACTGGCTTCCAGTGTATATTCATGGTTCGAGGTTGCATTATAATTCTCAATTCCAGTCTGAATCCGAGACATATAATTCTTCGCATCCGCATCCGTGTAGCCCTTGGATAAAACCACGAACTCATCACCGCCATAGCGCATCAGAAGCTCGCCATGCTTACGAACCTGATTCAGCACATTCGCCATGGCCTTAATATAAGCATCACCCTCATCATGTCCGTACTGGTCGTTGACCTTCTTTAATCCGTCCAGATCAAGGAACAGTACAAATAGGGATTTACCACGTTCCTGTGCCTCTTTCACAATTGCAGAAGAAAATTTAAAGAATCCGGCGCGGTTAAAGATGCCGGTAAGTGTATCATAAACCCACATACGATTCAGTCTTTCGACCATCGCATTCATGACCTCCTGCTTCCGCACACTCTCCAATGCATTGTTAATATTCATAATGAATAAGTGAAACCAGGAGCTGTCAATCAACAGACGGCTCTTTCCCAATACACAGTATCCATAAGTTCTTTCCTGATAATGTACCGGTACAATGGTATAAAGCCTGCCGCCATCATGCTCTTTATACTTCTCCGGAAGTAACTCATTCACATGAAAACGTCCGTAAGTCTCAAAATGTCCATTCCGATAGGCAATTGGAACCGTCGCATCCTTCGGATAGGTCAGCAAATCCATATTACTGGCCTCTGTGTTCAACTGAGACATAATATCCGTATTGATCGAATTGGTATTATACCCCAGACAGAGGTAAAATTCCTCCGGATCTAACATGGCAACATATTTACGAATCTTCTCAAACAGATCCTTCTGTGTTTCCACTCCAACAAAATCTGCAGAAGATGCCTTGATAATCTCGGTATAGGTTGTGGTTTTAACACGCTCCCGTGCGAGCTCCCTGCGCAGCTCAGCAAAATCTCCCTTCGTATCACACTTACATCCGCAGCTCTCCGCAAACACCGGCCAGGAAAGCAGCTTCTCACTGCCGATCTTCGGTTTACCGGCAATCTCGTCCATCAGATAAGTGTATGCTTTACGCCCAAGCTCCTCCTCCGGACGCTGTACACTTGTAATACGGGGTGCATGATTCTGTGCCTCATAAATATTATCGTATCCGGTAAGCATAATATCTTCGGGAATACGGTAGCCTCTTCTTTCCAGCTCATATAACGCCCCCAGTGCCATCTCATCATTGGCTGCCATTATGGCATCGGGCATATGCAATCCGCAATCCGCAAAAAACTCGACAGCCTCCATACCGCTCTTCGGATGGTAATCACCAAAGTAAATACGAGGCTCCTCAACTTCAATTCCGTGCTCTTTCAGAGCCTTCTTATAGGCATTCAGACGACCTTCTCCGTCAGAATTTCCCTGCGGACCGGAGATAAAGTTGATCGTTTTTGCTCCATGCTTTTCAACAAGATGATCAATTAGCAACGTGATGCCATTGGCATTTTCCATACCAAGATTCACCATGCCTTCAACCTCCAGTGTCAGATTCACACAGGGCACTCCGGCATCATTGACGTTCTGAACAATGTTCGCAATCGTCTCAGGTTTATATAACGTATCGCCATGAATAATCACTCCATCATAGCTCTTGAAATCAGGGAGCTTAAAGATTTCCATCTCTCCGGTAATAAACTGCGTTGTCGAATAAGACCACGCATCACAGCTAAATACATAGATGTCTGTCTGGTCTTCTTTCGCCTTCTCTATAATTCCATTCAGAATCCGCTTCTGACTGTCAAAACGGATTCCACCCATAACAACCGCAATTTTCATAACAACCCCTTTATAATAAAGTAGTTCTTTTGTCCTATTTTCATTATACAATTTTACGATACGATTCGCAAGTAATAACCAAATTTTCCATTATTTAACTTGCCATCACACCAGAACTGCGGAAATCCAAACATCTCCGCAACAAGCTTTTCCTTCTCGTAATACACACCGGGAACTCCCACTCCAAACTGCTTCAGCTTTTCATCCGTACGGAACAGTAGTAAATACCCATAATTCATCAGCCCATGCACTAAAAAGCTGTTCTGCAGGATATGTTTAATCGACTCCGGAAGTACTGCAAAGTCCCCTTTATTGACGCGATAAACTTCTCCAAGCTCCCTGCAGACCTCTACCTTGTGGCAGGATCTGCGCACCAGCTCCCACTCCTGATCTGGCTGATGGTTTCTGTCTTCTCCTGATGTCTGACTCTGTATCTTCCTTGGCTGCTCCTCCTGTTCCTGTTTATCCTCTTCCCTTTTACTCTCAGTAGCCGTAACCGGTAATTTCTGCCCTTCCTCTATCTTTTCCGGTTTTTCTATCTTTTCTGATTCTTCTATCTCTGTTGATTCTTCGATCTCTTCTGATTCTTCGATCTCTTCTGATTCTTCGATCGGTTGCTGTACTTCGTTAATCCTCTTATCAATTTCCTGATCCTGCCTTCTGCTTAAGTCGTTCTTCTCCTGTCCCAGAATGATTTCCTTATCCCGGACCTTCAGCTGTAATTCTACTTTCCCGGCTTTTGTAGCCAGCGCCTCCGCTTCGCTTTCATTCTTCCACTGAATTTCTATTGCCCACTGTTCTCTGTTCCGTGTGATCCTGACACTTCCCAGTATTTTCCTTTTTTTCTGCTGTTTTTCATTGTTTTCTTCATAAAGATAATAATTTTTTCTTACCAACATAAAAATCTCCATACAATGATTATAGTCTGTACTACTATATTCATTGTATGGAGAAATCTTTCCCTGTTCTTTGTTAAATATGAACCTTAAACCTCATTCTGCGCTTCAAGATAGCACATATAATCATAAACCATCATGGCAATCTTAAAGGTCAGTGCATCATCGAAGGTACGCACATCCAGTCCGGTTGCCTTCTGCAGCTTCTCAACACGGTACACCAGAGTATTACGATGAATAAATAACTGTCTGGAGGTCTCTGAAACATTCAGATTATTCTCAAAGAACTTATATGCCGTGGATATAATCTCTTCATCCAGACTGCCCGGATCCGTATCTCCGAAGATCTCTTCCATGAAGATCCTGCAAAGGTTTGTCGGGAGCTGATAAATCAGTCTTCCAATTCCAAGTGTCGCATAGGAGTTTACACGCTTCTCTGCATAAAAGATCTTGCCGACATCAATCGCCATCATCGCTTCCTTATAGGACTTGGAAACATCCTTTAATTCCTGCACAATGGTTCCATATGCCACGCGGACATTCGTCATGGCCTCTGCACTGATCGTATCCACAATGCTCTGCGCCACCTGATGAATCTCCTCATAGCCTTCTCCCGGCTCCAAGCTCTTAATCAGAATAACGCTGTTCTCATCCACCGCAGTAACAAAATCCCCCGACTGGGAAGAAAACATACTGCGTAGCAGTTCTGCGATCATACTGTCCTTTTCCTTATCTGCTTCTACCAGAAGCACAACACGTGGTACAGCAACTTCTACGTGAAGCTTCTTCGCCCGGTTGTATACATCAACAAGCAATAAATTATCCATTAACAGATTCTGGAAGAAATTATTCCGGTCGAAGCGTTCCTTATAGGCACTCTGCAGCTGCTGTAACTGGCTGACTGCAATTTTTCCGACCATGTAGCTTTCATCGCCGTTTCCACGCGCGACAAGTGCATAAAGTAATTCTCCTTCTTCCAATACTTTTAAAAGATGATGAATTCCGATGACCTGACTGTCTGCAGGAGAAGCAATAAAATTCCGGATCATGTCTCCCGTAACCTCTTCATTATCAAAGGTAGAAACCACCTCGATTCCGTCTGCATCATAAATACAAAGATCTACTTTGGTAATATTATGAAGTTCTTCAATACAATTTGCCAAAACCTGAGTAGATATCATCTCTTTACTCCTTTATATTTTCTCTGGGACTGGTTCGCACTAAGCTTAAGCTTCGCCTGCGGCTCGCTTTCGCTAAGCACCCTACTTGTCCCTCTCACTAAACTCGTGCTTCGCTTACGCTTGCTCTCGTTAAGTGTTCCGGACTGGTTCGCACTAAGCTTAAGCTTCGCCTGCGGCTCGCTTTCGCTAAGTGCTCTACACAAAAGGGATGCCATAAGGCATCCCTCGCATATACATTATACTAGTTTGTAATAACCTGTTCTGTTTCCTTATCGAATACATGAATCTTCTCAACATCGAAAGCAAACTTAACGGTATCGCCAGGTCTAGCTGTTGTACGGGAATCAACTCTTGCTGTGATCGGGAACTCAGCCAGATCAAAGTATAAGTAAACTTCAGCACCAAGTAATTCATATACCTTAATTGTGGATTCGAATACACACTTGGATGTTTCGATGAACATTTCGGAATCATATACATCCTCAGGACGGATACCAAATGTAACCGTCTTGCCGGCATAACCGCCTTCGATCAGCTTCTTTGACTTAGCCGGAGGAAGAGGAATGCTGTTTCCTGCTACCTTAAGGCTTGCAGTATCACCATTTACTTCTACAGTAGCATCTAAGAAGTTCATCTGAGGTGATCCCATGAATCCTGCTACGAATAAGTTGGTCGGCTTCTCATATAAGTTCTGAGGGGTATCAACCTGCTGGATTACACCATCCTTCATAACAACGATTCTGTCACCAAGAGTCATAGCTTCTGTCTGGTCATGTGTTACGTAGATAATGGTTGTACCTAATCTCTGATGTAACTTAGCAATCTCAATACGCATCTGTACACGTAACTTTGCATCCAGATTGGAAAGAGGTTCGTCCATAAGGAATACCTTAGGATTACGTACGATTGCACGTCCCATAGCAACACGCTGTCTCTGACCACCGGAAAGAGCCTTCGGCTTACGATCAAGAAGAGCGGTTAAGTCAAGGATCTTAGCTGCTTCCTTAACCATCTTATCAATTTCATCCTTCGGTACCTTTCTTAACTTAAGACCGAAAGCCATATTGTCATATACAGACATATGAGGATACAGAGCGTAATTCTGGAATACCATCGCGATATCTCTGTCCTTAGGTTCTACATCGTTAACAACTCTGTCACCGATCTTTAATTCACCGGAAGAAATATCCTCCAGACCTGCAATCATACGAAGAGTAGTAGACTTACCACATCCTGAAGGTCCTACGAAGATGATAAATTCCTGATCCTTGATTTCAAGATTGAAATCCTTAACAGCTTCGAATCCGTTAGGATAAACCTTGCAAATATTCTTTAATGATAAACTTGACATTTTTATTTGCCTCCTTAAAAATTAGTTACGTCTTTAAAATCTATGTTTAGTATACATGAGATTGTACTTTTTGACTATGCCACTATTCCACAAATATTTTTCTGTCCATTGTAAAAAGTGTTGAAAATCCAGTGAGTTTTCAGGTCGTCACAGCAAGTTGACTAAAAAAGTACTTTTTTCATAGGCAGATTGTACATGTACTATTTCCGGTCGCGGTCATCAAAAAATGCAAGCTGGTTTTTGCCCCGTTTCTTTGCCTTGTAGAGTGCGGCATCGGCCGCCTTATACAGGGTTTCAAAGTCAGTGCCGTCTGCCGGGAATACGGCTGCACCGATACTGGCGGTCGCAGAATACTTCACATAATCGCCGACCTGGAAATGCTTGAAAAAGTATTCCAGCTTCTGTGCCTCACGGATCGTATTGCTGTCATCCTTGAGATTCTTCAAAAAGATCGTAAATTCGTCACCACCGGTCCGGCCGATAATATCGGTCACCCGGAAGTTCACACCGATCTGTTTTCCAAGCTCACGCAGTACCTCATCACCGAAAGCATGCCCCATTGTATCATTGATCTTCTTAAAATTATCAATATCCAATACGAACATGACGGCCAGCGAATTCGGATATTGCTCCATGTATTCCTTAATCCGGCGTTCGGTTGCAAGCTTATTGCCAAGACCGGTAAGTAAATCGCTGTCTGCCTTTTCCTTAAGCTGCTTATTGCGCTTTGCCGCAGTAAGACGGGCCATAAAGTTAATTGCCACAATCAGCAGAACTCCAAGCGTAGTGGTAAAGATAATCCAGCTCAGTCTCGACATCAGCTCCTTTGCCTGACGCTGTTCCATATTGTCCACATAGGTCTGATTGACTCCTGCAACCAATGACCATTTACCGACCGGTGCATAAACAACCGTTCTTTGTTCTCCGTCTGCGGTAACTGTAAGGCATCCCGTCTGACCGTTGCCTGCCTTCTGCCCGGCAACAGTTGCTTTTGCCTGATACTGCTTATCCGCATTCCTCCAGAAATCTCTGGTTTTAAAGAATGCAGAGGTTTCGTCTGTAGTAACAATCACGCGGCCGTTTTCATCTAAGAGTGCAGCAAATGTCTCACTGTCAAACGCATCCTTCATAACGATTATACTGCGGATCTTCTGAATGGGATAATACATTACAACCTTCTGTTCCTGCCCCTCCTCAGGAACAACCATTAAAACTGCCTCTGTTCCGGTAATCCCGTCATTACTCACATAGCAGTAAGAGAACTGTGTTGCTTCGCTTACCCACTCATAGTAGTCAGTATCCTTTAGCAGTAAGGTTCTGCCGTCATGAAGAATGGCGCTGCCATCAGGCCGGCACACCAGTGCTTCATAAACTCCGGTCTGTTCCACTGCAAGATTCAGTAATTCCTTTACCTCTCCGGACTGTCCGGTAACGGAGGATGCTATCGAACAGATCATTTTCCCCACCGTATGGATTTTCTCAAATTCCTGCCCGAGCTTTGCTGCGTAGAGCTCTACCTCTTTCTTCATACTCCTTTCAAAGCTTCTGGCGATCCCCGCATTTACAGATTTGGAGAAATTTGCAAACAACACAGCCAGTACGGAAAATAAAACAATTAACGGGCAGATCCATTGGAATAAAATCTTTTTCCATTCGTTCTTCATGATATTCTCCCATACACACCGGATAGTTATTCTTATGCCTTCCCAGTTCCTACTATCCCTACTCTTCCGACGTTTCCTTTGTTTCTTCTATTCCCTCAGCAGAGCCTTCCCCTGCTGTTGCATCCTCCTCCTGTGTATCTATTGTTTCTGCCATCTCTGCACCTTCCTCCACCGGCACGGTCCAGTCATCGGCATCCTTCAAATCCTGTTCCGGCTCGAACTTTTTGAAGGTCTTATTATACAAAAGTGCATTCAACAGCGCCGGGCCGGACATTCCGAAGCAGAAGGTAACCGGCATGATCTGCGGTGCCCAGAAAATAATAATCAGTGGCAGAGCCCAGCACGCTGCCATTAAAATGGTCTTGGGAAGAATCATAATCCCCATCAGTGCAGAGTTCTTAAGTGTAATCCTTACACTGTTATCAAATTTCGCCAGCAATGGAAACGCCAGCGTCAACGCAAGCGCTGCCAAAATAGCTACACCGATTAACAGAAGGCTCATAAAGGACGGAAGGTTGTTTTCCGCATTCCGGATTATCCAGAAGTCCGCCGCAAAAACGATGATTAATACAACTTCAATCAGCCAGATTCCCGTTGCCTGCCTGAAATTCTCTTTAAAAGATTTAAAAAAGCCTTTTACTATGTAGCATTCTTCATCACGTACAATCTTAAGTACCACATAATGCAATGCAGTCATGGATGCCCCCACCGTAATAATCGGCAGACAACAGAAAAATGCCAAGAGATTTACAATAATCAGATCGGCCATTTTGGTTAATGCAACCATGACCGGACTGTCAAGATTAAAAAAACGTCCCATTTTCTCTTCCTTTAGTAACTGTTCTGTACCTTCACAGTTACTTCCTTTACAAGTTTAGTCTCATCGGGGTATAGATGATGCCACTGCTGTGTGTCTGCAGTCCGGCATCGCGAAACCCGATTTTGTGGTAAAACCCGACTGCATACGGTGATGCATTCACCGACACGGCTGTCTTACCAAGCTCCTGTTTTACATAATCGTCCATCGCCATAACGAGGCTCCGTCCGATTCCCCGATAATGATACTCTTTATCTACAAATAACAGCGAAATATGGCTCTCATTCCGGAGGGCAATCATCCCAACCATACGCTCTCCGTCATAAGCTCCCATCACCTGATACGTCCCTCTGTCAAACATTCTCTTCAGATTCGTGTCCGTGATAAAGTCCTTAAAATTCGCTATTCCCTCTTCTGAATAATCCGCAGCCTCAAACCTTAAAAACGTTTTCCAGGCCAGCGCCATAGCGTCATCCCATTCGTTCTGCCCGATAAAACGGACCTCATAGGATGTGTCTTTTTCCCTCATCATATTATAGTCCTTTTTCAACTATGCGTCTAGTCCTTTAGTCCTATTATTTTCTCATTTAGAGCAATTTTCTACTCTTATTTAAAAATTCCCTGTAAGGTATCCGTCACAGAGTCCTTCAGATAATCCGCAAAGCTATCTACCGCATTGGAGGCAGCATCCTTCACTGCATTCGTCACAGCCTCATTCACATGATCCACACAGTCTTCCCCATATTTTTCATAAAGGCTCTTTGCCTCATCAATCACGGTGTCCGGCGAAAAGCCGAATTGCTCAAGCTGATCCACCGTATCCACAATTTTCTGTGCATCCGCTTCACTGATTTCCACGCCGAACTGCTCTTTGCCTTCCTGCAGCGCATCTTTCAGGCCTTCCTGTGAATCAAGGGCTCCGCTGTCAATCTTGTCCTTGACAAAATCAAGCACCTGATTTGCGGTATCCGCATCCACATTCTTCACAAGCTGTCCGAACTGGCCCGTCATTTCTCCTACGACCGCGGAATAATCCACGGAAGAGCTTTCCTTCTGTGCCGTATAACGCTGTCCGAGCACGACCATATAGCCCGCTGTTCCCAGCATCAGGACAAATAATAAACATAAGAAAAACTTTTTCACTAATACTCCTCTACGCGCTCCATAACCCAGGCATAGATATCATCAAAAATCTGCTGTTTTATGGGCTCATTCAAGATTTCGTGCCGACAGCCTTCATACAGCTTTAAGGAAGTGCGTTCCATTCCGGCCTTCTTAAAATCCTCCTGCGCTTTTCGTACGCCCTCACCGTAATTTCCGACCGGGTCATCCGCTCCTGCAATGAACAGAACCGGAAGATCCTTCGGCATTTCCTTCAGGTTTTCTTCCTTATTCAGGCGGTCCAGCAGGGTAAACAGAGTCCGGAATCCATTTAACGTAAAGGTGAAGCCGCACATCGGTTCATCCAGATACTTCTTAACTTCCTTTTCATCCGTGCAAAGCCAGTCAAAGGCTGTTGCAGCTTCTTCAATTCTCCTGTTATAATTACCAAATGCCAGCTTATCGATTCCTTTCGCCACATGATCGGCTCCGAGGAAAAGACGCTGTACACGTTCGATCATCAGGCAAAGCTTCACCAGAGCCTTCGGCTGTGAACCGGTTCCACAGATAATTGCTCCCTGAATCCCCGTACCATAACGGAACAGATAATTTCTGGTGATAAAGGAACCCATGCTGTGCCCTAAAATCACATACGGGATTCCCGGATACTCTTCCTGATTCATCTTTTTCAGACGATGCACATCCCGCACAACAACCGTTGCCGGATCCTGTTCGCAGAAAAATCCGTATTTTCCGTTTTCACCGACACTTTTACCATGTCCGAGATGATCCTCTCCGGTAACCATGATCCCCTTCTCTCCCAGATACATGGCCATCGGTTCATAACGCTCCACAAATTCCGCCATTCCGTGGACAACCTGCAGAATACAACAGATTTTGCCCTCCGGGATCCAGCGTACCGCGTGGATCTTGGATTTTCCATCCCTTGAATCAAATAAAAACTCTTCTTTTTTAACCATAAGCGCCCCCGCAACTTGATTTTTAGGAAACGCTGATTATATCAGCATTTCCTTAGCAGATTTCTGCTCCTGCCGGCATATCCTTCTCCGGTGTCAGAAGTGCCAGCTTACCCTCTGCATCCTCTGCGCAAAGCAGCATTCCTTCGGAAAGAACTCCTGCCAGCTTTGCAGGCTTTAAGTTCACCAGAACCATCACCTTCTTACCAACCATCTCTTCTGCACTGTAGTGCTGCTTGATGCCGGAAACGATCTGCTTTACCTGACTGCCGATCCGTACCTGTGAGCATAGAAGCTTTTTGGACTTCGGAACTTCCTCACACTTGATGATCTCGCCTACCTGGAACTGCATTTTGGCAAAGTCCTCAAAGGTAATCTCTTCCTTCGGTTCGATATCAATGACGTTTTCTTCTACTGCTTCCCCATTTTCTCCGGCGGCCTGTGCCTTGCGTTCTGCATACATGGCATTGACCTTTTCCATCACTTCTTCGACCTTCAGTCTTGCAAACAGGATTTCCGGTTCCGCAGTTACTTTATTTCCACTTTCATAAAGACCGAACTTCTCACAGTCTTCAAAGCTTCTGACAGAAGTATTGAGCTGCTGTGCGATCTTCTTTGCGGTAGAAGGCATGAACGGCTCAAGTAAGGAAGCACCGATGGCAATACTTTCTACCAGATTGTACAGAACGGTAGAGAGACGATCCAGATTGGTCTCATCCTTGGCAAGTACCCACGGCTCTGTTTCATCAATATATTTGTTGCAGCGCTTGAACAATGCAAAGATCTCTGTAATGGCATCTGCCACACGCAGCTCGTCCATCTTCGCAGATACTCTCTTATAGGTTCCTGTTACGACTGCCTTAAGGTCTTCATCCATCTCACCGGTAACCTTCTTATCTGCTACCACACCGTCAAAATACTTATTACTCATGGAAATCGTACGGTTTACCAGATTGCCGAGGGTATTGGCAAGCTCAGCATTGGTACGCTCCGTTACAAGCTCCCATGTAATGTTACCATCATTATCAAACGGCATCTCATGCAGTACATAGTAACGGACAGCATCGACGCCAAAGAAGTCTACCAGGTCATCTGCATAAATCACATTTCCCTTGGACTTACTCATCTTATCGTTATTCATCAATAACCACGGATGACCAAATACCTGCTTCGGCAGCGGTTCACCCAGAGCCATCAGGAAGATCGGCCAGTAAATGGTATGGAAACGGATAATATCCTTACCGATCAGATGAAGGTCTGCAGGCCAGAGCTCCTTATACTGTTCGGAGCTGTTGCCCTCACAGTCATATCCGATACCGGTGATATAGTTCGTGAGTGCATCCAGCCATACATAAATGACATGCTTGTCATCAAAATCTACCGGAATTCCCCACTTAAAGGAGGTTCTTGATACACACAGATCCTGCAGTCCCGGTAATAGGAAGTTATTCATCATCTCATTCTTACGGGATACCGGCTGAATAAATTCCGGATGGGTATTGATATGCTCAATCAGACGATCTGCATATTTGCTCATCTTAAAGAAGTAAGCCTCTTCCTTCGCAGGCTTTACTTCTCTGCCACAGTCCGGACACCTGCCGTCCTTTAACTGGGATTCGGTCCAGAAGGATTCACACGGTGTACAATACATTCCTTCATAGGATCCTTTATAAATATCGCCCTGATTATACAGTCTCTTAAAAATCTTCTGTACCTGCTTCTCATGCGGCTCGTCCGTAGTACGGATAAATTTGTCATAAGAGGTATCCATCAGATCCCACAATTTGCGGATCGTTCCGGCTGTCTGGTCAACAAATTCCTTCGGTGTAATTCCGGCTTCCTGTGCCTTGATCTCAATCTTCTGACCATGCTCGTCGGTTCCTGTCTGGAAAAACACATCATAGCCGTCTTTTCTCTTAAATCTGGCAATGCTGTCTGCCAGAACAATTTCATAGCTGTTTCCTATATGCGGTTTCCCTGAGGTATACGCAATCGCAGTTGTAATATAATACTTTCCTTTATTACCCATAACGTTCCTTTCCTGTGTATCCTTTCTACACATTACGTAACTATGAAGTCAGAAAGATCCAGGCATCCGCCAAAAGCAATCTGCATAGTTATCTTAATAATATCGAAAATGACCAGCGATGTCAATTCTTCCGGGGAACTGAAACATTGCATTTTTTACCGGATGCATTATACTAAATCTGGTAGCTATTCAAAGCCATGCAAAATTGCTTTCTGCGAATGCTTGCATTCAGACAGAAAAGCAATTTTATATGGCGAATGGAGTTCTGAATAGTTACCTAATCTGATAAGAACAGACCTGTAATACCCAGTTAAATCATACGCAAAGGAGGCCATGCAGAGCGATGCTTAAGCAGATCTGCTTTTTCCTGACAGATGCATATTACGATTTTCTAAAACCAAGACTTGACGAAGTGCGCACTGCTGCCATGAGCGGATTACCGGAGGATGCTTCCCTGCAGCTTTCCTTTGCCACGATCCCCGAAAGTGAGTGTACAACATTCTCCGGTGCATGCTCAGATCCCCTTCTTGTGAATTCTGTCCCTGCAGACCCAAAGGCCTCTGACAGGGAACAGCTCCTTGCTGTTACGGACTCCTCTTCTATGCTGCACCTGCTTTTAGCACAGGGTTATTACGTGATTGCACTTTATCATGAAACGAATCATTCCGAAGACTTCTCCGGAACTCCCTATGCAGTGGAGGACCTGTTTTCCATGACCTATGATTCTTACGAAAAAGCTTATGAACGGCTTGCCGGACTTCCCTGGCAGATCCTTACAACTCCGCGGCTTACTTTACGGGAAAGCACGGTTTCCGATGTAGAGGCTTTCTACCGGATCTATCAGGATCCTTCGATCACGAAATATATGGAGAATCTTTTTCCGGACAGGGACGAAGAACGTTCTTATATGAAGGACTACATTCAGAAGATTTATGGCTTTTACGGGTTCGGCCTATGGAGTGTCATTCATGCGGTTACCGGAACCGTCATCGGGCGGGCCGGCTTAAGCGTCCGGGAGGGCTACGAGCTTCCCGAGCTTGGGTTCGTAACGGATGTCGCTTTTCAGCACCAAGGCTATACTTACGAGATCTGTGAAGCCATCCTCCGTTATGCATGGGAAGAACTGGAATTTCCGCAGGTGCAGGCTTTCTGTCACCCGGAAAATACGGCCTCCCTTCATCTTCTGCAAAAGCTCGGCTTTACTTACGCAGGCGAAGATCCGATTCAGGGCATTCCACATGCAAGATATATTGTCAGTCTCCCAAAATCATGCTAAACTAGTAGCTGTTTAGGATCTGAACGACAGATCTCTTAAATCTATTTTTTATGATAAGAAAGGAATACAATTATGGCACAGAATCCTGTTGTTACATTTACTATGGAAAACGGCGATGTGATGAAGGCAGAGCTTTATCCCGAAATTGCACCCACTTCCGTCAACAATTTTATCAGTCTGATTCAGAAAAACTTCTACGATGGCCTGATTTTCCATCGTGTCATCCGCGGTTTTATGATTCAGGGCGGTGATCCGGAAGGTACCGGCTGTGGCGGTCCCGGATACAGCATCAAGGGTGAGTTTTCACAGAACGGCTTCAAGAATGACTTAAAGCATACCGAAGGTGTTCTTTCCATGGCAAGAAGCATGATGCCTGACTCCGCAGGCTCCCAGTTCTTCATTATGCACAAGAACAGCCCGCACTTAGACGGCTCTTATGCTGCTTTCGGCAAGATTATCGAAGGTATGGATGTGGTAAATAAGATTGCGGAAACCGCTACCGATTACAATGATCGTCCGTTAGAGGATCAGCGTATGAAGACCGTTACCGTTGAGACCTTCGGTGTGGATTATCCTGAACCGGAGAAGTACTAATCGTACAGATCTTAACCTATTTCACAAAAGAAAATTTTCAAAAAAATCGAGCCCCGGATGCCTGATCAGAAGCATCCGGGGTGAATTTTACCTTAATTTTCTTCATGAAGCAGGCTCATCTTTAATTCGAACATCGCAGGACTCATGTCCAGATAATGCGTATGTGCATTTTCAAAGCGCTGCTCTTCCTCCCAGATTTCATTCCTGAGCTGATCCTTCACGTACTGGCGAATCTCCTCAATATCCGGAAGGTCATAGATCAATTCTCCCTTTTCAAAAACAGGCACCTGGAGCTTCTTAAAACAGCATCCCACGAAGCTGCGGTTCTTCCAGTAGTTCACCGGATCCACATAGCGCACCGGATTTTTATCATCAATCTGTTCTCCCTTAACTGCAAGATAGTCCGCAACAGCCTTTCCGTTCTCATCATACACACGATAAACTTCCTTGATCCCGGGATTCGTAATCTTTTCAGCCGTTTCCGAGATCTTGATCT
This sequence comes from bacterium, assembly GCA_963618065.1. Lineage (GTDB taxonomy): Bacteria > Bacillota > Clostridia > Lachnospirales > Lachnospiraceae > Suilimivivens. The sequence continues at coordinate 12,558 of CAVERH010000022.1, read as the reverse complement.
TCGGCATGAATTTTCCATCCATCTGCACTGCAACAAGCTTATACACCGCACCGAATACCGGTGTGGAGGAGGACGTAATCAGCCGCTCTCCCACGCCATAGCTGTCGATCTTTGCGCCCTGACGATTCAGAGAAGAAATCGTATACTCATCCAGACTGTTGGATGCCACGATGATGCAATCCGAAAGTCCCGCTTCATCCAGCAGCTTCCTTGCCTCCTTGGACAGATAAGCAAGATCGCCGGAATCAAGACGGATTCCGTTCAACCTTTTACCCATTGGTTCCAAAACCTCTCTGGCCGTCCGGATCGCATTCGGAACTCCGCTCTTTAACACGTCATAGGTGTCAACCAATAATACTGTTCCATCCGGGTAGCTTTCTGCATAGGCTTTAAATGCGTCATATTCACACTCAAAGGTCATCACCCAGCTATGCGCCATCGTTCCGGAAATGGGAATATGGAACATCTTTCCGGCGAGCACCGTTGCCGTTCCTGCTGCCCCTCCGATATAAGCGGCCCGTGCGCCATATACTGCCGCGTCCACATTGTGCGCACGCCTTGCCCCGAAATCCGATACCGGCTTTCCGTTTGCCGCCTGCACAATACGGTTGGTCTTCGTGGCAATGAGTGACTGGTGGTTAATCTCCAGTAAAATGGTTGTCTCAATCAACTGGGCATCAATGAGAGGTGCCACTACCGTCATAACCGGTTCGTTCGGGTACATCACCGTACCCTCCCTCATTGCATAAATATCCCCGTGAAAACGGAAATGTAACAGATAGTCCAGAAACTCCTCCGTAAAAAGCTGCTTCGACCGGAGATACTCCACATCCTCTTCACTAAAATGCAGATTCTCAATATATTCCACCACCTGCTGCAGTCCTGCAAAAATGGCAAATCCCCCATTGTCCGGATTATTCCTGTAAAACACGTCAAAAGCTGCCCACGTGTCCTTAAAGCCCTGATTGAAATAACCATTGGACATCGTCAGTTCATACATATCCATCACCATGGAAATGTTGCGTTCCTCATATTGTGTACTCATTGTTTACCCTCATCCCTTCCGGGACCCTCTTCTTATACGATTCTATTAATTGCCATACCTGCCTCTAAATGGCTATTCTCTGTCATCCCTGCGATAGGCTGCCATAGGGCTTTGTTTGAACAGATTTCTCTGATAACGCTCCTCAATCTTTTTCTTCACTTCGTCATTCTCGCAGACCCCGGTGAGAATATAAGTATCCAGCTCCTCATAGGTAAAGCCGAAGCTATCCTCATCTGTCTTTCCGGTGAGTCCGTCCGACGGATCCTTATGAATGAACCGGTCCGGAATCCCAAGGTATTCTCCAATCGCAATCACTTCCGTTACGGTAAATGCGGAAATCGCTGAGAAATCTCCTGCCATATCTCCGTAAATCGTGCAATAGCCCACATGCTTTTCCGAACGGTTTCCGTTATTGGAAACTCTGCCATTCATCGACTGCGCCACGGCATAGAGTGTTGTCATCCGGATCCGCGGCGGAATATTGGTCAGCATTGCCGTCTCCTGCACAAACTCCCGGTCTGCCGGAATACATCCTGTTTCAAAATGAACCGCTTCCTTTAAGCACTTCTTTAATCCATCGGTCGCTGTCCCGATATCCACGATGGCATACGGAAGCTGTAACCACTCTGCAATATCCTTTGCCACCTGCAGATCCGACTGCACATGATCCGGCATCAATACGCCGAATACCCGTTCCCTTCCAAGTGCCTTCACGCAAAGCGTTGCAACCAGTGTTGAATCCTTTCCTCCGGACAGTCCGATCACCGCCGGCGAATCCGGACCGTTCTTCGCAAACCACTCCCGGATCCATGCGATTACCCGCTCCGCTTCCTTTCCCGCATCAAACTCTTTTTCCATATAAGCCGTTAAATATGGATTCATCGTAAACCTCCCTCTTTGTTATAACTGTTCCTTCCTGTTTTCAAGTCCATCCGCCGTCTCATCTGTCTCTAACGATACAGCCCATGTTCTGAAATATACTGCTCCACGCCTTCCGGAACCAGACCGGTCAGGTTCCTCCCATTCTTTATCCGCTCACGGATCTCTGTCGAGGAAATTTCCTGTTTTTCAAAGGGGATCAAACGGATTCCGGCTCCGTACTCTGCCTCATACCTTTTCACGGTTTCTGCCAGTGTTTCTGCCGTATCCTGATCCCTCAGCAGCACAATGACTCCTGCCAGACGGAAGATGACCTCCGGATGATACCAGTGTGCCATGGCCTTTAGGGAATCGCTTCCGGCAATCAGCTCATACCGGACATCCGGATGTTCCCTGGTCAGCTCCAGAAGCGTATCTGCCGTATAGGTGTTTCCTTCCCGTTCACATTCCATTCTGGATAATTCACACCAGGCTTCCCCTTCAATTAATCGTTGGAGCATCCCACAGCGGTGCTCCTTATCCGTCACGCTTCCTTCCGATGTCTTGTACGCCGGTGTTCCGTTTGGGATAAACAGGATATGATCGAGCCTTGCCGCCTCATAGGCCGCCTTTGCCGCATATAGATGGCCGAAATGGGGTGGATCAAAGGTTCCCCCCATAATTCCTATTGTTTTCATGTTTCCTCCGCAGCCGCCTGATTTTCTTTAGCTCATCATATCATAGATTCCTTTTCAAATTCTATAAAAACGCCAGATTTCTGTATCATTTATTCGATGTTTACAATTTATTCACAATTTATTTCAAAAAACTTCATTTCGAAATCATTCTTTAGACATTTCTCAATCATATACTAAGATCATAAGATACAGAACAAGAGAGATACACAAAGAAATTCAAAAAGCTTATACCAAAGTAATTGATTTATTAATAACTTTTTCATAATAAATGCCAAGCAAAACCAGTTTGCTTGGCATCCTCCCTTTTATGGGAATTTTTATGTTATAACATTATGATACGATACCATGCTACACTAAACTCAAGCTGCATTTTCAACTTGCTTTCGTTAAGTGTACAGGTATGGTTCACACTAACCTCAAGCTTCGTCTTACGACTTGCTTTCGCTAAGTGTTCTACGCAAAAGGTGCTGTCCAATGGACAACACCTTTCATTTTGCTTTTCATTTGTCGAAGCTATCTGAGAATCAGCTCAATCAAGCCTTTCCTTCAGATCCAAGTACATATTTAATCTTGTGAGCAACCATGTCCTTAACAGCCTGACGAGCCGGCTTTAAGTACTGACGAGGATCGAAATGATCCGGATGCTCTGCAAAGTACTTACGAATGTTTCCTGTCATTGCAAGACGGATATCGGAGTCGATGTTGATCTTACATACGGCAAGTTCAGCAGCCTTACGAAGCTGTTCTTCCGGAATACCAACTGCATCAGGCATGTTTCCGCCGTACTGGTTAACCATCTTAACAAATTCCTGAGGAACGGAAGAAGAACCATGAAGTACGATCGGGAATCCGGGTAATCTCTTAATACACTCTTCCAGAACGTCGAAACGAAGTGGAGGGGGAACAAGGATACCATCTGCATTACGTGTACACTGAGCAGCAGTGAACTTGTAAGCACCATGAGAAGTACCGATTGCGATTGCAAGAGAGTCACAACCTGTTCTGTCAACGAACTCTTCTACTTCTTCCGGATGAGTATATGCTTCCTTACCGGCTTCTACAACAACTTCATCTTCGATACCGGCAAGTGTACCAAGCTCTGCTTCTACAACAACGCCATGAGCGTGTGCATATTCAACAACCTGTTTGGTAATTGCGATATTGTCTTCGAAAGACTTGGAAGATGCATCGATCATAACGGAAGTAAATCCGCCATCGATACAAGACTTACATAATTCGAAGCTGTCACCATGATCAAGGTGAAGTGCGATCGGGATGTCAGGATTCTCGATAACAGCTGCCTCTACTAACTTAACTAAGTAAGTATGATTAGCGTATGCACGAGCTCCCTTTGAAACCTGAAGAATAACAGGGCTCTTCAGCTCACCGGCTGCTTCTGTAATACCCTGCACGATTTCCATGTTGTTCACATTGAAAGCACCGATTGCATAGCCGCCATCATAAGCTTTCTTGAACATTTCGGTAGTAGTAACTAATGCCATTTTTGTTCATCCTTTCTTTATTGTATACTTTATAGGTTTGTTATAATTTCTTCAACCTCACTCATTATAACCGATTCCCCCTAAAATGGGAACTAAAAAATGAATATTTCTTCCAAAATCACGAAATTCCTGCTTTTAATGGCTCTCTTCCGGGACTATAATCTGCAAAGCCTGCATTTCGTTTCGGATCTCGACCCTGTTATGAGTTCCTCCATATTCCCCGTCCAGTGTCCATGAAACGCCTTCCTCCGAAGTGATCGTCAGTGCCTTCGTCTTAAAGCAGTACATACTCTCCGTACTGATATCACGATTGACCAGTGCCGCCATAATGTGATTCAGTTCGATCGCACTGTTGGGCTTTTTAATCAGGGTTACCTCGAATTCGCCATCGTCAAGCTGCACATTCTTACCGGTAATATTCTTAAATCCCCCTACAGACACCGAGTTTGTCACCATCCCGTACAAAAAGCTTCCCTCCACGGAGAAGTCTTCACTTTCCACTTTGAGATCATAGGCTTTAATATTGGAAAGACTCTTCACGCCTTCCAGCAGATAGGCCATATGACCGAGGACATTCTTCACATCCTGCTTCGTTGCATAGGAAACCTCGGTGAACAGGCCGAATGCCGCAATATAAATAAAATAATTCTCATTAAAAGCACCCACATCACAGGAAAACCGGTGACCCTTCACAATGGAAGAGGCTGCTGCTTTCATTCTTCCCGGAATTCCCAGACTTGATGCAAAATCATTTGTACTTCCTGCCGGAACATACCCGATGGGAAGCTTCTCGCTGCTATACATCATTCCGCTCACCACTTCATCGAGCGTTCCATCTCCACCACAGCACACTATCAGGTCAAAGTAACCCTTTTTCCGTTCCACAACTGCTCTTCTTCCATCGCCTTGTGCCTGTGTTGGGTAAACCGTAATTTCATAATCTGCCTTTGCAAAAATATCAATAATGTCTAAAAGATTGCTCCGGATCTTTTCTTTTCCGGCTCTCGGGTTATATATAAATAGAAGTTTTTTCAAGCTGCACCTCCGGCTTGCTTTCATTAAGTGCTCTACACTCAAAAATGATCCACTGGATCATTTTCTCATATGCATGGCAACAAAAAGACCACTGTATTGCCCCCCGACAACACAATGGCCCTCATTTCCTTCATTATTTACCTTCAGGATTGCTTAAATAAGCCTCCATACCTGCCATCGCCTGTTCTTCGTCAGATCCATCTGTAATAATCTTGATTTCTGTTCCTAAGCTTGATGCAAGACTCATCATACCCATAATACTCTTCGCATTGACCTTTCTCCCTTCGGTTTCCAGATAAACCGTGCTGTCATACTGGCTTGCAACCTGCACCAGCATCGCAATAGGTCTTGCCTCCAGCTGTCGATCCAACTGAAGCCTGATCGATTTCTCCATCATAATATTCTCCTCCTTTAAACCCTAATCTTATCGGCAAGCTCGCTCAGTTTGCGTAATCTATGATTGACACCGGACTTCCCTACCGGCGGATTAAGGAACTTCCCGAGCTCCTGCAAAGAACTTTCCGGATATTCTAGTCGAGTTTCCGCCATTTCACGCAGGTTCTCCGGCAGTTTTTCCATCCCGTAATGCTTCTGCAGATATAGGATATCCTCAATCTGCTTACTCGCAGCATTCACCGTTTTCGTGATATTGGCTGCTTCACAATTCACCTTACGGTTTACAGAATTACGAACCTCCTTTTCCACACGAAGGTTCTCCAGATACAGTAAGGACAGGCGCGCGCCCATGACATTCAACAGATCGACGATTGCCGCCCCTTCCTTCATATATACTACATAGTGCTTCTTTCTGCAAATAATTTTCGCTTCCAGATCAAAGTCTGCAATCGTTTCTCGGATCTGCTGTGCCTGCTTCTCCTGTTCACAGACAAATTCCAAATGGTAACCCTTCTTCGGGTCACTCATGGAACCTGCACACAGAAAAGCGCCTCGCAGGTATGCTCTTCTGCAGCAGCTTTGTTTCAGCAGCAGCCGGTTCACCTCTTCCAATGGAAAAAGAGGTTCTCCCGATGCATCCAGCATTTTCAATGCCTGCAGGACTTTATCCGCACTCGCATTTATCATAAAGGTTTTTTTCAGTAATGTAAAGTACTTTCTCCCTATTATCTCGTTTTCAGACTTTAGTTCAATTTGTGTGCCGGAAATGTCCTTTTTAAGGACACATCCGTAGGTGACGAGTGCCGCCAGTTCGGCAAGCTGACAATGTCTGGCTCCAGGAACCACATTCTCCAGCTCTTCCTTCACTTGTAACGAAAATGACATGTTTCTCTCCTAAATACCCTGTCCCACATCACGATGCGCAATCTTAAGTCCGTAATCGCCCTGATCCTTCAGCTCCTCATAAAGGCGATTGGCCAGTGTCACACTGCGGTGTTTTCCTCCGGTGCAGCCGATTCCGATCACAAGCTGATACTTTCCTTCCTTCACATAATTGGGAATCAGGAATTTAATCATATCCGTCAGCTTGTCAATGAAGATATGCGCCTCCTCAAAGCTCATAACATAGTCCTGTACTTCCTTGTCATTTCCGGTTTTGTATTTCAGTTCTTCAATATAGAATGGATTCGGCAGGAAACGTACATCGAATACCAGATCCGCATCTGCCGGAATCCCATGCTTGAATCCAAAGGAAAGAATCGTCACCATCAGACTGTTATAGCGCTCATTGCGCACAAAGATCCGATCCAGCTCCTCCTTTAATTCTCTTGTTAAAAGGCGGGAGGTATCAATGACATAATCCGCCTGACTCTTCATATTTTTAAGGATTCCACGCTCTTTGCGAATTCCATCCTCAATTCGTCCATCCGTTGAAAGCGGATGAACACGTCTTGTTTCCTTGTAACGCTTTAAAAGCTCGGCATCTCCTGCTTCCATAAAGAGGATTTCGAAGGAATAGCCATTGTCACGGAGCTTGTGCAGAATCTTCTCTACATCCTCAAAGGACTGATCCGCACGCACATCAAGGCCAAGTGCCACCTTGGTAACCTCGCTGTTTGGCATGGCAATCAGTTCCACAAACTTCTCAATCAGAAGCACCGGAAGATTGTCTACACAATAAAATCCTGCATCCTCCAGCATACGGAGTGCTGTACTTTTTCCTCCACCGCTCATACCGGTAACAATTACAAAACGCATATTAAAAATCTCCCAAAAAGATCACTTCTGTCTCCAGAGTGACACCGAATTTCTCTTTCACTTGCTCCTGCACTTCGCAGATCACCTCTGCTACATCTGCTGCGGAAGCATGGTTTTTGTTAATGATAAAGCCACAGTGCTTTTCAGAAACACAGGCTCCGCCGATCGAATAGCCCCGTAAGCCTGCATCCATAATGAGCTTGCCGGCAAAGTACCCTTCCGGCCGCTTAAAGGTACTTCCGGCACTTGGATACTGCAGAGGCTGCTTATCCCTGCGACGCTGGTTCAGCTCTGCCATCTTCGCTGCAATCTCTTCCTTATTGCCCGGCTGCAGTTCAATCTCTGCCTGTACTACAATAAAAGGGCGCTTCTTAATCACGCTGGTGCGATACCCGAATTCCATATCCTGATTATCAAGAATAAGGATTTCACCTTCTTCATTCATGACCCACACCTTCGTAACAATCTGCTTCAGTTCCCCATCATAGGCTCCGGCATTCATCACCACCCCGCCGCCGATCGATCCGGGAATTCCTGATGCAAATTCAAAACCGGTCAGGGAATGTTCATAGGCTTCCCGGGCAATTTGGGACATCAGACATCCTGCCTGAACCGTCAATCTGTTTCCATCCACCTGAATCTGATCCATCCCGTCTCCAAGATGAAGAATCATACCGTGATAGCCTTTGTCCCCGACCAGAAGATTACTTCCGTTCCCGATGACAAAATACGGAAGCTCAACCATTCTAAAATACGGAATCAGCTTTTCCAGCTGTTCCTTATTGCGGATCCGTAAGAACGCTTCCGCTTCACCGCCCACACGGAATGTCGTGTGACGGCTCATTGGTTCGTTTTTCAGAATATCCTGTGGATCTACATATTGACTGATATATTCATAAACTGCTTCATTTATAAGTTCCAAACCGCACTCCTGCATGTTACTTTTCTTATTTGTTACTAACGATCTAATACCAGCTTGGCTGCTCCGAAAATACCGGCGTCATTTCCCAGCGTTGCAAGCTCGAACTTTGCATCCCTGCTTGCATGGAAAACGGCCTTCTGATAGTAAGGCCTGATATAATCAATAAGAACAGAGCCTGCCCTGGATACGCCGCCGCCAATAACAAAAGCCTCCGGGTTGGTTACGCAGGCGATTGCTGCGAGTCCTTCTCCCAGATACCGTCCGAACTGCTCTGCAATTTCCATTGCAACCGGATCCTTTGCTTTTACTGCGTCAAATACGCTCTTTGCAGAAAGTGTTGTTGTACGGAGAACGGAATCCTGTGTGGTCTTTTCCAGCTTACGCTTCGCAAGACGGGTAACACCGGTTGCAGAGGAATACTGTTCCAGACATCCCTTGTTTCCACAGCCGCAGGACTCCTGCTCGGCATCTTCCACATGAATATGTCCGATTTCACCACCGGCTCCGTTTGCTCCTGTGAGCATCTTTCCATTGACGATGATGCCACCGCCGACACCGGTTCCGAGAGTCACAACGACAAGATCCTTATAGCCCTGTCCGCCGCCCTTCCACATTTCACCAAGGGCAGCAACATTGGCGTCATTACCTGCCATAACCGGAAGCTTTAAGATATTTTCCAGAGTTTCTTTGATACTGAATACACCCCATCCAAGGTTTGCAGCCTTATAGATGACGCCTTCGCTGTCAACCGGTCCCGGTGCTCCAACGCCGACACCAGCCACATCCTTACGGTCAATTCCTGCATCCTTGATCTTCTTCTCAATGCTTGCGGCAATGTCCGGAAGAATATTGCTTCCGTTGTCTTCTTTTCTGGTAGGGATTTCCCACTTATCCAGAACGCTGCCCTCTGCATCAAAATATCCAAGCTTTACGGTTGTTCCACCGATATCAACACCAAATACATACTGACTCATTGCTTCTATACCTCTCTTTATTCTTATGTTATTTTATCTTAAATATGCGTAGCTCTTATTCGTCTTCGTCCTCGTCACGTCTTCTTGTGAGGGATTCCTGTACACGACGGTACAGCTCCTGTGCGGCATTGTAACCCATCTTTTTCTGACGATGGTTGATTGCGGCAGACTCACAGATGACTGCCAGATTACGTCCGGGACGAATCGGAATATTATGACATACCACCTTATTGCCAAGGTATTCGGTATATTCTTCTTCCAGTCCGAGACGGTCATATTCCTTCTCCTTGTCCCAGTCCTCCAGACGGATTACCAGGTCAATGTTCTGGGTATCCTTAACGCTTGATACACCGAACAATGTCTTCACATCGATGATACCGATACCACGAAGCTCGATAAAGTGCTTCGTAATATCCGGTGCAGAACCAACGAGGGTATCATCGGACACCTTACGGATTTCAACGGCATCATCTGTTACCAGACGGTGGCCTCTCTTAATCAGCTCCAGTGCGGCCTCGGATTTACCGATTCCGCTTTCACCGGTAATCAGAACACCTTCACCGAAAACATCGACCAGAACGCCGTGCACGGAAATACAGGGAGCCAGCATCACATTCAGCCAGCGGATAATCTCTGCCATAAAGGAAGAGGTTGCCTTTTTCGTGGAAAAAAGCGGAATCTTGTGTTCCAGTGCAATCTGTAAAAATAATGGATTCGGCTGAAGCTCACGGCTGAAAATGATCGCCGGAATGTCATAGGAAAGAAGTTTGGTAAAGATCTCCTTCTGACGCGCCTGTGGCAAGCCCTCCATATAAGTATATTCTACAAAACCGATAATCTGCAGACGTGTATCCTCAAAATGCTCAAAGTAACCCGCCATCTGCAATGCCGGACGGTTAATATCCGGCTGTTTAATCTTAATCTTGGAAATATCCAGTTCCGGAGTCAGATTCTCCAGTTTCATCTTCTCAACAATTTTTTCCAGCTTTACACTTGCCATACCCATACTCCCTTCGTATATCTTGAATATTTTTATCATACCATATCAGTAATTCTTACACAATTAAAGATTACTGCATCTTTTTATCGAAGTTTTTTTAATCTAGAACAAATTCCTCTCTATGACCTGTTTCTGCTTTTGCTGCAGCAGAAAATTAGATACTACTTCGAAAAACTCCTTTTCTTCTTTATCTTTTGCCTGTATGACTAATTGTAGTGTATCTTCGGGCTGCAATTTCTTTATTTCATTATACATTTGGAAATACTTATCTACATCACACATTCTGGAATCCCTCCTTTTCCCTATTGTATCATATATACAACAGTTCAGCCATGCGCATTCATAAATCACTTTTGTTCTGATATTTTTTCCGTACGGAAGAACTGATAAATTCCTTCGGCGGCGGGCCGGTTCATTCCATCCACGGCAAGCAGCTCTTCCACTTCAGCAGCACGGATTTCTTCTATGGAGCGGAAATGCCGCATCAATGCCTTTCTTCTGGCAGGTCCGACTCCCGGGATCTCATCCAGTACCGAGTGTACCTGCGATTTGGAGCGGAGCGACCGGTGAAATTCAATCGCAAAGCGGTGTGCCTCGTCCTGAATTCTCGTAATCAGTTTAAAGCCCTCACTCCGGCGGTCAATCGGAATCTCTTCATTCTGATAATAAAGCCCCCTCGTATTATGGTTATCATCCTTCACCATACCGCAGACCGGGATATTCAGATGCAGTTCATCAAGTACCTGCAGCGCAATATTCACCTGACCCTTACCACCATCCATCATCAACAGATCCGGGAATTTCGTAAAGCTGCCAAGCTCTGCATCCTTGTTCTGTTCTTCCAGTTCCTTCTTCTCCTCCATGCCATGCAGGAAACGCCTTGTCAATACTTCGCGCATACATGCATAATCATCGGGTCCGGACACGGTTTTAATCTTAAACTTACGATAATCACTGCGTTTGGGCTTTCCCTTTTCAAACACAACCATGGAACCGACATTCGCAAAGCCGCTGATGTTGGAAATATCATAGGCCTCCATACGGGAAATATTCGTAAGAGACAGAAGTGCCGCAATCTCCTTTACTGCACCGATCGTACGCCCTTCTTCTCTCCGAATCCGCTCCTTGTCCTTGCTCAGAATCAGCTCCGCATTTCTCGTCGCAAGTTCCACGAGCTTTTCCTTCGATCCAATCTTTGGAACACGTAAGTATACTCTTGAGCCACGTCTTCCGGTCAGCCACTGTTCAATCACTTCCCGGTCCTCAATATCCGTCTGCAGCATGATTTCTCTCGGCACAAACGGGGTTCCCGCATAAAACTGCTTCACAAAATCCTGCAGAATCTGCTCCTTCGGAGTCTGTGACACATGTGTCATATAAAAATGCTCTCTGCCGATGAGTCTGCCTCCACGTACAAAGAACACCTGAACTACCGCATCCTCTGTCTCAACCGCGAGTGCTATAATATCCTTATCCTCTCCGTCAAAATCGGTAATCTTCTGCTTCTCTGAAATCTGCTTCACACTGTTAAACAGATCCCGGTAACGGGCTGCCTCCTCAAATTCCAGATTTTCGGATGCCTGCTGCATTCTTGTGTTCAGATCCCTCAACGTTTCCTGATAATCTCCATTCAGGAAATTTAACGCTTTCTTTACCCGTTCGCCATACTCTTCCTTACTGACCAGTCCCTGACAGGGTGCTACACACTGATGAATATGAAAATTGAGACACGGGCGGTCGAGCCCGAAGTCACGCGGAAGAACCTTATTGCAGGTTCGTAGCTGATACAGCTTATTCATTAGATCAATCGTATCCTTGACTGCTGCCGCACTGGTATACGGTCCAAAGTACCTAGAACGATCCTTTTTCATCTGACGGCTGAACAGTACTCGCGGATAGTCCTCTCCGAGTGTCACCTTAATGTAGGGATAGGTCTTATCATCCTTGAGCATGGTATTGTACTTCGGACTGTTTTCCTTAATCAGATTGTTCTCTAATACCAGTGCCTCAAGCTCGGAATCCGTAACAATATATTCAAATCGTGCAATCAGGGAAACCATCTTGTCAATCTGCGGACCTCTTCCCACGATCTTACGGAAATAAGACCTGACACGGTTATGAAGGTCAATGGCTTTTCCCACATAAATGATTTCATCCTGGGCATCATGCATGATATAAACTCCGGGACTGTGCGGAAGCTTTTTTAATTCTTCCTGAAAGTCAAACATTGTATTCTCTCCCTGTCTTTGCTTGTCCCTCTCACTAAACTCATGCTGCACCCTTGGCTTGCTCTCGTTAAGTGTTCCGGACTGGCGCGCACCTAAGCTCAAGCTGCGCCTTTGGCTTGCTTTCACTAAGTGCTCTGCACAA
>CAVERH010000021.1:16436-40428 GCA_963618065.1 bacterium | reverse complement strand
GGAGCCTGCTCACTCCTGAATCATGTTCTTACGCAGCCTGACAGCAAGTGTCTGGCTGCTGTGTGAACTGTAACTGTTTTCCCTCTCTGCTTTCGAAAAAATACAGCCACAGTAATCCTGCCGGTACAGATCGTATTCTTTCGACAATTCCACCGATCTCTTATAACCGTTTTTCTTCTTAAAATCCGAGGGCAGAAAGGGAACCTCCAGTTCTTCCGAAAGCTGCTGCCCGATTTCATTGATCTTTGCTGCATTCTTAAGGGGACTGATGGTTAATGTCGTGGTAAAATAATCTGCCCCTGCTTTCTTCGCCTGCAGCGCCGTTTCACGAAGCCGCATCTCATAACAACGGAAGCACCTTTCACCGCCTTCCGGACACTTCTCATAGCCCCTGCTCATCGCAAGGAACTGTTCCGGTACATAGTCTCCTTCCATAATCTCAATCGGATAGGCGTCCCCCATTGCATTGAAAATCCCAATGAGACGCTTCTGCTCGATGACACGCTTGCGGTATTCGGCATCCTCCGTAATATTCGGATTATAATAAAACACCGTAATACGAAAAAAGGAACGCAGATACTCCAAAACATAGCTGCTGCAGGGTGCGCAGCAGCTATGCAGGAATAAATGCTTTCCTTTCATCTCCGGTTGTTCTAATAAATGATCTAATTGTCTGGCATAATTTACGTTATTCATAAGGTGATGTTACCATAAATCATCTGCCATTTGTAGTCTCTTTCTGCAGGTTCTGCGATATTTATGATCTGTTTAGCCTTTCACAGCCCCCTGTGTCAGACCATCCACAATGTTATTGGAGAAGCAGCAGTATACGACGACCGTCGGAATAATGGCAAGTACAATGGCTGCAAACATCTGACAATAATTGGTATTGTATGGTCCGACGAATTTTGTCAGGGAAACCGGAAGGGTTTTCTTGGCTTCCTTTGAGATGAATACCATAGCAAGAAGCAGTTCGTTCCAGTTTGCCACAAAGGACATAAGCCCTGTTACCATGAATCCGGTCTTGGCAAGCGGCAGAGCCACATGGGTAAACATCCGGTACACAGAGCACCCGTCAATGCAGGCCGCTTCAAATAATTCCCTCGGAATTCCTGCAAAGAATCCCACCAGTATGTAAATCGTAATCGGAAGCGAAAACGTAATATACGGAATTATAATTCCCAATAACGTATTGCTGAGTCCGATTTTGGAAAACTGGATAAACAGCGGAATCAATACACAATGCACCGGGATCATCATACCAATCAGGAAATAGGTCATGGTAAGCTTCGATAATTTCCAGTGCAGAATAGCAATTGCATAAGCCGCCATGGAACCAAACAGCATGGATAATACCAGCGTAATGGAGCACACAATAAAGGAATTCAGGGTTGCTCTCCCAAGGTTGCCCATCGTCCATGCGAATTCATAGTTTTCGAACATCGGTCTGTCAGGCAGTGCCCACGGAGAAATCATCAATACCGCATCGTCCTTCAGGGAGGTGATTACCACCCAGATCAGCGGAACCAGATAAATCAGTGCTAAAAGAATCAGAAACACATAAATAATTGCTTTAATAATTCTGGATTTTGTACTCATCTTAGCACCCTCCTTACATTTCATAATTGTCTACTTTGACAAATTTATTAATAAACACCGTAACCATCAGACACATTACAAGCAATACAACACCAATGGCTGATCCATAACCAAGCTTATTGTACTTAAATGCCTGATCATATAGATGGGTTGCCAGCACGTGTGCCCTGTTGCCAAGGAATCCTTCCGGAATCATGTTATAAACAAGATCAAAGAACTTTAAGGAGCCGATTGCATTTAAGGACATTGCTGTCGCAACCATTGGTCGGATGAGCGGCAATGTGATTTTGGTAAAGGCCTGTGTCTTGGTTGCTCCATCAATGTAGGTAGCTTCATAAATATCATTACTGATACCGGAAATCTGCGCCATATAAAGCATCATGGACTGACCAACATACTGCCATAAGGCAACTACCGAAATCACAATAATCGGAAGAATAATATATCCGTCCGTATTAAACAACCACTGGGGACCTTCTGTGCAGTCACTGATAATACCCAAAGAAGCCATGATCTGGTTGATGCCAAGCTTCGGAGTAAATACGAACATCCACATAAGACCAAGTGCTGCAGAAGACAGTACACAGGGCAGATAGTAAATATTCTTAAACAGGTTCCGCCCTCTTTTAATATTTGTTAACAATGCAGCAAGTACAAGCCCCAAAATCAGCTGTGACACACAGGAGAAAATCATAAAGAAAATAGAATTCCGAAGTGCGTACCGCATAGTCTTATCCTTTGTAAACAACAGAATATAATTTTTAAATCCGGTAAATTTAATCGGATAATTTACTTTGTAGTCGCAGAAAGAAAAATAAACTGCCCGGCAGATTGGATAAAACAGTACTGCCGTAAAAAGAATAAATGCCGGTGCAATAAATAAAATAATTGCTTTTTTATTTCTTAATAATTTGTCCATAACCCCATTCCTTTCTTTATGTACTAATCATATCCACAGGATATGAATTGCCAACCTTATGCATATCCCCTACGCTTCCCCATTGCTGACCTTTCTATAAAGGACTTTATGAGTCATTTTCACACAGCGAATCACATTTCCTGTCAAAAGTTCCCTATAGAAAGGTCAGCACCCTCTTGGGGTGCTGGCCAAAAGTAATTTCTTCTAAAACTTACCAGACATTCATCTCGTAGTAATCCTCAATAGGCTGTAAAGCAGTTTCAGGATCTTCACCCTTGAAGATTTCTACAAAGCAGTTATCAAATGTAGATCCGGCTTCCGTATCTGCAAGGGACTCATTGTAGAATCCAAATGTAGAGGAAGCATTCTTGAATACATCCATAACATAAGCAAGTTCCGGAGGAGCAACGTTTTCATCATATTCAACGGATGTTACCGGGATCTTACCACCAACCTCTGCCGTATACTTCTGCGCGGTATCATCGGTAAAATATTTCATAAGAGCAATCGATGCTTCCGGATACTTCGTGGAAGCGCTCATGCAAAGTGAGTCAGACTTTGCAATCACTCTGTTTGCGTCCGGATTACCACCGGTAACTGCCGGGAATGCAAATACACCAACCTTATCCGCAAAACCTTCTGCACATGCACCATTGATCTGTCCGATTGCCCAGGAGCCCTGAATCAGGATTGCAGCTTCTTCATTGTAAAATGCTGCAGTAGCAATATCATTATCATCACCTGCTGCCGTCTTCTGGAAGTACTGGGAAAGCTCCTGAATCTGCTTGCCTGCATTGATGACCTTTTCATCCTTCCAATCGGTCTTATGATCTGCTATATCACTCAGAACCAGACCATTTCTGTCGCAAAGATAACCGGCTACCATGGATAAGCACCATGCAGTACCTGCGGAAATGGTAATTGGTGTATAGCCTGCATCCTGCAGCTCCTGACAGGTAGCCAGCAATTCGTCAAATGTCTTGGGCACTTCTGCACCGGCCTTCTCAAACATCTCTGTGTTATAGAACACACATGCAGCTGCAATGTTAAGAGGAACTGCGTAGATTCCATCCGAGTATGTACCACCTGCAAATACAGCATCTGAGGTAAAAGTATCTTTCCATCCGTCAGCCAGATAATCATCCAGCTTAGCGGCAACACCTGTCAAAGCATAATCATTTAAGTTTGCTCCCGGAGAAGCAATAAATACATCCGGTGTCTCACCTGCTGCTACAAGCGCATTCAGTTTCGTATAATATTCTTCCAGATTGGTCGTGATCGGAGTTACGTGATATTTTCCTTCATAATCCTTGTTAAATCTGTCAATGGTTTCTTTATAACCAATCGAGATCAGATCCTCTGTTGCATTTAAATCATCCCAGAACATCCATGTGATTTCCTGCACCTCTCCTGATGAAGCTGTACTCCCTGATGAATCAGCTGTTGAGCTTCCACAGCCGGAAAGGCTTGCCAGAACCATCGCTGCGGACAGCACCGTAGCTAATACACGTTTCAATTTCATAACCCATTTCCTCCTTCATAAATGTTTCGCCCGTTTCTTTACGGGAACCCCTAATGTTGATAAGCCAACTATAGCAAACCAGTATTCCGACAGCATTATAATAATTGCTTAATAATTATCAATTCTTGCTTTTTTGTTGACCTTCGATTTGTATAGTTTTATGATATTCCTTGCAAGAGTCGGTTTGTATTGTATGTTATTTGTATATTTTTTAAATATTTTACACATCTTTTATATGCAATTTGTCTTTTAGCTAAATTAAATAATTTTTTAGCTGATTTTTAACACGTGAGCAGAATAGCAATTACTAGCATTTCTACACTTCAAATTTGTGCTCTGTTACTGATACCATTTTTCATTTGCCAGAACATGCAAGGGGAATGTATGGGAAAGGAAATCTTATGATCGAAACTTTAGAGGGGATTCGGGAAATAGCAAATTTCAAAGAGGGCATGCATCTTTGTCTATACGACAATGATAAGGTTGAGGACTATCCGCCGCATTGGCATGCACCAATTGAAATCATTATGCCAATTGAAAATACCTATCGGGCGATTTGTGATAATGTAGAATATATAATTTATCCTGATCAGATTCTTCTGATTAATTCCGGTGTTATCCACTCCCTTTTCGCGCCTCCCTCCGGGCGGCGTCTGATCTTCCAGGCAGATTATGCCCTCCTGCATCAGACTCGCGATATTTCCAACGTGTTAGCTACCCTTCCTTCCACCATGCTGATTACTCCCGAAAGCAACGAAACTGCCCATCAGCAGATCCGGATACTTCTGCTGCAGATCCGTGATGAATACGCAGTGGGCAATTCCATGTTTGAAGCCGCAATCCACGCAAAGCTCATCGAAATTTTCGTGTGGCTCGGACGGGAGCAGTCTCCCCGGCTTAAAAGCTCCGGTACAGGCAATAATACCTACAAGAAATATATGGAAAAATTTTTAGGAATATGTGATTACATCAGTGAACACTGTACGGAAAACATTACACTTGAAGAGGTTGCCAAAAAAGCCGGCTTCAGCAAATATCACTTCAGCCGGCTCTTTAAATATTTTACCAATGTTTCTTTTTATAAATATGTAAATAAGAAGCGTATCAGTTATGCGGAAAACCTGTTGATCAATCCGGAACTCACTGTTACTGAGGTCTCTTCCTTATCCGGTTTTGACAGTCTTTCTTCCTTCATCCGGATGTTTAAAATCATCAAAGGAT
The DNA here is from genome assembly GCA_963618065.1 of bacterium. Taxonomy (GTDB): domain Bacteria; phylum Bacillota; class Clostridia; order Lachnospirales; family Lachnospiraceae; genus Suilimivivens. The sequence continues at coordinate 35,167 of CAVERH010000021.1, read as the reverse complement.
GTACTCCGACCGACTTCCGCAATATGCATAAACTGTAATGCTTCCCATTCCTGCCATCAATTACTTGCCAAGAGGGCTTTTCCGATAAATAATGTCATCACGGGAAGGGCCGTTTGATACCATCGTAATCGGATAGCCGATCTGCTCCTCTACGAACTCGACATACTTACGGCAGTTCTCCGGAAGATCCTCATAGTTCTTAATACCACGGATATCGCACTTCCATCCGGGTAAGGTCTTTAATACCGGCTTTGCCTTCTCAAGCTTCCAGGTTACCGGGAAGTCTGTCGTAACTTCACCGTCAATATCATATCCGACACAAACCGGGATCTCATCGAGGTATCCCAGCACATCCAGTACGGTAAATGCCACATCGGTTGTTCCCTGCAGACGACAGCCATACTTACTTGCCACACAGTCAAACCAGCCCATACGTCTCGGACGTCCTGTGGTTGCTCCAAATTCACCGCCGTCACCACCGCGTCTTCTTAATTCATCTGCTTCGTCTCCAAAGATTTCCGATACGAATGCGCCTGCACCGACTGCCGAAGAATAAGCCTTGCATACGGTAATAATCTGTTTGATCTCATAAGGTGGGATTCCCGCTCCGATTGCACCGTAAGCTGCAAGGGTCGAGGATGAGGTTACCATCGGGTAAATTCCGTGATCCGGATCCTTCAGTGTTCCAAGCTGTCCCTCTAACAAAATGGTCTTTCCTTCCTCGATCGCGCGATCCAGATAAGTAGATACATCACATACATAGGGTGCGATCATATCACGATATTCATGAAGGGTCTTTAACAGTTCTTCCGGAGCAATCGCCGGTTTATGATAGAGATATTCCAGAATGACATTCTTCTGTTCACAGACTCTCTGTACCTTTTCTTTTAAGGTGTCTTCGTCGAACAGTTCACTTACCTGAAAACCGATCTTTGCATATTTATCCGAATAAAAAGGTGCGATACCGGACTTGGTCGATCCGAAGGACTTACCTCCTAAACGCTCTTCTTCATACTGGTCAAAAAGAACATGATACGGCATTACGATCTGTGCACGTTCCGATACCAGAATCTTCGGTGCCGGTACGCCCTTGTCGGTAATCGACTTGATTTCATTGAATAATACCGGGATATTGAGTGCCACACCATTTCCGATAATGCTGGTTGTATGATTATAAAACACACCGGACGGTAAGGTATGTAATGCGAACTTACCATAATTGTTTACGATGGTATGTCCTGCATTGGCACCACCCTGAAAACGGATGATGATATCCGCCTGCTGTGCCAGCATATCTGTGATCTTTCCCTTTCCTTCATCTCCCCAGTTCGCTCCTACGACTGCTTTAACCATGTTCCTGTTTCCTCCTTGCATGTTGTTGACATACTGTTTACAGAATTTCAGGCTGCACTGCTCTACAGCCTGCATTATGGTGTCGATTCTGCACTCTTTCTCTTTCACAGAACCACACAATCCACAGTATATCATTCTGGCTATCATAAGTAAAATTGATATTGCTTATATTCCACATAAGCATTGATTATATCTCATATCTCATGTTATGATTGATACATAAACAGTCTACAACTTAGAACACATCATGCTTCCTCTGTTATTTATAGAGGAATGTGTGCAAATACAATACCTTGTCACCCAGAAAGGCTCCTTATGAACAACCTTGAATTATACAAAACCTTTTATTATGTTGCCAAAGCCGGAAGCATCACCGCAGCAGCACAGCGGCTTTCGCTCACCCAGCCGGCCGTCAGCCAATCCATGAAACAGCTGGAAGCCCAGTTAAATGTATCCCTCTTCCAGCGGACCGCCAAGGGCATCCGGCTCACCAAAGAGGGTGAAATTCTGTTTCCCTATGCCGAGAGCTGCTGTGAAAGTATCCGTCAGGGAGAACAGAAGTTGAAGGAACTGATGAACCTTGATCTGGGTGAAATCCGGATCGGTGCCAGTGATATGACCCTCAAATACTATCTGCTGCCCTTTCTGGAACAGTTTCACCGCCACTATCCAAAGATTAAGGTCATCGTTTCGAACTCTCCGACCCCGGAAACCCTGACGGCTCTTTCCGAGAACCGGATTGACCTCGGCGTTGTAAGCTCCCCACTTCCCACCCGGTTTCAGGTTAACACGACTTTTGATATTTCAGATACTCCGGATGAACTCTCCTCACGCAGGAACATTACTTCAGCTTCTTCCAGCCTGATCCTCTCTAATGGCTTCGTTGCCCAAAAGGTTCGGGAGATTCAGGATATTTTCGTTGCTGCAAGCCGTTTCTGGGAATTAAAAAACAAGCAGCTGTCCTATGATATGTTAGAACAACTGCCTGTCATCTGTCTGGAAAAAAATACCAGTACGCGCAAATATATGGATACCTTTTTAGCGCAGAACCGGGTTTCCCTTGCACCGGAATTCGAGCTGGCAACCAGTGACATGATCGTCCAGTTTGCACTCCGGAATCTGGGAATCGGCTGTGTTATGAAGGATTTCGCTCTGGAAGCCTTAGAAAGCGGGGAGCTGTTTGAGCTGTGCTTCACTCCCGTAATGCCTCCCCGGAGCTTCTATCTGATCCATCGCGAGGCTAAAAGTCTTACGCCTGCTGCCCGGAAATTTATTACCTTATTTGAGTAAGCTATGTTCTCCCCTAGAACAAATCTCCCTCTTCAAAGAAATGTACACCGGCAGTGCGCAGTACCTCATCTGCCTTCTGCGGATCGGACGGCTTAATGACGATCGCTGCTTCATCGGTCTTCGTGCACAGCGCATACATATATTCCACATTTAAGTCCTCTTTGCACAGAATATGCAGAATTTCCTGCAATGCGCCCACCTTATGGGGAAGTGTCACGGCAACGACATCATTTAAGGTTGCCGAAAATCCGCTTTTCTTTAATGCCTCTCGCCCTTTTTGCGGATCACTTACAATCAGACGCAGCATGCCATAATCACTGGTATCTGCAAGGCTCAAAGAAATAATGTTAATGTTCTCTTCTTTCAGTAAATTCAGGACATCCTCAAGACGCCCTTCCCTGTTTTCAATAAAAACGGAAAGCTGTTTCATTTAAGCACCTTCTTTCTATACCAGTTTACGGTTATCAATGACATGAACTGCCTTACCCATGCTTCGCTCGATGGTCTTGGGTTCTACCAGCTTTACCTTTACAGCAAGGCCAATCGCCTGCTGGATGGTATGTGCGATCTTCTTACTCAAATTCTCAAGCTCCCTGATCTGATCGGAGAAGAATGCCTCCTCCACCTCTACCTGTACTTCCAGGGTATCTAGGTTATTCACACGATCTACAATCATCAGATAATGAGGGGTGGTTCCGTTCATTTCAAGCAGTGCTGCTTCAATCTGGGACGGGAATACATTCACGCCGCGGATAATGAGCATATCGTCGGAACGCCCTACGAAGCGGCTGATTCTGGCGGTTGTTCTACCACACTCACACTTGTCATAGGTAATGCTCGTCAGATCCTTCGTACGATAACGGATGAGCGGCAGTCCTTCCTTCGTCAGCGTGGTAAATACCAGTTCTCCGGTCTCGCCTGCTGCTACCGGCTCTAACGTCTTTGCACTGATAATTTCCGGGAAGAAATGATCCTCCTGAATATGTAAGCCCTTATGATATTCGCAGTCACAGGCAACACCAGGCCCCATGATCTCAGACAGGCCATAAATATCATGTGCATGGATGTGAAGCTTTTCTTCCATCTGATGACGCATCTGCTCCGTCCACGGTTCCGCACCGCAGATCGCCGTCTTTAATTTGATCTTATCCAGGTCCCCGTCATGCTCCAGTGTCTCTGCGATATGAAGCAGATAAGAAGGTGTACAGGCAATCGCCGTAACCCCGAAGTCCTTCATCATCGTGGTCAGCTTTTTCGTATTACCGGTAGACATCGGAACAACCGTTGCTCCCAGATATTCGGCTCCATAATGGGCGCCAAGTCCTCCGGTAAATAATCCGTAACCATAAGCGATCTGAATAATATCGCCTCTTGTAACTCCTGCCATCGTTAAGGATCTTGATACACATTCGGACCAGATATCAATGTCTCTTCTCGTATAGCCAACTACCGTCGCCTTGCCGGTTGTTCCGCTCGACGCATGAACCCGGACAATATCGGACTGCGGCGCTGCGAATAAACCGAACGGATAGGTATCTCTTAAATCGTTCTTGGTCGTATAAGGGAGCTTGGTAATATCCTCAATACCACGGATATCTCCCGGCTCAATACCGACCTCCTGCATCTTCTTCCGGTAGTATTCCACATTGTGATAAACACGGTTTACCACCTTCACAAGCCGCTTGCTCTGCAGATCTGCAAGCTCATCCCTGCTGATACATTCTTTGGTTTCATTCCATATCACTTTTGTTTCCCTGCCTTCTCTTTCTTTTCGTTTTTATATCAAAAGTCCTTTTTCCCTGACTATTGCATCTTTCATGCCCAATATAAGCTGCCTTGTTCTATCCCAGCGCATATCCTGCTTCAAATGCCTTGGTATTAATCTCAATCGTCTTTGGCGGAACGGTTTCTTCAATGACCTTCAGCCAGTCCTCCTTCGCAAAGTCCATTCTCTTTGCCGCCACCCCGATGACAATCGTGTTGAATACTCTCGCATTGCCGATTTCCTTGGCAAGTGCCTGTGCATCCAGCGAAATCACCTGATACTTCTTTTTGAGATTCTCAATGATATGCTCCGGATACTGTGCAGCCCCGATGGATACCGGCATCGGATCCATACGAAGATCATTGACAATCATCACTCCATTCTTTTTCAGAAAATGTGCATACCGGAGCGCTTCGAGACGCTCAAAGGCAATCAGCACATCGGCCTGTCCTTCTTCCACGATCGGCTCTGCTACCTTGTCCCCATAACGGACATAGGTTACGACGCTTCCGCCACGCTGTGCCATTCCGTGAACCTCGGAAATCTTCACATCATATCCGGCCTTACGGGTAATTCCCCCTAAGATCCGGCTGGTAAGCAGGGTTCCCTGACCACCAACACCAACAATCATAATATTCTTCGTTTCCATCTCTTCGCCCTCCTACTTCTGATTGGGCACTAAAGAAATAGCGCCGAATTTACAGTTCTTCATGCACAGACCACAGCCGTTGCACATCGTTTCATCAATGACAGCCTCTCCGTTTGCGCCCTTATGCATTGCAGGACATCCGGATACCATACATAATCCGCACTTCTTACATTTTTCAGCATCAACCACACATTTGCCCTTCGGTACAAAGGTCTTGAGCAATGCACACTGGGACTTCGTAATGATGACGGAAATTTCTTCTCTCTGGGTTTCTTCTTTGATCAGCTTTTCCAGGCCTTCAATGTCAAAGGCATCCACCTCGTAAACATGCTCAATACCCATTGCCTTACACAGCTTATAAATGTTAATCATATAGGTGGTATCGCCCATCAGCGTCTTACCGGTTGCTGCATGATCCTGATGACCTGTCATACCGGTTGTGGAGTTATCCAGAATGATCACGGTTCCGGTTGCCTGATTGTATACCATATTCATAAGGGAATTCACACCGGTATGTAAAAAGGTGGAATCTCCGATTACGGCTACCCAGTTCTTAATATAATCCCTGCCCTTTGCCTTCTCCATTCCGTGAAGGTTACTGATACTTGCACCCATGCAGACGGTCGTATCCACAACGCTTAAGGGCGCTACCGCACCTAAGGTATAACATCCGATATCTCCGGATGCATGAAGCTTTAATTTCTTTAATACAGAATAAACGCTTCTGTGCGGGCATCCCGGACAGAGGATCGGCGGTCTTGCCGGAACCTGTGCAGCTTCTTCAAGATCCAGATCTTCCTTAAGAATTGCCTTACGCAGCATGTTGGCGCTATATTCGCCCTGTACGGTAAAGATCTCCTTACCGATACACTGGATTCCCCAGGATTTCACCTGTTCCTCAATGACAGGCTCTAATTCTTCCACAATATAAAGGGTATCTACCTTGGAAGCAAACTCTTCGATCAGGGTCTTCGGAAGCGGATGTACCAGACCAAGCTTCAATACGGAAGCATTCGGAAGCACTTCCTTCACATACTGATAAGGAATTCCACTCGTGATCACACCGATCTTCGTGTCGTTATATTCTACTTTATTAATGTCAAGAGATGCTGCATCCTCTGCCATTCTCTTTAAGCGATCCTCGACCACGAGGTGACGCTTAATGGCATTGCCCGGCATCATGACATTCTTCGCAATATTCTTCTCATACGGCTTATCCGGAATTTGCTGACGCTCCTCCAGGTGAACCAGCCCTTGAGAATGTGCCAGTCTCGTTGTCGTACGAAACATAATCGGTGTATCGTACTGCTCTGAAAGCTCGAAGGCTCTCTTAATAAACACCCTTGCTTCTTCACTGTCTGAAGGCTCAATTACGGGAACCATGGCTGCACGTGCTACCATACGGGAATCCTGCTCATTCTGGGAACTGTAAATACCCGGATCATCGGCTGCGACCAATACCAGTCCGCCGTTTACCCCACTGTAGGAAATGGTATAAAGCGGATCGGATGCCACATTGACACCAACATGCTTCATGGAAACAAGGGCACGCACTCCGCTGATCGAAGCTCCGATTGCCACTTCGGTTGCCACCTTTTCATTCGGGGACCACTCGGAATATAATTCATCCTTGTATTTCACCAGATTCTCACTGATTTCTGTACTGGGTGTTCCGGGGTATGCTGCGGATACCTTTACACCTGCTTCATACGCACCTCTGGCAATTGCAGCGTTTCCCAGCATCACAACAGTTGTTCCTGCTACTTCTTTACTCAAAATAAAACCACCTCTCTGTTTATTCTTTAGTCCAAACACTCAAAAACCTATTATAAATCATAACATACTTTTCGTCTTTTGCCAATCAAAGTGTTACTGTAAAAAAGTGTTCCAAAAGTTAATCCCCCTCTGTGACCGGCATAACCGGGAGCCACAGAAAGGGGATTCTGCTTCATTTCTGTTTCATTGTCAGATCGCTGCTTATTTGATCTCTACGATCCATCCTTCCGGAGCCTTGATGGTTCCCATCTGGATTCCGGTTAAGGTATCATACAGCTTCCTGGTAACAGGTCCCATCTGCTCCATACCACTGGGCAGACAGATTTCCTTACCGTGATCCACAATCTTGCCAATCGGGGAAATAACAGCTGCTGTACCGCAAAGACCTGCTTCTGCGAAGTCTTTTACTTCATCGAAATATACTTCTCTTTCTTCTGCTTCCAGTCCGAGATATTCTCTTGCTACCTGTAACAGGGAACGTCTGGTAATGGAAGGAAGGATGCTGTTGGACTTCGGTGTTACAACCTTGCCATCCCTGGTTACGAAGATGAAGTTTGCTCCACCGGTTTCTTCTACCTTGGTTCTGGTCTTTGCATCGAGATACATGTTCTCATCGTATCCCTGATTATGTGCATCTACAATGGCATGAAGGCTCATTGCATAGTTTAATCCTGCTTTGATATGACCGGTTCCGTTCGGTGCTGCACGGTCAAAGTCACAGACACGGATGGTAATCGGCTTAGCGCCGCCCTTGAAGTAAGGTCCAACCGGTGTTGCAAATACACGGAACTGATATTCGGCTGCCGGCTTTACACCGATAACCGGATTCGATCCGAACATATACGGACGAAGATAAAGTGTTGCACCACTTCCGTAAGGCGGAACGTAAGCTTCGTTTGCTTTCACCACCTGCTTAACCGCCTCTACGAAACGCTCCTTCGGAAATACCGGCATTTCCAGTCTTGCTGCACTCTGCTCTAATCTTTCGCCATTTAAATCAGGACGGAAAACCACGGTACGGCCATCGCTGGTAGTATATGCCTTCAGGCCTTCAAATACGGTCTGCGCATACTGTAGAACTCCTGCACACTCATTCAGCACAATATTGGCATCCTGTGTCAGTCCGCCTTCATCCCAGGCTCCATTCTTAAAATTTGATACATAACGGTAATCAGTCTGAATATAACCGAAACCGATGTTACCCCAGTCAATGTTCTTCTTTTCCATCGCTGTTCTCCTCCAAGCTCTGTATAATATAACTGTTATTTATTATTATCCCATCCTTATAAAAAGTCAATAGTTATGACTAATTATGAGTACTTCATCATCGCTTCTACAGTTTCCTCAAAGAACCACTTATTCACGCGTCTGCGCAGAATGCCAAAGGTTTCACCATCCGTAAAGGCTCCGTTATCCCAGACACAGCAGGTAATGCCGTTAGCTCTGGCGGCTGCCGTATAATATGCATAATAATCCACACGGTCCTGCGTATTGTTGTCACGGTTCATGGCACCGTATTCTCCGATCACAACCGGAATTCCCTTGGAGACAAATTTGTTATACAGGCTGTTCATCAGATCATTGATCTCGTAAACGCTCTGGGGATCCTCCCAGGAGAAGTAATCCGTTGCTTCGCTCTCACTTCCGGGGCGGAGCGCAAAATTATAAGGAGTGTATGCATGAACAGAAACAATCAGTTTATCTGAAACAATATCATCCGGGAGCTGATAAAGATCCGTAATGGCTCCGGCTAAAGAAGCATCATAGCCGGGCATCATCAGGTAACGCTCCACGTTGTTTCCCCCGGTTGCACGCACGGTATCGACAAAAAGCTGGTTCAGGTGGTTAATACACTCAGCTGCCTCCTTGCATTCTGCCACACCTGCGTTGAAATTCCACTCGTAATTCGTTCCCACAAGACGGGGTTCATTGAGGGATTCAAAAATCAGGTGTTCATCATAATCCTTAAAGCGTTCCGCAACCTGTGTCCAGATCCCCCTGATATACCTGTCGGACACCTCGGCATGTGCCGCATCCGGATAATAGCCGCCCTCACCATCAATGTCCGCAGTATTGTCATGATGCGTATTTAAAATGACATACATGCCATTATCATACGCATAATCCACAACCTCCTGTACACGGTCAAGCCATGCCTCACTGATGACAGGACCATCGCCGTCATCGGTTACATGATTGTGCCAGGTGACCGGAATACGCACGGTACGGAAGCCCGCATTCTTTAACGTATCGATCATTTCCTTTGTCGTAACCGGGTTGCCCCAGCTTTCCTCGGAAGAGGTATCATCTCCGTACATCTTTCCCTGGGAATACGCCTCCAGTGTATTTCCAAGATTCCAGCCCGTTTTCATATCCTTAACGAACTGAAAGCACTCCTTATCCGGAATCTGCTTTGCCTCGATGGTAATTTCAGGGATATTCCCGCTTTCTACCGCAAAGCTCGGATCAGGCTGTGTTCCTTCCTCCGGTTTCGATATCACGGGATCATCCGTTCCGATAATGCCGTCTTCGGCTGCATCTCCACTCTGCTCCCCACCGGTTTCTCCTGTCTGTGCTTCCTGCGTATCTGCCTGCGGTGTATCGGTGCTCTGTCCGCCACAGGCGGTAAGTCCGAGAGCCGCTGCAAGCATCAGGGCTGCTATGCTTTTTCTTTTCATAATGCTACATCTCCTCTGTTTTATCTGAAAATACAATTACGGTTTTCTGTATCTTTGTGATCATACGGATTTGCGCCGTTCATACCTTACAAAGGTATAAGGAATATCGAAATAGGTCTGTTCATCGCTGTCTGCGGTCACTACCCACTCCGGATCCTTCTCCAGATTCGGGAAGTGTGCGTCTGCCTGATATTCCATATCAATGCATGTGGCATGAACCACATCACAATAGGGAAGCATCTGCCGGTAAACGCTCTCACCGCCGATCACATAGACATCCTCTGACCGGTACTGCTTTAATTCCTCCTGCAGCTCCGTAAGGGAATGCACCATTTTCGCTCCCTTCACCCGATAATCCGGATTCTCCGTCAGCACAATATTCACCCGGTTTACCAGCGGCATTCCGTTGGGAAAGCTCTCTAAGGTCTTACGTCCCATAACAACCACTTTTCCATCGGTTTCCTGCCGGAAAAACTTCATATCTGCCGGAATGCTTACAAGAAGCTCATTGTGATTTCCGATCGCCCAATTATTATCTACTGCCACAATCATATTCATAACCGTATTCATCTCCTGTTTCTATGGATCAGATATCCCGATCCCATTTATCACACAGTGCGGTTACCTGATCTGCGAACTTCGCAAGATCCTTATTCGCACACCCTTCGTTCTTATGAATAATGGTAAGAAGCCTCTGACCTGCTGCCAGCAGCCTGCTGAATACATCCGTACCGGTACGTACCTTCTTCTTCGCAACCGGAATCGGCTGTGCTTCGTACTCCAGCTTATTCGTCAGCAGATTAAACACCGTTCCGCTGTAAGGCGCATAAGCCTTTAGGCCATGCTCCACCTGCAGACATTCCACGAAGGATCTGCACACGGAATCCTCCCCATGTACCACGAAGACCCTGCGCGGCTTTTCGGTAAAGGCGGTTACCCATTCAATGAGTCCGTTCTTATCCGCATGTCCGGACAGTCCGACAAGCGTTTTGATGCTGGCGCGTACCTGGATCGGTTCGCCAAAAAGCTTCACCTCATCGGTTCCTTCCACCAGAACACGTCCCAACGTTCCGACTGCCTGATAGCCTACGAACAGGATCGTACATTCCGGCCGCCATAAATTGTGCTTTAAATGGTGTCGGATCCGGCCTGCCTCACACATACCGGACGCAGAAAGAATCACCTTCGGGGTATTCTCAAAATTGATTGCCTTGGATTCATCGCTTGTGATCGAAAGCCGAAGCCCCGGAAAGGCAATCGGATTAATGCCCTTTTTCACCAGCGCCATTGCAGCCTCATCGAAGCAGTCCAGTTCATTTTTATGGAAAATACCGGTTGCCTCTACTGCCAGGGGACTATCCACATACACCGGAAAATCCTCGTGATTTTTTACCAGCTTCTCTTCTTTAATTTTACGGAGGAAATACAGGATCTCCTGTGTACGTCCGACTGCAAAGGAAGGAATTACCACGTTACCACCACGGTCAAAGGTCTCCTGCAGAATCCCTGTCAGCTCCTTAATATAATCTGGACGCTCTTCGGAATGAAAGCGGTCTCCATAGGTGGATTCCATAACAACGTAATCGGCTTCCTTCGTATAAGCCGGATCCTTAATGAGCGGCTGGTTTTTATTTCCAATGTCTCCGGAAAAGACAATTTTCTTCGTTACATTTTCTTCGGTTGTCCAGACCTCAATACTTGCAGATCCCAGAAGATGCCCCACATCCGTAAAGCGTATCTTCACACCCTCACAGACCTCAATCATCTGATTGTACTCACAGGGAACGATCCTTCGGATGATATTATCTGCATCCTCCATGGTATAAAGCGGCTCGATCAGTGCATTGTCTGCGCTTCGCTTCGCCTTACGGTTCTTCCACTCCGCATCCTGCATCTGGATATGTGCACAGTCACGAAGCATGATGCTGCAAAGGTCTGCTGTTGCTTCCGTTGTCAGGATCTGCCCCCGGAAACCTCTTGCAGACAGCTGTGGCAGCATACCGGAATGATCCACATGGGCATGGGTAAGCAGCACATAATCAAGCTGTGCCTCACACACGGGAAGCTCTGCATTTTCAAAGGTATCAATGCCTTGCTGCATACCATAATCCACCAGAATATGTTTCTCTCCGACCTGCAGATAATGACAGCTTCCTGTCACCTCATGGTCCGCCCCAATAAATATTAATTTCATCGCCATCCTCCCTTCACACAAGTATACCATAATTTCATATAATATAGCAAACGAATAAGGAGCTCCCCTCCATGAATTTCTCTCTGATTTTCTCGCTTCTGCTGATCACCCTTTTGTGCACAGATGCGTTTGTTTTTGGATTTTCCTACGGACTTGACCGGGTGAAAATTCCACCCTCCTCCCTGTTCCTGATTTCCTGCATCTCCGGGGCAATGCTTACCCTCTCCTTCCTGTTTGGTGATCGGCTGCTTACCCTGCTTCCGGCTTTCCTGAAAACCTATCTTCCCTTTGTTGTCCTGCTTCTTCTTTCCCTTTACAAAATCTACGATGCCCTGCCTGCCTTTCATCCTGCGCAAAGCGCTCTCACCTCCGATACCCTTTCCCACAAAATCAACCGGAAGGAAGTACAGCTTCTTTCTTTGAATGAAGCGGCACTTCTTGCCATTACCTTGTCGGTCGACAACATCTCTGTCGGATTAAGCATCGGCACCTGCCGGCTTCCTCTTTTTCTTTTACTGTCCTACTCCATATTCATCCATGCTGTGACCATTTGGAGTGGATGGTGCTTAGGACATTACTTTTCCAAACGCTGCTCTCACAATCTTTCCATTGTCAGTGCGCTTCTTCTGCTCGTTCTTGCCTTTGCCCAGCTGCGGTAAAAAGGCATAACAGCTCATGCACCGCAAGCGGTGTCAGCGCAAGAAGCTGAAGCCGTCCCCATTCGCTAAATGTCAGACGGTTGGTTTCAAACAACGTCACAAGATAAGGCACTTCGGTCACCAATACCTGCAAAAGCAGTCCGATTCCAAGCGCTGCCAGCATATACAGATTTTGAAAATGCTTCATCCGGAACACCGACCGGTTGACATCCCGCATGCCGACCGCATGCACCAGCTGACTCATGCCAAGCACCGTAAAGGCATGGGTCTGTGCTTTGTTTAAGATCCATTCGATTTCCAGAATTTTCTTCATGGAAAGAAGATTCACCGGAAGCTGCCGCTGCAGCAGTTCCTCATAAGGGACTGCCATAAAGGCAAGGATACTGATGACTCCGATCACCACGCCATAGCAAAGTGTGCAGGACAGTCCTCCATGGGAAAACATGGTATCTGTGCTTTTGCGCGGCGGCTGCTTCATCAGCTCTTCCCCATCGTTTCTGTCCATACCGAGGGCAAGCGCCGGCAGGGAATCCGTAATCAGGTTTACCCACAAAATATGACTTGCCTTTAATGTTGTGGGAAACCCTGCCAGAATTGCCACCAGCATCGTGATAATTTCCCCAAAGTTTGAGGACAGGAGAAACAGGATCGTTTTGCGGATATTCTCATAAATCCCGCGTCCCTCGCAGATCGCCTTTTCAATCGTGGAAAAGTTATCATCCGTCAGGATCAGGTCTGCGGCATTCCGTGCCACATCCGTTCCACCCTTTCCCATCGCTACGCCCACATCTGCTGCTCGCAGCGCCGGGGCATCATTGATTCCGTCTCCGGTCATGGCTACTGTTTTGCCCTTCGCTTTAAGTGCATGCACGATGCGGACCTTATGCTCAGGAGACACTCTTGCAAAGACCCGGATTCCTTCTACACGTTCCACCAGTTCTTCTTCCGAAAGTGCATCCAGTTCCTCCCCTTTCATGCACTGTTCATGACCTTGTGCAATGCCAAGCTCATTTGCAATGGCCAGTGCGGTATCCACATGATCTCCGGTAATCATCACCGTCTGTACATGCGCCTTACGGAAGCTCTGTACTGCCTCTGCCACGCCCTCCCTCGGCGGATCCATCATACCGACAAGTCCTAAGAATACCAGATCCTTTTCTTCCTTCAGATCTCCCTTTTTCTTCATGGCAAGTGCCATAACCCGCAGTGCGCCGGAAGCCATCTGCTCCATCGTCCTCCGTGCGTCATTCTTTGCCCTTTCGGAAAAGGCAGCTTCCTTTCCGTTTTTCCAAACGGTCCTGCAGTCCTTTAAGATCCGGTCGGCAGCACCCTTACTGTAGGCAATTTCCCCATTGACGGTTTTATGTATGGTTGTCATCCTCTTTCGTACCGAATCAAAGGCACACTCCGAAATGCGCACATACTCCTTCTGCGCTGCTTCCTTTTCCCGTCCGCATTCTCTTGCCAGAAACAACAGAGCCAGCTCTGTCGGATCTCCGATATTTTCTTCTCCCAGCACTGCATTGTTACAAAGCACGCAGGCATTTAAGAATTGTTCATGATCTTCTTTCCGGAAATTCTCTACCGAAAGGAGCCTTCCGTCCACATAGCATTGCTTCACAGTCATACGGTTCTGGGTCAGTGTTCCCGTCTTATCTGAGCAGACCACATCCACTGCTCCCAGGGTTTCTACCGTGGGGAGCTTGCGCACAATTGTTCCGACACGCACCATTCTCGAAACACTTAACGCAAGTACCACAGTCACAATCGCAGCAAGCCCCTCCGGAACCGCTGCAACTGCAAGGGAAATTGCGGTAAGCAGCATTTCTCCGATGTCCCGTTTCTGCAATACGGCCACTGCAAACAGGAGTACACAGATGCCGACTGCCACAAAGCTTAGGATTTTACCCAGATCTGCCAGACGCTTCTGGAGCGGGGTCATCTCTTCCCTGCTCTCCGAAATCATTCCTGCGATCTTTCCGATCTGTGACTGCATTCCGGTTTCCGTTACAATTGCTTCGCCGTGCCCTGCCGTTACCATGGTGGTCATGAATACGAGATTCTTCTGATCGCCCAGCACTTCTGCCGCATGAAGCATTTCCTCTTCCGGCTTCTGCCTTAGGGCTTCCTTATCCACAGGTACGGATTCTCCCGTAAGTGCTGCTTCATCAATCTGCAATCCACTCGCTGCAAGCAGTCTTCCATCGGCAGGAACCTGTCTTCCTGCTTCTAAGAAAATCAGATCCCCCGGCACCAGCTCACTGCTTGGAAGCTCCATTTCCCGGCCGTCCCGTTTTACAAGTGCCTTAGGACTCGATAATTGCTGCAAGGCTTCGATTGCCTTTAAGGCCTTTCCCTCCTGAATCACTCCGACAACTGCATTCAGGACAATTACTGCCGCAATGATCATGGATTCCCCTGCTTCTCCCAGAAATAACGATATGGCAATGGCTGCCATCAGAATATAAATCAGAGGATCGTTTAACTGTTCCCAGAAGAGCTGAAGCACACTCTTCTTCTTTCCTTCCCTGAGCCGGTTCGACCCGTAAATTGTCTGCCGTTCTTCCACCTGTTCTGCCGTCAGGCCGTTACGCAGATCCGTTTCTGCGTTCTTGTCCCATTTTACAATCGTCTGCTCATTTAACATAGAAATCCCTCCTGCTCATACTTTTATATGCATGGGCAGAAGGGATTATGCGCTCTTCCTTGTTCGTTCTTTGCGTTGTTTCCTTTATGGAGTTGCCGACGGGCTTGCCGTGCTTGCTGCAATTGCATTGGCGTACGCCGGATCTAGCGGCGGCGTATAGTTATCATAATAGCTTGAGTTACACCGGATGCAGGTATAAATGGTATAACCCTGTGTTGTATTGGTCGCCGGAATAACCACCGCACGATAGGTATGATTATTCAGGTCCCGTTCAATCGGTTCTGCATAAGAGCTTCCGCAGGAGCATACGAAAGAACGGATTCCACGTTCCGTGCAGTTGGCTTCCTTTAACACATAAGAAACATAATTATGCTTATGTGCAGAAGGAGAAGCTGATGCACTGGCTGAAGCTGACGGTGAACTTGAAGTCCGTGCCGTAGCTGTCGCACTGGCTGATGCACTGGCTGTGGCTGTCGCACTGGCCGATGCGGAAGAGGACGGGCTTGCCGAAACCTTATCAATCGGTCTGGAATCAAGTATCACACCACAAACCACACAGGTTCTCTGCTCACGTCCCAGTGTCGTGGAGGTTGCTTCCTCTGCGGTAGTCCAGTCCGAAGCAATATGTCCCGGTGCCGGTATCATTTCTGTATAAAAGCTTCCGCAGCTGCAGCTATAACGGCGTAATCCCGCCAGAACACAGGACGGCTCACGTTCCGTCGAGGCGGTATATTGATGAATGTGTGCCGGTGTAGGTGAAGCAGATGCGGATGTATTGCCTCCGCTTGTCGTTTCAACCGGAATCGGCTCACTTGCCACAACCTCATCACAATAGATACATTTCTTCACACGCAGCCCTTCTTCGGTTGCAGTGGGCTTCCTTACGATCTCCCAGTCATCCGGAACATGTCCCGTTGACATCACATCTACATAATATTCGTCTCCACAGATCGAACAGGTATATTTCATCTGTCCGGCAGCATAACAGGTTGCTTTCTTAACAACCGTTTCCTGATAATCATGCGCATGATTGCTGATATCCGCAGAAGCCGGTGTCGGCGTAGGCACCTGATCCGTGGATGCGCTGCCGTCGGTTTCCGGTGTCATGGTTGGAACGGCAGATGCCTGTACCACAAGATTCCCATTGCTGTCAATCGTAACATCCGACGGAAGGGAATCCAGCTGTCCCTTTGTGTTACTATTCTGTGAGGTATCATTATTCGTCATGGAGTATCCAACAATGCCAATCGTGGCAAGGCAGGCAAGCACTGCCAGCACACCGAGAATCGCAGTCAACACCTTAAGTATTCCGTTCATGAATATACTCCTTATTCCAAGTCGCCTTAGCTTTAAAACTAAGTAACCATTCAGAACCCCATTCGTAAAACCGTTGCTAACGCAACTTGAGTTTTACTCATGTGGTTACTTCGCCATATAAATTATGCTAAATGTCCTTACGAATGCAAGCATTCGACGTCCATATTATCATAATTTGCATGGCTCTGAATAGTTACAAAATTAATTAATTTCGTAAACAGAAGCGGTTATTACGCCCTGATCACAGCTGGTTACAATCTGCAGGTTTTTGGTTCCCACGTTCTGGAACCGGAAATCCAGACTGTCCTCTGCAATCGTTGCATCCATGTTTTCCGGTACGTAATCAACCGGTGCCGAGTGCTTATGACGCTCGGTTACCTTAATCTGTGCAGGTGCGCTTTCTGCAATTCCACAGTATAAGGTACTGGATACCTGACAGATTCCACCGCCTACCGATGTTGTCTTCCGTCCGGAGGCAAAGCTTTCTGCTACGACATAACCATTTTCCTTCGTTCTCGTTCCCACCGATTTGGAAAAAGAGAATGTACTTCCCGGTATCAGAATGATTCCGTTGATCCGGCTTGCCGCAAGCTCCACATTGATTCTGCGGTCTTCCAATATATCATAGGCACTGGACTTTGTACAAAGCAGCGTCTTATTTACAACCGGCTGATCTGTCGCATAAGCCTTTCTTCCTTCGGACTTTCCATATGTTACATAATGCTGGTAAAGATCTGCTTCTGCGGTACCGATCTCTGCTGTCACATCCGGATAAGCAGCCGCATAAAATTCTGCATCAAACTTCTGCCCATCCGGCATTTCCTTCTCCTCGGCCATAGCAGATGCACCAAAAGCCAGCCATAAACACATTGCTCCTACTACATACTTCCATTTTTTCATGTTGTTTCTCCTCATTTGTATTCCGGTTCTGAATAGTCATAAATTATTGTAACACTTATTTTCCGCCGGAACAATCTATTATCTTCCCTGTTCCTGTTTGACAAGGCGGATGAGATGCTTATCGAGCATCATCGTCCTGTTCCATGGATTTAATGCAACTCCCTGAATATCCGGTACTGCCAGTGCCGCATCAAACAGCTTATCGATGTCCGAAAGGAATGTGGACTTCACACTGTCTGCACCCTTTAATTCCTCTTCAAAGCTGGTAAATGCAGACCACCATTTTGTGCCATCCCCGGTTTCAACCACCTTAAGATTCATCTGTGCACCGGCCACGGACGGTTCCA
This sequence comes from bacterium, assembly GCA_963618065.1. Classification (GTDB taxonomy): domain Bacteria; phylum Bacillota; class Clostridia; order Lachnospirales; family Lachnospiraceae; genus Suilimivivens. Next base: position 17,592 of record CAVERH010000021.1, on the reverse strand, counting down.
CATCCACAATCAGCTGACCGCCCTCTTTCATGCGTCTGCGGATTACTGTAAGCGCATATGCCAGCATTTCCGGAGTTGACTCCTGCTGCAGTGCAAGAATGGCTTTCTCGATCTGTTCATTTCCTTTGAGGCCTTCATCCTGAACAGAATCCTTATCTTCATGATTTCTCATCCGATTTCTTTATCCTTCCCTAAACCTTTTCCTTTTCATAAGCAATTCCGGGTGACCCGTCATCGCCTTATTATCTGACCCCGAATCTGTCTGATCAGCTCCACATATGCATTCTCTTCCAGATCATACCCTAAGTACGCAATTCCCTGATAGATCCGATCCGGAAGTTTCTCTTCCTGTACGAATTCCAGATAATCTCCGATTGACTTAATCAGTTCCAGCTTCCGGTTCTGAATTGATTCACTGGCTTCATGGAACCGGTCCATATCATAATCTGAGGTGTTTCCGCATGGATTCTTACATGTAGCACAGTCTGGTGAAATTACGAACTTTTCCCGATGAACTTCCTCCACGATCTCCTTCTCATTTCCACCGTTTCGGATTTGTAAAAAAGCCTTACGGATCACTCCGTCGGTCTGTTCTGTCTTTCCATTATTGGAAATGGCTCCCACAAGCCCGATTAATGCACTGATGACCTGTTCTCCCTGCATACGATGTCTCCTTAATCATTCCTGCCTCTGTATTTAATGGGATTACCATGCCGTTCTTCCTGTCTCAATCAGACTATCCATATCTGCAAATGCATTTTCAATCGCTTCTACATGATAGATCTCGTACATATTAAATACAAAGTCCGTCAATCCTTTTTCATCTAAAGTATTCAAAACTTCCGCTGCCGTTTTCTTTTTATACTGTGCATAACTTTCCAATAAAAAAGTAAAAAAACGAAATTCCTTACTCAATCTCGTCCCCCCTTAAATAAAGCGAATTCCCCGGATCTCCGGTTGCCTGCTCGGCTTCCCACATATCAAAGACCGCTAAAGGGCTGAAATACCATAGCTTCATATCGTCATCTTCCAGCATATTATGTGTCTTCGAATTCAGAAAAAGCTTTAATGCTTCCATTTCCGTGATCTGAAGACTCTTCGCAATCAGTAATGTTACTTCACAATCAAAATTTTGGAGAATCGAAGATTTTGTTTT
>CAVERH010000021.1:0-16426 GCA_963618065.1 bacterium | reverse complement strand
CGACATATAATCATTAATCACCGGCATCGTATTATCATTTGCCACCGGTCCAATCACAATATCATACTTTTTACCGGCATATACTGCTTTCCGATTATCGGTTACATAACGAAGCCATGCCGCATCTGCTGATATAAATCGTAATATGGATAGTTTTTCAGTTCGCTCTTCATCATATTCATATACCGATACAGTCGGTTCTCCACTTCCCCGTCGAAGGGTCTGAGATCTGGCCCACTTTTCTGCCTGTTTCTTGTTTGAAGTTGTGTAAAAACCTGCTCCAAAATCAAGTGTCCGATTTGAAATAATAATCTGCGGGGTCTTAACTTCCACATTGCTCCCATGATATAACCACATTCCTTTAACCTCCAATGATCGTTCCCACATTTCCATGCAGGGCAAGCCGTAGGAAGCCGCACAGAATGAGGTGCCCTACATAAAATACATAGAAAAACCACTTCATCCACTTTGCCTTACCTCTTGTTCCATTGTAGAAATGCATAAACGGCCACACAATAATAATACCGAATTGCAGAAGTCCATAAACCACATCAATACAGAGACACCACACCAGTACATACATGGAAATGTAAGCAAGCATTCCAAGCACCTGTTTCTTTAAGTTCCCCTTGTTCTGATAAATATGTAAGGTACATAATACCGGGAAGCATGACCAGTCCGAAGGAAACGCCAGGACACACAGCACCAGAAGGAATGCGCTTTTCTGCCAGTTTTTCAGTGGAAAGCTTCTCTTTTCATCATCAAAAATATAAAGCCCGACTGCTGCCAGGAATAGCGGCCAGATGACACTGGTCTGGTTCAATACCGAATCCCGGAACGGAATAAAAGAAATTCCGAAGCAGAAATTATAGGCAAAATGCGCCAGAACTGCAAAAATAAGGAGACGTGCCAGATACTTCTTAAGGTTTCTGGTATACTGGTATCCCTCCGCAATCATAAACCACATCGTCGGTGCGGCGAGCCGCCCAAAAAGATGAATGGCAAGCAGCCACCAGTCCTTATGGTATCCCGGCCAGATCGTGAATGCCAGATGATCCATAAACATCGCAATGATTGCGAATACTTTTAATTCATTTCCTGAAAATCCCCTAAATTCTTTTTTGCTGATGGTTTGTTCCATAATTTTCCTTTTTTCCAATCATCGGTATATTGTCAACCTGATCCTTTTCTCATTTTCATGCTAATATAATTCAGAACCGGTGTCAATTCCGCCGTTTTATTTTCGATACAAAATTCCTAATATCTTGTTCTTTGATAAGAAGCGGTGTCTGGTAATCATAAAAAACAGAATGACCCCGTAATATAATATCAACGTTGCAAAGCTGGTATATACGGAAATCCCCATAGAATACCAGGTCGTCTTTCCCTCTATATAATGCAGCTGGCCAATACCCGCTATCGCCAGGGCAATCATCAGCATGCCCGGTATCGCCAGTAAAATAAGATGCGCTATCCGGTTAAACCACTCAGGTACCATGTCCAGATGATTCACCGTCCATGCCGTCAACCCGTCAAAAAAACTGCCCAATCACTCGGGCAGTTCTAAGGTTTTCAAAAGTGAGTATCGCTTCCAGCTTAGCCATGAAGACCATTGGACTGGCGAATCATGTCCTCGACAACAATATCATAAATTTCTCCCAGGGTATTGCAGTATTCCAGTACCTTCCAGGGTTCATTAGTATGGAAATGGATCTTAATAAGATCCTCATCACCGGCTGCAATCAAACTGTTTCCTTCAAAATGCTCTGTGATGTAATCAGCAATCTCATCCTCATCGAGATCCTCATCTCTGCGATCAATAAGAAGCTGAGTATCATAACGGTATGCAAACTGATCATCTTCAGCATCAATACTATGTATATCCGACATAACATCCTCCTTGCTAAAATACAACTTTCATGCAGATTATAGCATCGCTCATAGTGCTTTTGCAACAGGAAATTCAGAGCCGGTTCATATTGCGGTCTGTTGTTTTCCGTGTTAAAATAAATACATCCGGATTAGTGGTGGTCAAGATAAAACATTACCTGGTAGATAGTGAAAATGTAAACGACAACTGGTTAATGCTTCTGGATATGGCAGGCGAGAATGATGAAATTATCATCTTTTATACCAAAAACTCTCCTCACATGGCATATTCCTCAGTCATTAAGCTGTTGCAGGAAAGACGCACAATTCAGTTTGAAGAGTGCTTCGAGGGACAGAATGCTTTGGATTTCCAGCTCATATCCTATTTAGGATATCTGATCGGAACAGATGAATCGGAATCTCCGGAATTCATTGTGATGAGTAACGATACCGGCTTCGATCCGGCTGTCCGTTTCTGGAAGAAAAAGGGATTCGTCGTAAACCGAATTAATGTGAACTACTGCAAGTTGGGTCTCCAGCGTCAGAAAGAAGACGTTGTCCGCACTGTAGAAGAAGAACTTCCCTTTACAGATTCTGCTTCGGAAGAAGAGACTTCTCTTCCGGTACAGGCTGTCAAAGAGGTTTTCTCTGAGAAACCTTCGAAATCAGAGGGTCTCCATTCAGCGGATTTTCCTAAGGAAGAAGTTGATACCTTCATCAACTGCTTTGGAAAAGCCAACCTTGTTGCACTTCACGAAACCTTTGTTCATGTCTACGGTCAGGAACATGGGCAGCTTATTTACAAAACCGTAAAAGACGATTCTTATTCCTTTACTGCGGAAGCCTATTCCCATCAGGATAAGATCAGACATTTCACGGATATCATTTTTGCCCACAGCGATGTGAAAGATCCCGGTAACTTTGTTTCCTTTCTGGATAATAACAAAGATAAGACCAAGAATCTGAACGGCATCCGTGCAATCATTATCAGAACCTATGGCAAAGATAACGGCATGAAATACTACAGCCTGTTTAAACCGTATTTCAAAATGATATCTGCACTAAAATAATATGGAAAGGTAATCCGGATATCCCATCGGCAGTTATTTGGCCGATGGGAGCATTTGATTTAACCGTGTAAACCGACAGACTGACGAATCATGTCTTCTACCACGATATCATAGATCTCTCCGATCGTACTGCAATACTCCAGCACCTTCCACGGCTCATTCGTATGAAAATGAATCTTCACAAGATCTTCATCTCCTGCAGCAATCAGGCTGTTACCTTCAAAATGTTCGGTAATGTAATCTCCGATCTCATCCTCATCCAGATCCTCATCTCTACGGTCAATCAGAAGCTGCGTATCGTAGCGATATGCAAACTGATCATCTTCTGCATCAATACTATGTATTTCTGACATAACGTCCTCCTTATTTTCTTTTATCGTTATAATATGTAGTATGCCATAATCCTTCCTGATACGTAAGAACCCTGTCCCCGGTTTCTGATAGAAGTTTTCATGTCAAGACTCGCTTGCCGGGTCTTGCACGCCGGATTACTTTCTAAAAAGACTTTTCTTTTCCTTCGGTGGTGCTATAATATCTCTGAATTATCTGAAATACCAGAAAGAAGAGAACAACTGATGAAAGAAAACAATCATTTATATACCAATACCGATCTGCGCAAGCTCCTTGTTCCCATCATCGTGGAACAGCTCCTTTCCTGCCTGATGGGCACGGTGGACACCATGATGGTAAGTAATGTAGGATCCGCAGCAATCTCTGCCGTGTCGCTTGTCGACTCCATAAATGTCCTCGTCATCCAGGCACTCTCTGCGCTCGCTGCCGGCGGTGCCATCCTCTGCTCCCATTATCTTGGCAATGAGGACAGAAAGCGTGCCAACCACGCTGCCCGACAGGTTCTGCTTGTCATGACTGTATTATCCACGGCTTTAACACTGCTTTGCCTGTTCAGCCGAACTCCCCTGCTGCGCCTTATTTTCGGAAAGGTCGAAGCAGATGTCATGACGAACTCACAGGTTTATTTCCTGTTCACCCTGCTCTCCTTCCCCTTCATCGGACTATACAATGCCGGAGCCTCCATTATGAGAGCACAAAACGACAGCCGCCATCCCATGATCATCTCCGTCATTTCCAACTTTCTCAACATTGGTGGAAATGCACTCCTGATCTTTGTTTTGCATATGGGCGTTGCCGGTGCTGCCATTTCCACACTGGTATCACGGATCTTCTGTGCCGTTGCGGTCATCTGGGAGCTCCGGAAAGAACAGAACCTGATTTCCGTCCGCAATTATCTTGCAATCCGTCCAGATGTCTCTACAATTAAAAAGATCCTGTATATCGGAATCCCCTCCGGTATTGAGAACAGCATGTTCCAGTTCGGTAAATTAGCCATTCAGTCCACCGTTTCCACTCTGGGAACCATTTCAATCGCAGCCCAGGCGATGACGAACATCCTCGAGACCTTAAACGGGGTTGCTGCCATGGGAATCGGCATCGGACTGATGACCGTTGTCGGACAGTGTCTCGGTGCAGGACGTAAGGACGAAGCCATTTATTATATTAAGAAGCTGTCCCTGCTTGCGGAAGCAGCCATCATCGTAAGCTGCCTGATCGTCTTAGCACTCACCAGGCCGATCACCATGCTTGGCGGCATGGAAGCCGAAAGTGCCCGGCTATGTTTCCAGATGGTTGTCTTCATCACCATTGTGAAGCCGATTTCCTGGGTGCTTTCCTTTATCCCTGCTTATGGCATGAGAGCGGCTGGCGATGTGAAATTCTCCATGATTACCTCCTGCTGCACCATGTGGCTTTGCCGTGTGGTTCTGTGCGTATATCTGTGTCGTGTCTGGGGCTTTGGACCAATTGCTGTATGGATCGGCATGTTCGCTGACTGGAGCATCCGTGCCGTGATCTTCTCCATCCGATTCCATTCCCGTAAATGGCTGAACCATCACATTTTAGGATAACGATCCTGGGAATTTCATATATTTCAAACTTGCTTTCGAGTATCGCATAAAACCGTTATAGATGCAGTTTAGATGCAAATTGAGAGAAAAATAAAAACACTGTATTTATCAATATTTTAAGTGATTTTAACAGAGTGCGAGACGTTGCAAAACGTCCGGGGGACGTTTGTTCTGCAACGACCGGAGCGAAGCGAAGCGGAGACCTCGAACCTTCGAGCCCCGGCGGGGCTCGAAAACAAGAAAAAAGATATCCATCCGGATATCCTTTTCTTGTTCCTTTGAGAGCGCGAGACGGGACTCGAACCCGCGGCCCCGACCTTGGCAAGGTCGTGCTCCACCAACTGAGCCACTCGCGCATATTCTGTTGTATCTGCAAGCTGTTACGTCTTGCGGACAATTAGTATAATACTATAGGACTTTTACTTTGTCAACTTTATTTTTATAATTTTTCCAATTTTTAAAAAATTCCATCATTTCAATCCGGAAAATGCCGTAAATACAACATTTTCCGGATTATCTTTTCCGATCCATTCCATATTAGCTTTATTCAATTCTGTCCCTGTATTTCACCCGGTAGATTCTCTTTAAAGATTCATTAATCCGGTCCTCGGAAATTGTTCCATTCTGAACTGCATCCAGAACTCCCTGATAAGCCTCTTCAAAGTTCTCCGGCATCAACAGCATATCTGCGCCTGCTTCAATCGCCTTGACTGCCGCCTCTGCGGAAGAATAAGAGTCCGTAATGGCACTCATATCAAGTGCATCCGTAATGACAATTCCATCATAGCCAAGTTGATTTCTTAACAGATCATTAATCACCGTTCCCGATAAAGAACACGGAGTATCATCTCCTACCACATTAGGAAGGGATATATGGCTGACCATTACAAAATCCACGCCGGCATCAATACCGGGCTGAAATGCCGGAAGATCCGTCTGCTGCATATCCTCCAGTGTTTTCTCCGATACCGTCTTTTCTTCATGGAGATCCGTCGTAGCATCACCAATTCCAGGGAAATGCTTTAAGCATGCGCTCACACCACTTTCCTGCAATCCCTGTACTTCTGCCGCTACCATAGTACCCACGACATTGGGATCGGATCCAAAGGATCGGTTTCCAATCACAGAATTCTCTACCGAAACAACATCGGCAACTGGTGCAAAATCCACATTGAATCCTAACTGTGACAAATAGGTTCCGATTGTAGTTCCCGCTTCCTTTGCCTTTTCCGGATCACAGGTGCTTCCAATCTCTGACATATCGCCCACATCATCGGCAAGTCCTGCCCCAGCAACATGCGATACACTTCCCCCTTCCTCATCCACGGCAAGGAAAACGGGATAAATCATGGTATTTCTGGTTGCATCAAGCATCTCCTTAAGCTGATCTGCTGACTTGATATTTTTGCTGAAATAAATAAGGCCGCCTACCGGATATTCACTCAATTTCTGCTTTGTGGTATCTCCTGCCTGGATTACCGTATCCACACCCGTCAGCGATTCCGGTGTAATCATAAACATACCTGCCACTTTGTTCTCAAGAGACATTTCCGCAATACAGGAATCCGCGATCTGATTCAGATAGTCCTCCGAGGTCAGCTCCTCCGGCTCTTCTTCTACCGGAGCCTCTACAACCGCAGGCTCGGATTCTGCCAGCTCCTCAAGCTGTGCCTGAAGCTCTTCCGTATGCTTTTTATCATTCAGATGCTTCATTAACCGGGTTACACCAAAGATTCCTCCGGCAACCAAGGCAAGCCCTGCTACAATTACTACGATAATCGCAATAAGCTGGTTTCTCTTACGTCTTGCTCTCCGATACTCTCTTCGGTCTATTTCGTTATCATAAGTTTCCTGTCTGCTCATGGTACCTCCTAAATTTTTATCTATTTCCGAAAGTAAAAAGTAATTTGCATGTTCGTTGATAAGCGCAGAAAAACAAATGCCGCCTGCGGCGTCGCTTGTTTTTCTTATGCGCTTATCATATCACGAATCGAAGCGGGCATCAACACAATTACTTTGACACCCGCTTCTAAACTATGCTCTCCATTGGACTAACCTCTTTTCTTTAGTAATTTTCGCTTCAATGGATTATTCTTTATTTAATTGTACTTTCTCTTTCGTATTTTCTTCACTACTCATTCGTATAAACAAACATGTAACGGTTTCTATTCTCTTATCTTCTGTTGCTCGTCACTTTCTCTTCTGTAGCTGATACGATTCGAATTCTTCGTCTTGTCTTCTGTACTTCGTTCTTTAGTACCTTTTACTAAGTTGTTACAACTTGTACTCATTGCTTTCAAAAAGCTATGAGGAAAAATTATTCAGTTTCCGGTGGACCGTACCTCCTTTTCTTTAGATTATCTATGTGAAAGATATCTCTTGTTTATGTCTTTATTATAACAGACACATTTAATTTGTCAACGCATTTTTTCAATTTTCTTTTTATTTTTTAAATTTATTTTGTATTATGTCGTTTTATCAGATTAATTGTCATATTTTGTAAATAATTCCAAATATTTACAGGTATCCATTATACCCCATGTAACCATATGAAACAAAAATAGAAAAGATCTGCCTCCACACCCATACGGCACGTCAGCAGATCTTTTGTAAATCTTCTAATTTATTTCTATCTTTGGTAACTTATCTTCTTATTATTAATTACTTTACACCAGACTAGATCAGTGGATACTTATCGGTAAGCTTCTGGACAATCGCTCTTGCTTCCGGAATCTTCTCCTCGCCGCCCTTCACAATTAATGCAATGGCTTCTGCAATCTGATCCATATCCTCCGTGTTCATTCCTCTGGAGGTAACAGCCGGTGTTCCAAGGCGGATACCACTTGTTACGAAAGGAGACTTCGGATCATTGGGGATAGTATTCTTATTTGCCGTAATATGTGCTTCATCAAGCATCTTCTCAACAGCCTTACCGGTCAAATCAAACGTAGTAAGATCCATCAGCATCAGGTGATTGTCTGTACCACCGGATACAATCTTGATTCCTCTGTTCATCAGCCCCTTGCAAAGAGCCTGTGCATTGTCAATAATGTTCTTCTGATACTGCTTGAATTCATCAGTCAGGGCTTCCTTGAAGCAGACAGCCTTAGCTGCAATCACATGCATGAGCGGCCCTCCCTGAATACCGGGGAACACTGCTTTATTGAAGTTATACTTATCTGCTGCCTCCTGATTGCAAAGGATCATACCTCCTCTGGGTCCACGCAGTGTTTTATGTGTGGTGGTGGTTACTACATCCGCATAAGGAATCGGGCTCGGATGAAGTCCAGCAGCCACAAGTCCTGCGATATGTGCCATATCCACCATCAATACCGCTCCAACCTCATCTGCCACTTCGCGGAACTTCTTGAAATCAATCGTTCTTGCATACGCGGATGCACCGGCAATGATCATCTTGGGCTTGCATTCCAGTGCAATTTCTCTTAATTTATCATAGTCAATAAATCCTTCATCATTTACTCCATAAGGCACAATGTGGAAATACTTACCGGAAATATTCACCGGACTTCCATGTGTCAGGTGTCCGCCATGATCCAGGTTCATTCCCATAATGGTATCTCCCGGGTTACAGATTGCAAACTGTACGGCAAGATTAGCCTGGGCACCGGAATGCGGCTGTACGTTTGCATAATCACAGCCAAACAGTTCCTTAGCACGTTCGATTGCAAGGTTCTCTACCACATCCACGCACTGACATCCGCCGTAATAACGTTTCCCCGGATAGCCTTCTGCGTACTTATTGGTCAACGGGCTTCCCATAGCTGCCATAACAGCCTTGCTTACCCAGTTTTCAGAAGCAATCAGTTCGATATGACTGTTCTGACGCTGCTGTTCATCCACAATTGCCTGTGCAATTTCCGGATCTTCTTTTCTGACTTCATCCAATGAATACATAATTCTCCTCCTCTGATTATAAATATAGGATAGTATACCATAAGAATTTCCAAAATAAAACAATACTTTACTCTTTTCACAAATACTGATAAACTACTTACGATCAATAATACAAATGCGAAACGTTGCAAACGGAGGACAATTTCATGGTAAATATGGTGGTAAACCCGGCATCTAAATCGGGCTATGGTCTCGAAATGTGGAAGGAACTGGAAATCTGGCTTCAAAAAAATAATGTCGAATACGAAGCTTTCCTTTCTAAAGTCCCCGGCGATATCACCAGAATTGTACACGAACTATGTGAAAACGGATTATCTAAAGATCCTTCCTCTACGCTGCAGATTATTATTTTAGGCGGTGACGGATCCTTTAACGAAGCACTGCAGGGAATTACCGACTTTGACCGGGTGGAAATCGGCTACATTCCAACCGGTTCCAGCAATGATCTGGCACGTGATCTTGGAATGAAAGGAGAGCCCTCCCTGCTTTTGTCCCGGATTCTCGTATGCGACAAGCCTCTCCTCATGGATCTTGGCCGTCTGACCTACCACGATTCCTCCAGCGAGCACTCCAGACTTCACGAGGAGGCCGTCTCAGACACCCGCTATTTTGCAGTCAGCTGTGGAATCGGATACGATGCCGCAATCTGTGAAGAGGCGCTGTCCTCCCACTTTAAAAATGTACTTAACAGGCTGGGTCTGGGAAAACTTACCTACTTGACCATTGCATTAAAACAGCTTATCTTGACAAAGAGAGGAAATTGTACTATTACATTAGATGATAAGGAATCTTTTAAACTGAAAAGCTTCTTATTTATAGCAACCATGATTCACCGTTTTGAAGGCGGTGGCTTTATGTTCTGTCCGGATGCCGATGCGCAGGATGGACGCTTTAACCTTTGTGCAGTTGGCCCGATTACGAAGCTGCGGATTCTCTTTGCCCTTCCTTCTGCGATGAAGGGACAGCATTACCGTTATCCGCATATTTATCCCTATAATGGGGCTTCGGTTCATATTGAGGCAGACCGCCCGTTCTGGGTTCACACCGATGGAGAGGTTTCCAGAAAAAGCAGCTCCATCACAATTGAGTGTTTACAAAAGAAGATTCATCTATTAAAATAGGAATGTTTCTGTGTAAACACGAGGAGGAAATGAGGAAAATATGAAAAAATTTTATGAAAGATATAAGCATGCAATACCGCTTATTGTGTATGCCATTATTTACCTAAGCTGGTTCATGTATCTGGAGCGCAAGGTTCAGAACCCGCAAACCATTATCCATATGAAATGGGATGATCTGATTCCTTTCTGTGAGGTATTCGTAATCCCCTACTACTTATGGTTTGGTTATGTTTCTTTTGTTGTAATGTACTTATTCTTTAAAAATAAGCAGGATTATTATCGTACCTGTACCTTCCTTTTTACAGGAATGACGATCTTCCTATTAATCTCTACTCTCTGGCCGAACGGACATCACCTTCGTCCCGCAGTAATGCCGAGAGACAATATTTTTACCACAATGGTAGCCGCAATTTACAAGGCTGACACGCCGACGAACCTTTGGCCGAGCATCCACGTATATAACTCCATTGGTGCTCACCTGGCAATTACTCATAACGAGAGGCTTCGAAAGAACAAAGTGATTTACTTCGGATCCCTGAGCTTATGTATTTCCATTATTCTTTCTACCGTATTTATCAAGCAGCATTCCTGCTTTGATGTCATTACCGGCATTCTGATGGGTGCCATTATGTATGTCATTGTTTATCAGCTGGATATCATCTCGATCTATCAGACGAGGCAGGCTGCCAGACGCCATCGCACACGCGAGGTATAAGACAGAACAATATCGTAAAATGTTCCGTGTCCGAAGCTTAACAGGCAAAAGAACCGTAACGTAAAACAGCAACGTAAAAGAGTACATAGAGATGAGCTTCTCTATGTACTCTTTATTTATCTCTCCAACATGATTCCTGTTCAGAAATCCATTAGCCGATCTGTGTACCTTCCGGTATCTCAAGCGGAAAATGAATGGTGATTTCAGTTCCTTTTCCGATCTCACTCTTTAATTCCAGCTTACCGTGATGATACTGTACGGCATGCTTCACAATGGAAAGTCCAAGACCGGTGCCGCCGGAGGACTTGGAATGACTCTTATCCACGCGGTAAAAGCGTTCAAACACTCTGGACTGATGCTCCGGTGCAATTCCGATTCCATTATCCTTCACACAAAGGATGGCTTCGTCTTCCTTCCGGTCGACCGTGATCTCAACCTTTCCCCCCGGAAGATTATACTTGATTGCATTATCACAAAGATTATATACAATCTCATAAAGAAGCCTGCGCACACCATGCATAATCGCATTTTTGCCTGAAAGAAGAAGTGTAATATCTCTGGTTTCTGCGGTAGATTCCAGATTCTGCTCCACCTCCTCCGCAACATCCATAAGATCAAGCTCCTCACATGGCAACTCATTTCCTTCATCTAACTGTGACAGACGGATAATGTCCTCAATGAGTGCCACAAGACGTGTTGCTTCCTTCCGGATGTGGCCGATAAACCGCGGCATATCCTCCGGCTTTACCATACCTGTTTCAATCAGATCTGCACTTCCAATGATTCCCTGAAGCGGTGTCTTTAACTCATGGGAAACGTTCGCGGTAAATTCTCTCCGGTTCCGCTCCGCATATTCCTGTTCGGTAATATCAAACGCCAGAATAACCGCACCAAGAACCTTTCCTGCGGATTCAATCCTGCTGATATCCAGCTGATATTCTCTTCCCATCCGTTCAATCCGTATCTCGCTGTGCCCTTCTTCAAAGGTCTTTTCAATGGCCGTACTTAACGATCTGCTCCGATCCAGTGTCAGGAAGTCATGTCCGACTGCTCCCTTAGTATCACCACCAAAAATAGTGCCTGCTGCCGGATTAATGCTTAATACAATTCCTTTGTTATCCAACAGCACCAGACCTTCCTTCATGCTCTCTGTGATCTGGTTAAATTCATCGGTCTTTTCTTCCAGTTTACGGAGCTGCCTCGAAATTTCACTGCTCTGCCGATTGATCCGGTTAAGCAGCGGAGAAACCTCTTCATAGGTTTCGTTTTCCAGCGGATGTTCCAGATCCAGATTGTTAAGCGGCTCTACAATCCTCTTGGAAAGACGGCTTGCAAGCACTCCGGAAAGAATCAGGGCTCCAACAATAATAAATATAATCGGCTGTAGCATTCCAAGAACCAGAAGTCCTGTTGTTGCATACTTGGCAGAAATACGAAGAACCGTTCCATCCTCCAGCCGCCTGGCATAATATCTGGTCTTTTCCATCAATGTTGCGGAATACCGGGCAGATTCACCGGTTCCGCTTTCAAAAGCAGCCTTTACTTCAGCACGATCCTTATGATTCTCCAGTTCCTCATTCCCCGTTTCCGTATCATAAAGAACCGTTCCATCCGTATCGATCCAGGTCAGACGGTAATGATCTGACTGTAACTGCTCTAAATAATCTACTCCATCCCTTGCAACAGAAACGGCCGCCAGATTTAATTCATCCGTCAGCTGCCCCTTCTGGATGTTTCCAAAATACTCATAAAATACTCCCAATATAATTGTCAGGCTGGCAAGCAGCACGGTTGCAGCGACAATTATAATCGATTGAAAGATTTTCTTTGTCATGATTTAGCCTCCAGACGGTACCCTACATTGCGTACCGTTTCAATCAGTTCTCCGTAGTCCTTAAGCTTCTGCCGCAATGTCCGGATATGCATGTCCACGGTACGGGTATCCCCGCAATAATCCATCCCCCAGACCTCGTTAAACAACTGGTCTCTGGTAAATGCCATGCCCGGGTGCGACAAGAACAGCCGGAGAAGTTCAAACTCTTTATAGGTTAATGTAATTCTTTCTCCATCTATGGTTACCGTGTGTTCATCGATATTTACAATCAATCCTCCGGTTTTAAGCAGATGCTCTACCTGACGCGGCTGGCATCTGCGCAGAACTGCCTTCACACAGGACACGAATTCCATCACACCGAACGGTTTCGTGAGATAATAATCCGCTCCCAGATCAAGTCCCTGGATCTTATCGTATTCTGCTCCCTTTGCCGTTGCCATAACAACCGGGATATCTCTGGTTTCCGGATCCTCCTTCAGCTTTTGCAAAAGAGCGATTCCATCCATTCCGGGAAGCATTACATCCAGCACAACAAGCTCCGGCTTCCGGTTCCTTAACTCCTTCAGAAAGGAAGTTCCATCCTCGAATCCCTTGGCTTCATAGCCTGTGGACTGTAATGCATATACCTCGATATCACGGATGCTTGCATCATCTTCTACACACCAAATCATTTCTATTCCTCCCTGTGGACTCCCGTAACGGAAAAGATCACCCATTTCGCAATATTTACTGCGTGATCCGCAATACGTTCATAATATTTGGCAATGATCAGCAGATCAATAGCATATTCACCATCCTTGGGATCCTCTGCAATCTTCTTAATCAGATCTTCCTTCACACGGTCAAAATACCGGTCTACAATATCATCATCCTTAATTACCTTTTCTGCTAACATTATATCATGTTTTACAAACGCATCAACGCTTTCTGTCACCATGCCAATGGCGGCCTTCGCCATTTCCGGAAGCAGGATATCCTCCTGCCTTTCTTCTTCCTTAAGAAAGCAGATGATTTCCGCAATATCCTCCGCCTGATCCCCGATCCGTTCCATATCGGTAATCATCTTAAGCGCTGCGGAAATCTGACGCAGATCCTTCGCTACCGGCTGCTGCTGCAGCAGGAGACGTAAGCACATCGATTCAATCGTACGCTCCTTCTGGTCAATCTGTGTGTCAATCGGTGCAATCTGTACTGCCAGAGCTTTGTTCCCCTCTGCAAGTGCCCGGGATGCCAGCTCGATCACCTCTTCACATAAGGCTCCCATTTCAATCAGCTCTTTGTTCAGTAATGCAAGCTGTTCATCAAAATGACTTCTCATCATCCAAACCTCCCTGTTATATAATCTTCGGTTCTCTTATCCACAGGATCGGAGAACATCTTTTCTGTATCACCATATTCCACAAGCTCACCAAGCAGGAAAAATGCGGTTCGGTCGGAAATACGCACAGCCTGCTGCATATTATGGGTAACAATAATAATGGTATATTTTTCCTTCAGTTCTTCGGCAAGCTCCTCGATCTTTAAGGTGGAAATCGGGTCAAGGGCACTGGTCGGCTCATCCATCAGTAATACCTCCGGCTCTACGGCAAGTGCTCTTGCGATACAGAGTCTCTGCTGCTGTCCACCGGAAAGTCCCAGTGCGTTTTTCTTAAGGCGGTCTTTCACCTCATCCCAGATCGCCGCGCCCCGCAAAGAACGCTCCACAATATCATCGAGCTTTGCTTTATTCTTTACTCCATGCGTACGCGGTCCATAGGCAATGTTATCATAAATGCTCATCGGGAACGGATTCGGCTTCTGGAATACCATTCCGACTTCCCTGCGCAGATCGTTTACATCCACATTCGAAGCGAAAATATTCTGCTCCTTGTATTTAATTTCTCCCGTAATCTTTACATCCGGAATCAGATCATTCATACGGTTGATGGTTTTTAAAAAGGTGGATTTACCGCAGCCGGACGGGCCGATCAGTGCCGTAATGCTTTTTTCCGGGATCTCAATGTTAATATCGGTCAGTGCCTGATGACTTCCATACCACAGGCAAAGATCATGTACCGTCACAATGTTATTCATCACTTACATATCCTTTCTCTTTTTGAAATACTTTCCAACCAGTACTGCCGTAAAATTGATGAGCATGGTAAGAATCATCAGAATTGTGGCAATGGCAAAGGCCACGCCGAACTCTCCCTGCTCCTTTGCATATACATAAAGGGCTACCGTCAGTGTTGCGCCTGCGCTGCCGAGTCCTTTTACAATATTATTGAGTGCGTGTGCAAAGCCTGCGGTAAAAAGCAGCGCTGCGGACTCTCCCAGGATTCGTCCGACGGACAGGATGCATCCGGTAATGACACCATCAATACATCCGGGCAGCACTACCGTACGGATCACTCTCCACTTGCCGGCACCCAATCCGAATGCTCCTTCTCGGTAGCTTTGCGGGACGGTCTTAAGACTCTCCTGTGTGGTACGCATAATCGTCGGAAGGTTCATAATTACCAGCGTCAGGGCACCTGCCAGAAGGGAAGTCTTCATGTTTAAGAACTGACAGAAGAACAGCATGCCAACCAGTCCATAGATAATTGAAGGAATACCGGACAGCGTTTCTGCTGCATACTCAATTACCGCTACCAGCTTCTTATTGGCTGCATACTCCGTCAGATAGATTGCTGCCCCTACACCAAGAGGAAGTACAATGAGTAATGTTGCAAGTACAATATAAATTGTGTTTAAGATATCCGGCAGGATTCCGATGCGATCTGCCAGATAACTGGGTGATGTAGTCAGCAGCTCCCAGGAAATGTTGGGAAGTCCCTTGATAAATACATATCCGATCAGGAAAAGAACAAGGAGTGCGGTGAGTCCTGCAGAAATCCACATCAATATTTTCATCATCCAGATATAAAACACACGTCTGTGTGTCATTCCACCATGTTTCATCTCAAGCCTCCTTATCCCGTTTGAGGAAAAAGTTCAATGTTGCATTAATCAGCATAATGAACAGGAACAGTACCAGTGCAATGGAAAACAATGCCTGTCTTTGCAGTCCGGAAGAATACGACATTTCACTTGCCACAGCTGTTGTAAGGAACCGTACGCTCTGGAACAGCTCCGGCATATTGGGTACATTTCCTGATACCATCATAACGGCCATCGCCTCACCAATGGCACGTCCGACCCCCAGCACTACGGCTGCCGCAATACCACTTTTCGCAGCAGGAACCGATACCCGGAAATAGGTTTCCACAGGCGTGGCTCCAAGAGCCAGAGAAGCATCCTCATACTCCTTCGGTACCGCCTCCAGACTGGTCATGGACACTTTGATAATGGAAGGCAGGATCATAATGGCTAATACAATAATGGCCGCCAGTAAGCTCGCCCCATCCGGGACACGGAACAGCTTCCGGATTCCGGGTACAAGCACCTGCATGCCCACAAGACCGTATACCACGGAAGGAATTCCGGCAAGAAGGCTGACCGCAGATTCCATCACCGTCCGTACTCTTTTCGGTGCTGCCTTGGCAAGATATACCGCGGTCAGGAATCCGAACGGGACGCCAAGCAGAATCGCTCCTGCAGTTCCGTAGACACTGGTCAGGATGAATGGCAGAATTCCATAAGAAGGTTCTGCTGCTGTCGATGCCCAGGTTTTGCCAAACAGGAAGGAAAAAAGTCCGATCTGCCGGATGGCCGGTATGCCGGAAATGATCAGATATACAGAAATCAGCAGGACACATCCTACTGTAATCAATCCAAGCACCAGGAAAATCCCGTGTATGAAGTTTTCAAAAAATTGCTTCTTTTTCATGTTGTTCACCTGTTATGTTTCTTTTTATTTAAGAATTCTGTAACTGTTCAGTACCTTCACAGTTACGTTGCAAAATCCATTCCAAATCGGCTTCGCCGATGGGATTTTGCATTACTGAATCATGTTCTTACGGTCTCAGCAGCAAATGCTTCGACCTGTACTGAATAGTTAC
>CAVERH010000020.1:0-41301 GCA_963618065.1 bacterium | reverse complement strand
ATTAGCACTCACCTCTTGACAGTGCTAATAATATGTGTTATATTACGATTAGAACAAAGGAAAGGGGATCAAAGATCAGTGAGGATCTTCCGAATGAGAAGAAATTGCAGATCAGATTTACTACCGAGTTCGAAATGAAATTTAACAATTGTAACACAGATCACATGGAATGGAGGAATGACTTATGATGATGCCTAGTGTATTTGGAAGAGATATTTTTGATGATTTTATGGATGGATTTGCATTTCCGGATGTAAACAAGGAACTGTATGGTAAACATGCAAAGAACGTAATGAAGACTGATGTCCGTGAACTGGACGACGGATATGAAATTATTGTAGATCTGCCTGGTTTTAAGAAGGATGAAATCGAGGTTCAGCTTGAGAATGGATGCCTTTCCATTTCGGCTGCAAAGGGTCTGGATAAGGACGAATCCGATAAGAAAGGTAAATATATCCGCAGGGAGCGCTATGCCGGAGCAATGAGCCGGAGCTTCTATGTTGGCGAAGATGTTACCGAAGAAGATATTCATGCGAAGTTTGAAAATGGTATATTGAAGCTGGATGTTTCTAAGAAGGAAGCAAAAGCAGTAGAGACCAGGAAACATGTCGCAATTGAAGGCTGATCGCAGTCAGGATTGGAATTTTGCCCCGGGAGCATCCCGGGGCGTTTCTATTTGGTGGTGTCTCAGACGGTTAAGGATTCCGAACTATGCAAAATGGCGGAGATTTGGAAAGTAAGTTATAAAAGCAGTTAAAAGCAGGAAAAGAAAGTTGTAGTAGAAAGAGGGTGACAGTTATGGCGAAGAAGAGAGATTATTATGAGGTTTTAGGAGTTTCAAGGACAGCGACCGATGCAGAAATCAAAAAAGCGTACCGGAAACTGGCGAAAAAGTATCACCCTGATATGAATAAGGATAATCCACAGGCGGAGGAACTGTTTAAAGAGGTTACCGAAAGCTATAATGTGTTAAGCGATAAAGAAAAACGGAAATTATATGATCAGTTCGGTCATGCTGCATTTGATGAAGGAGCTGCACAGGGCGGTGCTTATGGAAATGGCGGTACCGGAGCCGGTGGCTTCGGAGGTCAGGGCTTTGGAAATGGAAGCTTTCATTTTCATGGCAATCCCGGCGGTAATTATCAGGAATTCCATTATACGGGAGATAACCTAGATGATATTTTTGATGGAATCTTTGGTGGTGGATTTAAGAGCAGCGGTTTTGGAGGCAAAGGCTTTGGCAGTGGCTTCCACAGCAGCAGTTTCGGAGATGAAGAGGATCTGTTCGGAGACAGCAGAGGACGGCGGACCCGGGCAAGAGAGGGTGAAGATGTGCTTGCCAAGGTGGATGTTACCTTTGAGGAAGCAGCGCTTGGTGCAGACAAAGTAATTCGTTTCCGTTCGCCGGATGGAACCGACCAGTCCCTGCAGGTGCATATTCCGGCAGGTATTGATTCCGGACAGAAGATCCGGCTTCGCGGAAAAGGAATGCCGGGAACAAATGGCGGCGAGGCAGGTAATCTGCTTCTTGAAGTAACGGTTCACGATAAGCCCGGTTTTGAACGAAAGGGCATGGATCTTTATACAACGGTGGAAATCCCGTTTGAAACCGCAGCACTTGGGGGTGAGGCGATTGTTCCGACACTTACCGGCAAGGTAAGCTGTAAGATTAAGGAAGGAACACAGTCCGGTACGAAGATCCGGCTTCGGGGCAAAGGAATTGTCTCAATGAAGAATCCTTCCCAGAAGGGCGATGAATATGCGGTTATCCAGATACGTGTTCCAAAGCATTTAAGCCCTGATGCAAAACAGAAATTAACCGAGTATGCAAAGGCAGCATCGTAAGATACGAATCATATTTTAGAATAAAAAATAGGAAGAGAAAAGAATCCCTGTAGTGTCCTGGGGTTAGGAGACTATAGGGATTTTTGTTATCATGCATATGGGAAAATGATCCGGTGGATCTTTTTGGAATTAGTGGGAAAGACGGTTCAGGATATGCTTTAAATAAACACAGGAGCCAACCATAACAACGGCTTCGGTGATGGGAAAAGCCGTCCAGACGCCGGTAATTCCCATCACTTTTCCAAGAATATAAGCAAGAGGTAAGAGGAAGATGACCTGCCTTGCTGCCGAAACGATCATGCTGGGAAGACCGATGGAGAGTCCCTGCAGGGCGTAACAGACCATGATGGAAACACAGGCAAAAACAAAGCTTGTACTTGTGATGCGAATTGCCGTTACACCAATTGACGTCATCGCATCAGAGGCATTGAAGGCCTGCATAAGCTGTTCTGGAAGCAGCTGCAGCAGGATCAGTCCGACGAGGCCGATCGCAGCAGAGTAGATGCAGCTTAAGCGGATGGACTGCCGGATGCGGTCATGCTTTCCGGTTCCAAGGTTATAGGCAACGATGGAAAGCAATGCACTGTTCAGGCCGAATGCGGCCATGGATACAAAGGTGTAGAGCTTGAAGTAGGCGCCAAATACTGCGGCAGCAGTTGTCGAAAAGGTGAGTAGTATTTTGTTGATGCCAAAGGACATCACACTGCTGATCAGCATGGTAATTCCGGCGGGAATCCCGACGGAACAGATGCTTTTCAGGTAATAGGCTTCCGGTTTCCAGTTATGGAACGAAAATTGGATTTCCTTATTATATCTGAGATTAAAGATCACTCCTAAAATCATGGCGATGATCTGGCCAATGACGGTTGCAATGGCAGCACCGGCCGTTCCCAGAGCGGGAAGTCCGAAATAACCGAAAATGAGGATCGGATCAAGAATAATATTGAGTACAGCACCGGTTATCTGGGTAATCATGGTATAGGTCGTTCTTCCGGTAGATTGCAGCAGCTTTTCCAATACCAGCTGAAAGATCTGTCCAAAAGAAAAAATACATATAATGGATAGATAAGAAGTTCCCATGGCACAGATCGCAGATTCTTTTGTCTGAATTCCATAAAACCATTTCACACCGAAAATTCCAAACAGCAATAAAATAAAATAAACTAGAAAGCTCATAAGTAAGCCGTGAAGAGCCGTTTGGTTGACCGCATCCTGTTTCTTTTCACCCAGTAAGCGGGAAAGCAGGGCATTCACGCCAACACCCACACCGGTTCCGAATGCAACGATAATATTCTGGATTGGGAATGCGAGAGAAACCGCAGTCAGTGCATCTTCACTATAATTACTGACGAAAATACTGTCTACAATATTATACATAGCACCAATAATCATCGATAAAATCATCGGTGCAGCCATGGTTAACAGCAGTTTATTTACGGGCATAGTGCCCATTTTTTGTTCTTCCATAAAAAGACTCCTTTCTGATGTTTTCATGTGGAAGCATAGCAGAAAAACAGAAATTATAGAATTAGATATATAGAAACACCGTTAGAAAAAATCTAATAATTGCAAAAGAAAACAGGTATGGGTATACTGAGAAAAGGAGGATACAATATGAATTCACAGCAGTTACAATGTTTTATTTATGTGGCAGAGCGGCTTAATTTTACCAGGGCGGCGGAGGCGCTTTACCTGTCGGTTCCCACGGTAACACATCATATTAAAAGTCTGGAAGAAGAGATGGGAGTGCCGCTGTTTTATCGCAGCTCCCGTGTGGTTAAGCTGACGGAGCAGGGAGAACGGTTTTATTATGATGCAAAGGATATTTATATGCGGATGGAGGACGTCAGAAATCAGTTTCAGAATCACACAGAACAGGAAACCATGTTGCTTCGTATTGGTTGCATGACCGAGCAGGAATTTAAAATTCTGGAACCGGTGTTTGTGCGAATGAGAGAACGGTATCCCTATGTTCGTCCGAAAGTGATTGTACAGGATTTTTTCGACCTTAAAAATCTATATGAAAACCAGCAGTTGGAGCTGGCTATTGCCACGGTGGGATTCTCCAGTCAGGGCTCTTGTCGGAAACTGACAACTTATCAGAGCTGTGCAGTGATTTCCTGGAATCATCCGCTTGCGCGGGAAAAAGAAATTACGTTTGGACAGATTGCAGAAGAAAGTTTAATCACCCTGCCGCCGAAGTGTGTGCCTTTTGAAAAGGGGAATCGCTTTCAGGAACATCTGACCCTTCATGCACAGGATCATGTACATATTGTGAGCGAGGGAGCAGCAGAGAGTATTCTGCTTGCACAGTGCGGTTATGGAATTGCAATTTTGCCGGAATTTTTCCTGCCAGAGCTTCACCATGCGGCAGCAGTACCGATTGCGGATACCAGAAATATGGAGTATGGGTTTTATTGCCGGAGCAAGGAGAAGCATATTCGGTATTTTATGGACGAATATCGGAAGGTGTATACTGGGGAAAAGGTTTCTATGGGTGATACAGTTTCATGATCGTGGAGGTGATCACTATGCCGGTTCCTGTTCTGAAAGCACCGGCCGATAAGGTGGCAGAGATCCGGAACAGATTGTTTGAAGATGGATTTGAAGATATTTCCTGTATTGACTTCACGAATGTGGCACAGGAATGTATGACCTACACCGATTATACCGATACCATGAAGAAGTCCACACATGACGACCTGCTATATATGGGCATTGCCATGGTAGGCAATAAGAAAAAGGTGAACAAGCTGACCGGAAGCTTGGGACTGCTTCGATAATTTTTTTACATCTGAAAACAGGAATCAACCTACGAAACGACTTCGGCGTCAAGCCAGCCCTTGTCTGCCATACTTTTTAGAATTCCACAGGCTTTTTCATGGGACATGCCCTGTTTATAAGGGCGGCTCTCGGTTAAAGCCTGATAAATATCTACACATGCCATCATACGCTCCTGGGTGTTCAGGTCGGCAGCCGTTTTGCCGAATGGATAACCGGTGCCGTCTAACCGTTCATGGTGAAAAGCTGCCCAGTCCCGCAGTTCTTCGAAATCATCAATTTCAGACAGAATATAATAGGTATAAGAAGCATGATCCTTCATGGTGGTAAATTCCTCATCGATCATACAGCCCTTTACTTTTTGAAGAAAATCGACTGCCTTTTCCCAGGTGGCGGTAGTAAAGGTCTGGGTGCGGCAGACCACATCCAACAGGTCACACAGATGAATGATGCGTGCAAAAAGAGGCGTTTCTTCCCATTTTTTGCCAAAAGGACCGGTTCCGTCCGCATTCTCGTGATGGTATAAAATCACGTTCGTTATGTCTGTGTGAAAGGGCAGGCCCTGAATATTATGCTCTCCCATGGAACAATGTGCGCCCTTTGGTGCATAATACGAAAAGACCGTTGATGGGAAAGGGAGGAAAAAGAAAGAATAAGGAAATCGGGTATTTTTAAATGGTTGTTGACGTAGATATGTAGTTTTATTATAATGATTCTGAGAAACAAAGAAACAAAGAAACAAAGAAACAAAGAAACAAAGAAACAAAGAAACAAAGAAATAATTTGTATAAAATACGAAAGGTGAGGATAAAAATGACAGCGGTAATCATGAAAGGCAATATTCCTATGGAAATGAAGAAAATTAATATCTCCGCAAAACGACAGATTACGATTCCACAGAAATTTTTTACAATGCTGGGATTTGGTACAGAAGCAGAATGCATGGTACGGGGAAACGAGCTGGTAATCCGTCCGCTGAAAGAAAACGCAAGCGGTGAATTTGCAGAACAGATTTTAACAGATCTTATTGCACAAGGCTATAGCGGTGAAGAATTGCTTACACGATTCAAAGCGGCACAGAAAGAGGTGCGTCCTGCCGTAGAAAAGATGCTTACGGAAGCACAACTGGTTGCTGAGTCGCAGGCTGAGTATGCTACCTATGATGATATTTTTGGGACGGAGGAGAAGGAATGACGGAGGTAAAATTTCTTCCTCCTGCAGCAAAGTTTCTTAAGAAACTGAAAGACAAAAAGCTTAAAGCACTGTATCAGGAAGCAATTGATAAAATTTGTGAAGATTATCTGGTGGGGGAATTAAAGACAGGAGATCTGGCTGGAGTATATGGTTATGATATTTATTACAATAAGACCAATTATGAACTGGCCTATACAGTAGAATATGTTGAGGACAAAGTTATTGTTGTAATTATGGCTGGAACAAGAGAAAATTTTTATGACCAGTTGAAGCAGTATATGAGAAATATATAAGAGGTAAGAAATGCCGTATTTAAGCGGAATGCAACTGCTGTTTTTATCAATATCGGAATGAAATTGGATAAGTATTCCTATCTGGAAAAGGAAGCGATTACCACGGAATATGGAATAGCAGGACTTTTGGGACTGGTTTCGGCTGGTGTATTCCTGTTTACTTACATAGGGATGATTGACGGATGCTATGATAAGCTTTTAGAAGAGGGCGATTATAGCAGACAGAAGAAAAATGAGAAACAAAAGAGTGAACCTCTGGCCGGTCCCTATTGGATTCTCATAACGGCGGTTTATCTTGTGGTGAGTTTCCTGACGAAAAGATGGAATCTGACCTGGCTTATCTTTGTGGCAGCCGGTGGAGTGTATGCAGTATGGCGTGGGGTACTTGCCATGACTGGCAAGGGAAAATAGTTCACAGAAAGTTGGTTCACAGAAGCTTCACAAATAAATTAGCACTCACCTATTGACAGTGCTAACAACTCGTGTTATAGTATCTATAGAACATGAAGAAAGCATGTTTATAAAGTAGTTTTATGGTACATTGGATACAATTATTACAGATGAGCAGCATTGAATAGCTGCACGGATGATACCATGAGTAGGAGGTGGGCTTATGAATATCAATAAATTTACACAGAAATCAATGGAAGCAGTGCAGAACTGCGAGAAGGTTGCCAGTGACTACGGCAATCAGGAAATAGAACAGGAGCATCTCCTGTACAGTCTTTTGACTCTGGAGGACAGTCTGATCTCCAAGATGATTGAGAAGATGGGGATTGATCCACAGACCTTTTTGAACAGAGTAGAGGAGCTGATTGAGAAGCGTCCGAAGGTACAGGGTGGGCAGCCTTATGTTGGCCAGTATCTGAACAAGGTGCTGATTTCCGCAGAGGATGAGATGAAGGTATTTGGCGATGAATATGTTTCGGTAGAGCATATATTCCTTGCCATGATCAAGCATCCAAGCTCCACGATTAAAAATCTGTTCAAGGAGTTCGGAATCACCAGAGAGACCTTTTTACAGGCATTATCTACCGTACGTGGGAATCAGCGGGTAACTTCTGATAATCCGGAAGCTACTTATGATACCCTGGAGAAGTATGGTCAGGATCTTGTGGAGAAGGCAAAAGAACAAAAGCTTGATCCGGTGATTGGGCGTGATGAAGAGATCCGGAACGTGGTTCGTATCCTTTCCCGTAAGACGAAGAATAACCCGGTTCTGATCGGTGAACCCGGTGTTGGTAAGACGGCGGTTGTCGAAGGACTTGCCCAGCGGATTGTGAATGGTGATGTTCCGGACGGATTGAAGAATAAGAAGATTTTTGCACTGGATATGGGTGCATTGGTTGCAGGTGCGAAGTATCGTGGTGAATTTGAAGAGCGTCTGAAAGCCGTTCTTGAGGATGTGAAGAACAGTGATGGAGAGATCATCCTGTTTATTGATGAGCTGCATACGATTGTTGGTGCTGGTAAGACAGACGGTGCACTCGATGCCGGCAATATGCTGAAGCCGATGCTGGCTCGTGGCGAGCTTCATTGTATCGGTGCGACCACACTGGATGAATACCGTCAGTATATTGAAAAGGATGCGGCTCTGGAACGCCGTTTCCAGCCGGTTATGGTAGAAGAACCTACTGTAGAAGATACGATTTCCATTCTTCGAGGTCTTAAAGATCGTTACGAAGTATACCATGGAGTTAAGATCATGGATAATGCACTGGTCAGTGCAGCAGTCCTTTCGAATCGTTATATTTCGGATCGTTTTCTTCCGGATAAAGCGATTGACCTTGTGGATGAAGCCTGTGCATTGATTAAGACAGAACTGGATTCCATGCCGACGGAACTGGATGAGCTTCGTCGTAAGGTTTTACAGATGGAAATTGAAGAGACTGCTCTGAAAAAGGAGGATGACCGGTTAAGTCAGGAACGTCTGGAAACCTTACAGAAAGAGCTTGCCGAGCTGCATGAGGAATACTCCAACCGTATGGCACAGTGGGAGAATGAAAAGGCCTCGATTGAGAAGCTGCATAAGATCCGTGAGGAAATTGATAATGTCAACAATCAGATTGAGATTGCGCAGCGTGAAGGCGACTATGAGAAGCTTTCCGAATTAAGCTACAGCACCCTTCCTTCTTTGAAGAAGCAGTTGGAAACAGAAGAGGAGCAGGTGAAGAATAAAGATCTTTCTCTGGTTCACGAAAGTGTATCCGAGGAAGAAATCGCAAGAATTATTTCCCGTTGGACGGGTATTCCGGTAGCGAAACTGACTGAGAGCGAACGGAATAAGACCCTGCATCTGGATGAAGAGCTGCACAAACGTGTTGTCGGACAGGATGAAGGTGTTACGAAGGTAACCGAGGCCATCATTCGTTCAAAGGCAGGAATTAAGGATCCCCGTAAGCCGATTGGTTCCTTCCTGTTCTTAGGACCTACCGGTGTTGGTAAGACAGAGCTTGCCAAAGCGCTTGCAGCCGCCCTGTTTGATGATGAGAACAATATGGTTCGGATTGATATGAGTGAGTATATGGAGAAATACTCCGTGTCCAGACTGATCGGAGCGCCTCCGGGATATGTCGGATATGAGGAAGGCGGACAGTTGACCGAAGCAGTCAGAAGAAAACCGTACTCCGTTGTCTTATTTGATGAGATCGAAAAAGCACACCCGGATGTATTTAATGTCCTTCTTCAGGTATTAGATGACGGACGTGTCACAGACTCGCAGGGCCGTACCGTTGACTTTAAAAACACCATTTTGATTATGACCTCCAATATCGGAGCGACATATCTGTTAGATGGTATTGACCGGGAGGGTAACATTAAACCCGAAGCGGAAGAAATGGTTATGAATGACCTTCGTGCCCATTTCCGTCCGGAGTTCCTAAACCGTCTGGATGAAACGATCCTGTTCAAGCCTTTGACGAAGGATAACATCGGTGGTATTATCAAACTGATCATTGCCGATCTGAATAAGCGTCTGGCAGACCGGGAGCTTACCGTAGAGCTTTCTGATGCCGCAGAACATCTTATTATTGATGAGGCTTATGATCCGGTTTATGGTGCAAGACCCTTGAAGAGGTATATCCAGAAATATGTAGAAACCCTTTCAGCGAAACTGATTCTGGAGGATAAGGTGGATCAGGGAGATACCATTTACATTGATGTGGATGGCGATCATCTGACCGCAGGTGTGAAGAAAATGTGAGCAGATTAAGGACAGGAATGGTATTCCTTTTCAGCATTCTGCAATAGAAGAGGGATCCTGCCTGCAGGATGACAGGACGAGTACAGAAGGGAGAAAAGGGACATGGAATTACCACAGGATGCGAATATTCTTTTAAGCTATGTGAATCTGAAGCTGCGTGACTTTTATTCAAGTCTCGATGCCATGTGTGAGGATCTGGATGAGAGTAAGACGCAGATTGAAGAAAAGTTATCCGGAATCGGATATGAGTATGATCCGGAGAAAAACCAGTTCGTGTAACAGTTTAGCCAATCTATATAATTCGGCAGCTTATGAATGGGCATGGCTGAACTGTTAGCAATTTGCAGCTATGCATGACATAACGCATACGTGCATAGGATAGAGTGAGATAATCGAAAGGTCTCACTCTATTTTTATGGAAAAAAGTTTCAATGTCTGGTTGCTGATGGCAGGAATGTTCGTTACGTTGTGCCTTATTGGAAGTATGGTTAAAACGGAAGCAAAGGGCGTACAGGGATTCCCGGAGATATTGGAAGTATCGAAACTATCGGAACTGTCAGGAAGATCAGAAGGCATCGGAGGCGCATCAGGACAGATGACGGAAAAGAAAATTGCCCTTACATTCGATGATGGACCGCATCCTGTCTATACACCGCTCCTGCTGGATGGACTTGCAAAGCGGAAGGTGAAAGCCAACTTTTTTATCACCGGAGAAAATGCGGAAGCCTATCCGGAACTGGTAAAACGGATGCAGGAGGAAGGGCATCTCATTGGCAACCACACTTATAGCCATATCCAGCTCACTCAGGGAAACCGTGAAAAATTTAAAGGAGAATTGGTAAAAACCAATGAAATTATCGAGGAGATTACCGGACAGGGAGTGACCTATGTGCGCCCGCCCTATGGAAGTTGGGACAAAAGCTTTGAAAAGGAACTGAATATGATTCCGGTATTGTGGAATATTGATCCCCTGGACTGGTGCTGCAACGATGCCTCCTGTGTGATCCGCAAGGTGGAGAGTGCAGCAGAAGAGGATGCGATTATTCTGCTTCATGACTCGTACCCATCGACCGTGACAGCTGCGCTGCAGATTGTGGATGATCTGCAAAAGCAGGGGTATATGTTTGTCACGGTAGAGGAAATCTTGTTTGATTAGCAGTTGAAAGTCATACAAAGTCTGTTGTATACTAAAAGAAGTGTGGGTCTGAATATCAGAACATACATCAGAATACAAGACAGATGGAGAATTATATATGCATTCACCGTTAGAAATTGCGAAAAATTTTGTTGATATCGGAGTCCACAAGGTAAAGATGTCGGCATTGAAAATGCTGACACTTGGTATTTTTGCGGGAATTTATATTGCGTTTGCGGGAATTGCCTCCACGACATCCTCTGCAACGATCCAGAATGCATCGGTGGCACGGCTCGTAGGTGCATGTGTGTTCCCCGCCGGAATGGCGATGGTGCTGATTGCCGGAAGTGAGCTTTTTACCGGAAATAATCTGATTATTATTGCCGTTCTGCAAAAGAAAATCACCTGGCTGCAGATGCTGAAAAACTGGGGAATGGTTTTTCTTGGAAACCTGATTGGGGCTTCCTTCATAGCCTGGATGGTAGTTTATGCCGGAGTTCCTGAGCTGTATGATGGTGTATTGGCAGAAAAGATGGTAGCTGCCGCACTTTTCCGTGTGAACCAGTCCTTTGGAGAAGCTTTTGCGCGTGGCGTGCTTTGTAATATTTTGGTATGTATTGCCGTATGGGCGGCATTTGCAGCAAAGAAGGTATCCGGAAAGCTTCTGATGAGCTTCTGGCCGGTCATGCTTTTCGTGCTGTGTGGCTTTGAACACAGCATTGCAGATATTTATTTTGGAGTATCCGGACTTCTGACGATGAGCAAATACGGAATTTCCGCACCGGAGCTTACGACAGCAGCCTTTCTGCTTAAGAATTTACTTCCTGTTACCCTTGGCAATATCGTCGGTGGAGCAGGAATTGTGGGCTGTGGCTACTGGGCAGTCTACCTGCGTCATACGCCGGGCTTTGCAGAGCCAATTGAGGCAGAGCAGGAAGAAATCGATGGCGCCGAGGAGTATTAAGCCATGGATTTGTTTGAGTATATGCGTAATACCAATCAAGAAAAAGAATCTCCGTTAGCGGCGAGATTGCGGCCGACTACACTGGATGAAGTCGTAGGGCAGCAGCATATTATCGGGAAGGACAAGCTTTTGTACCGTGCCATCAAGGCAGACAAGCTGAGCTCCCTCATTTTTTACGGACCGCCGGGAACCGGGAAAACCACCCTTGCGAAGGTGATTGCGAATACCACGCAGGCGGAATTTACCCAGATCAATGCGACCATAGCCGGTAAGAAGGATATGGAAGAGGTCGTTCAGAAGGCCAAAGATCTGCAGGGAATGTATGGAAAACGGACCATTCTGTTTATCGATGAAATTCATCGTTTCAATAAAGGACAGCAGGACTATCTGCTTCCCTTTGTAGAAGACGGAACGATTATTCTGATCGGTGCAACCACAGAGAATCCTTATTTTGAAGTCAATGGAGCGTTGTTATCACGCTCGGTCATCTTTGAATTAAAACCCCTGAATCAGGAAGACATCAAGAAGTTGATTTTGCGCGCTGTGCAAGATGAGCAAAAGGGAATGGGGGCATACAACGCCGTGATTGAAGACGATGCCCTTGCATTTCTTGCGGAGCTTTCCGGTGGAGATGCACGACATGCCTTAAATGCCGTAGAGCTTGGCATCATGACAACGGAGCGTTCGGCAGACGGGAAGATTCATCTGACCCTGCAGGTCGCACAGGAATGTATCCAGCGCCGCGTGCTGCGTTACGATAAAACCGGGGATAATCACTATGATACGATTTCCGCTTTTATCAAAAGCATGCGCGGATCGGATCCGGATGCAGCCGTGTATTATCTGGCAAGAATGCTGTATGCCGGCGAAAGCGTTACCTTTATCGCAAGAAGAATGATGATTCATGCGGCAGAGGATGTCGGGCTTGCGGATCCGCAGGCTTTGCAGGTCGCAACGAATGCAGCTCTTGCAGTAGAGCGTGTGGGAATGCCGGAGGCACAGATTATTCTGTCTGAGGCAGCTATGTATATTGCGTGTGCGCCGAAGAGTGATGCCTGCATCAAGGCAATAGGAGAAGCAATGAGTGAAGTGGAACGATCCGGGGATCTTCCGATTCCTCCACATCTGCAGGACGCCCATTATAAGGGCGCTGCGAAGCTGGGGCATGGAACGGGATATCTGTATCCCCATGAGTATAAAAATAATTATGTGAAGCAGCAGTATCTGCCTTATGAGTTAAACGGCAGGGAATTTTATCACCCATCAGGAAATGGCTATGAGGTAAAGATCAGAGAGCATATGAAGAAAATTAAAAAACAAGTAGAAGGAACCCAGATTGATGAGTGATGAACAGAAGAAAGCAGTGGAGAAGAAAGCGGTGGAAAGCAGAGAGACAGAGCCGAAAGCTGCGACGAAGAAACCGGCGAAGAGAAAGCTGGATAGAAAGAAAAAAGGAAAGAAGAGCGGCAAGGGCTTTATTATTTTATTTATTGTGATTGTGGTACTCCTGATTGGAGCAGGATCCGTCTTTGTACTTTTGAATCAAAATAAGGAAGTACCGGTTCCGGATACCGTGGAAACCATGGTTCAGCCAAGTGCAACCCCGGCATCTGCGGCAACGAAGCTTGGTGACGGTGTGCTGGCAAGTCTGGTACAGGGTGGAATGTCCGTGAAAGAAGCTTATTACCAGCGGCCGGAGGAAAAGGTGCTGACCGACGGAAATAAGAGTGATTTTGCCAATATCGTAAGCTGCAGAATCGACACGGAAACCGGAAAAATCAAGGTGGTTGCGGAAAGCAACGGCATTCCGGAAAGTGATGACAAATATTATTATCTTTTTGCGATGAATACATACGATACCGGTCTGGGAGAGGAAACCGAGTATCTTGACCGGACTTATAAGAATGATACCGTGGAGCTTACCACATCACTCAATTATAATACGGCATCAAGTAAGCTTTATAAGAAATTCATAGTTGCAGTGAAAAAGGATGGCGAATATGTCACCCTTAACACTCCGCAGTACATTACGAATCCGGAAGCAATTGCGAAGTATACAGGTGTATACCAGACACCTGCATCCAAGAAGGGACTGCTTGTGGATCCGAATAAGTTAAGAGGAAACGAGCTTGACGATCTTGGCGTGAAGCAGGCAGCCTATAATATCCCGGTAGCCCGGATTCTGGGGCCGAGTACGAACAGCGCTTATCCGACCATTCACTATAATTATAATGGCAAAACCTATACCTTTAACGGACAGGTCATTGCAGAATATGATCTGGTATTCAGTACACTGACCTCCAAGGGAATCTGTACGACAGCAATTATTCTGAACAATTATTCCTCCGCTTATTCCCAGCTGATTCATCCCAAGGCAAGGGGAGGCGGCTCCGCACCATATTATATGTTTAACGGTGCAGAAGAGGGCGGCGTGGAATACATGGCAGCTATCGGTTCCTTCCTTGCAGAACGCTATTCGGGAAGCAAGCACGGAAGAATTTCCAACTGGGTCATTGCCAACGAAATCAATGCCCGTAAAGAGTGGAACTACATGGAATATACTGATGTTGCAACCTACGTTGAGGAATATGCCAAGGCCTTCCGTGTTTTCTATAACGCGATCAAGAGTGTAAGCAGTTCCGCACGCGTTTATATGCCGATTGACCAGCAGTGGGATCGCAACATTAAGAATAACACGAACTATGACGGACGTGATATCTTAGATGAGTTTAACAGGAATATTGCTGCCAAGGGAAACATTGACTGGGGGCTTGCACAGCATCCCTATAACGTGCCCCTGACAGAAACCTGTCCATGGAAGAGCTCCAAGTACGTTGAACACAATGCCGGAACATCCATGATCTCTATGGGAAATATTGAAGTACTGGTAAATTATATGAATCAGGATACCTTCCTCAATCCTAACGGGGAAGTCCGCAGCATCCTCCTTTCCGAACAGGGTTACACCTCCCAGGGCGGAGAAGCCAACCAGGCAGCAGCCTTTGCATATGCGTACTACAAAGTAGAAGCTTATGACGATATTGACGGTTTCCTCTTGAACCGCCAGACCGATGCCGCCGAAGAAGTTGCACAGGGACTTGCTTTCGGATTAAATCATATCGGGGGTGGCACCAAGAAGCAGATTTACACCGTCTTCAAGTACATTGATACACCCGAACATGCTGCTTACACCGATTTTGCTAAATCTATCATTGGAATTTCAGACTGGAGCGAGATCATTCGATAAACCTGCTTGATAAAATGAATAGGTAACACAATTTCTTATAATATATATAAAGACATAATTAAGAGGCTATGCATCAGCATGGCCTCTTGACTTATAAAAAAATAACGAGAAAATAATTTTATAAAATAAAGATGGTGTCATAGCGTAGAATAGGCGCAACGTTTTTTGATTTTGTGATTTTGCGGAGGGGTTTAGAAGTTCTATTATTTCGATCTACAGACAGCAATGCCCGGACAAGGATGTCCGGGCAAACCACAATCGGACCCGGATGGTCCGTTGGGGTGTTTGCGTCCGTTATAAATAATCTATCTCGAAATAATTAGTACTTCTTAGCCCCGCAGGAATGAACAAATGCAAAAACGTTGCGCCTTATCCAATAACTTATATTTTTAGAACAACTCCGTAATCAGATACTGATAAATCTCCTGATTCTTCTTCTGCCAGTTATCGCAGATTGAAGCCGCAGTTTCCTCCACCGGCACCGAAATAATAATATCCAGAAGCGTAACCTCTTTATCCTTCGCCGTCAGATGTGCTTCAAATTCCCCCGAAGTAGACTTATAATAATCTGCGAGAATCGATACTTCATTGCGAAGTGTCATCTCGTTTTCCTTGAGATATGTGTTAATCTCTTCCTTAATGGCATCGCTGATTTCATTACTGAAGAAGTTTAAGGTCTGGCGTCCCTCCTTCGTGATGCTTAAATGCGTCCGGTTCCGGATTGAATGCGCGGTTACCATGTCTGCATCAATCAGTTCGTTGATGACCTGTTGGAGCGTCAGAAAGTTCGTATACTGCTTCTCTAAAAAAAAGTCGCTGATCTGCGCCTTCGTCAGTGGAAAGTCCACCCGTTGCAGCATGTAAAGAATAATTAATTTATAAAGTGTCAATGGATCCTGCATATAGCCTCCCCTGATAAGTTTCATGAATTTTCATCTCGTGATGAAGTGTGTTTAAAACCTTCCGTTTATCAAGACTCCACATCGGTGAAAGCAAAAGCTCCTTTGGCGCATCTCCTGTAACCCGGTGTACAACCAGATCCGGCCGCAGATGCTCTAAGCAAAGAATCACCATCGCAACATATTCCTCCAGTGTTTCATAGGAGTGGTAACGGTAAGGCTCTTTTTCATATAAAAGACCAAGATCAGTGCCTTTTAATATATGAAGTAACTGTAATTTAATGCCCCATATGGGCTGTGTATTCAGATAGGAAATGGTCTGTAACTGCATAGCTGCGGTTTCACCGGGCAATCCTAAGATTACATGGGTAATGACCGGAATCTGCAACGCATGCAGTGACGCAGCCGCCTCCTCGAAGCAGGAAAGCGGATAGCCTCTGCGGATAAACGCAGCCGTTTCTGCGTGAATGGTCTGCAGTCCCAGCTCTACCCAGATGAATTTGTCAGGATAGCGCTGCTTTAGACATTTAAGAAGCTGTAAAACCTCCGGAGGCAGACAGTCCGGCCTTGTGGCAATCGAGATACCTGCAATCTGAGGAAAGTCAAGTACCGCCGTATATTTTTGTTCAAGCTCGGCAACAGAAGCATACGTGTTCGTGTATGCCTGGAAATATCCAATATAATGATTGCCGGGATGCTGACAGGTCATCTGCTCCAGATAGGAATGGATGATGTGATCCATGCGCTGATTCAAGGTAAGAGACATGGAAAAGTCCCCACTTCCTGCACCGCTGCAAAAGATACAACCCCGCCTGTCCAGTGTTCCGTCACGGTTCGGACAGGTAAAACCGGCGTTTAAGGCAATCTTTGAAAGCTTCTCGCCATAGGTGTTTTTGCAGTAGGCGTTTAAGGAATAGTAGGGCTTTTCATGCCAGAAAGTCTGGTTGTTCATTATTTTACAATATGTTCCTTTACTGCGGCTGCAACAACTTCGGCAACCTTCGGATTAAATGCTTCGGGCATAATATTATCATCGCTTAATTCATCATCCGGAACGAGAGAAGCAATGGCATTGGCAGCAGCTAACTTCATCTCTTCGGTGATCCGGGTAGCGCGTCCTTCCAGAGCTCCCTTAAAGATACCGGGGAAGGCAACGACATTGTTCACCTGGTTCGGGAAGTCACTGCGTCCCGTACCGACTACGCGGGCACCGGCAGCCTTTGCTATATCCGGCATAATTTCCGGAACCGGGTTTGCCATGGCAAACAGAATGGCATCCTTATTCATGGAAGCAACCATTTCCGCAGAAACAATACCGGGAGCGGATACACCAACGAAGATGTCAGCACCCTTCATGGCATCTGCAAGCGTACCGGTCTGCTGCTCAAGGTTGGTAACCTCGGTCATTTTCTGCTGCATCCAGTTTAAGCCTTCGGTCTTTTTGGAAACGATACCGACCTTGTCACACATGGTAATATGTGGGAATCCATAGGTTAAAAGCAGCTTGGTGATGGCAACACCGGCACTTCCAGCACCGTTTACAACGACACGGCAGTCCTCTTTCTTTTTGCCGACAACCTTTAAGGCATTGATGATTCCGGCAAGAACGACGATAGCCGTACCGTGCTGGTCATCATGGAATACCGGGATATCCAGAATCTCTTTCAAACGTTCTTCAATTTCAAAGCATCTGGGAGCACTGATGTCTTCCAGATTAATACCGCCATAGGCAGGTGCAAGGTAGGTCACAGCCTTAATAATTTCTTCGGTGTCCTGGGTGTCCAGACAGATCGGAACGGCGTTTACGCCACCGAATTCCTTGAACAGTACGGCCTTTCCTTCCATAACCGGCATGGCAGCGTAAGGACCGATATTGCCAAGACCAAGAACCGCACTTCCGTCGGACACGACAGCGACTGTGTTGGCCTTCATAGTATATTTGTAAGCGGCTTCTTTGTCCTGTGCAATCACCTTACAGGGCTCGGCAACGCCGGGCGTGTATGCAATTGAGAGGTCTTCTCTTGACTTGACAGGGGCTTTGGATACGACTTCCAGCTTGCCGTTCCATTGTTCATGAAGCAGGAGTGCTTTTTCTGAAATGTTCATAGTGGATTCCTTTCCTTGGGGGATATTGTAGGTAACTCTGAATAGTTATTATTGTAGTATAAAATAATAAAGTTTTCCAGTATTACTTTACAAATATAGAGCACAATGTTAATATAAGTAGTATTAAAAACTACATAGAGTAGTAATAAAGAACAGGAGAATGAAATGTCATATAAAATTATTGCAGATAGTTGTTGTGAATTTCCCGAAGAATATAAAGGGGATCCGCGATTTGTAAATATACCGTTAGGACTTGATGTGGCAGGGGAGCACCTGTGGGACGATGAAACCTTTGACCAGGCCTCTTTTCTTCAGAAGGTAGCTGCTTCGAAGACCTGTCCCCGTTCCTGTTGTCCTTCCCCGGAGAAATATATGAGGGCATACGACACGGATGCGGAGAATATCTTCGTATTTACGCTTTCTTCCAAATTAAGCGGCAGCTATAACAGTGCCGTGATCGGGAAAACACTGTATGAAGAAAAGCATGGCGATCGGAATATTTTCGTGTGCGATTCCTATTCGGCAAGTGTCGGAGAGACACAGCTTGCCCTGCGGGCAGCGAAGTGGAGTGAAGAAGGACTTCCTTTTGCCGAAATCTGTGAAAAACTGCTGGCATTCCGGGATGAGATGAAGACGTACTTTGTACTGGATAATCTGGAAACACTCCGTAAAAATGGGCGTCTGTCAGGAGTTAAAGCATTAGTTGCCTCTACCTTAAGCATTAAGCCGGTAATGGCAGGACGTCAGGGGGAAATCGAGAAACGGGCACAGGCAGTCGGTATGAAAAAAGCCCTTGCCAGGATGACAGAGCTCATGCTTCAGGAAGTACCGGATACGGCGAAGCGTGTCCTGATGATTTCCCATTGTAATGGTAAGGAACGTGCCGAATATGTGAAGAAGCTGTTTCTTTCCAAAGCCTCTTTTGAAAGGGTATACCTTCTTGATACCGCGGGGATCAGCAGCATGTATGCCAATGATGGCGGTATTATTGTGACTTTGTAAGGTGGTAACGGTTTCGTACCCTCACAGTTACGTAAGATTCTTTCTTGCGTAGCTTAGGAACGGCCGGGAGAGCAGTGGACAGGAAAGCTTTTTCCCATCGTCCATCGTGACCCTCAGTCCGCTCATTTTCTGTACATGGACAGCATTGATGATGGTGCGTTCGGAAACCAGTACGAGATGCTTATATTTTTTGATCATGGAATAAAAATTCGACACGGTATCGAGCATGGTGACATCACGGCCATCGGTTAGGTGAACGGTGAGGTAGGCGTTTTTGGAGGTGACATAGGCAATGTCATCCTCATAAGCATAAATGGTGGTCCGGTCACTGCGCAGTTCAATCGTGGAAGCACGATTGGAACCAAGGTGAAGGGCTTCATCAATAATGGCAGTGAGCTCTGCAACCTTAATGGGCTTGTCGATAAACAGAAGATCGGCAGGCCTTTCCTGTTCGGGAAGTTTTTTAAACGCTTCCTGATAATTAATGGAAGAGGAGCACAGAGCAATGGGAGCGGTGACACCGAGATGCCGCAGCTCCATGGCAAAGGAAAGACCATCCGGTTCTTCACTTGTCATATCGAGAAAGAAAAGCTCATAGGGCATGGGATTACGGCTTAAGTGCTCGCTGTTTCCGTAGGAGTCACAGAAGAATACGCCGGAGGTGTTTTTACGCCGGTCGGATTCCCGGTCGAGTAATCGTTCGAGCTGCTTACGGTCTGCAATATTATCATCACAAATAGCTATGTGCATAAGTTTCCCTCCCTGTCATAAGGTTACCAGATGAAACGGTGCTGATACAATCAGTATAACCAGAATAACCTGCAGGATCAAGATGGCAGGCATACCAAAAGTGAAGCTGCGGTGTCTGGTTTTGTGGTGAAAGGTATACATTCCAAGGATTGAGCCGATGCTTCCACCGATCAGGGCAATAGTAAACAGGGTTGCCTCCGGAATCCGGAAGGCTCTTTTCCGGGCACGGTATTTGTCAATTCCCATCATCGCAAAGCCGATGATGTTGACTGCAGCAAGATAAATGATGAGAAGCGTGGTTACGTGAAGCATAGTGTTGTCCTTTCTGATGGTGGCTCTGAATCGTTATCCATATAATAAACCGCCATACAGAAATTGTCTATCTGCAATTTCCGTATGACGGTCTTTGATACAATCTTTGTCAGGAACAGGAACTTATTTCAGTTCGCCCAGTTCCTGCATCTTCATGGCACGTACCTTGGTGGAAAGACCAAAGAGGTTGATGAAGCCTTCTGCATCATGATGGTCATAAAGATCACCGGTTGTAAAGGATGCAATGCTCTCATTGTAGAGAGAGTACGGAGAAGTTGTTCCGGCCTTGATGATGTTTCCTTTGTAAAGCTTGAACTTCACTTCACCGGTTACATACTTCTGGGTGGATTCGATGAAGGCCTGTACGGCTTCACGTAACGGAGTGAACCATTTTCCTTCGTATACGATCTGAGCCATCTTGTTGCCCATATCCTTCTTAACCGCATAGGTATCACGGTCAAGAATTAATTCCTCCAACTGCTGATGTGCTTCGTAAAGAATGGTTCCGCCGGGAGTTTCATATACACCACGGGACTTCATGCCGACAACACGGTTTTCTACAATATCAACGATACCGATACCATGCTTGCCGCCTAAACGGTTCAGTTCACGGATGATATCGGAAACCTTCATTTCCTTGCCGTTTACAGACTTCGGAACACCCTTTTCAAAGGTCATGGTAACATATTCGCCTTCTTCCGGAGCCTTTTCCGGAGTAACACCAAGAACTAACAGATGATCGTAGTTCGGCTCATTGGCAGGATCTTCAAGCTCTAAGCCTTCATGGCTGATGTGCCATAAGTTACGGTCACGGCTATAGCTGGAATCTGCGGAGAACGGAAGATCAATGCCGTGCTGCTTGCAGTATTCGATTTCGGATTCACGGGAATCGAGAGTCCACTTATCGTTTCTCCATGCTGCGATGATCTTAAGATCCGGAGCAAATGCCTTAATACCAAGTTCGAAACGGATCTGGTCATTTCCCTTACCGGTAGCACCGTGGCAGATGGCAACAGCGCCTTCCTTACGTGCGATTTCAACTAACTTCTTGGCAATCAAAGGTCTTGCCATAGAGGTTCCGAGTAAATATTTATTCTCATAAACGGCATGAGCCTGTACACAGGGAACAATATAGTCATCACAGAATTCATCGATTACATCGAGAATGTATAACTTCTCAGCTCCACAGTATTTTGCTCTTTCCTCAAGTCCGTCGAGTTCTTCTTCCTGTCCGCAGTCGATACATACGCAGACAACTTCATAGTCGAAGTTCTCTTTTAACCAGGGAATAATTGCGGTAGTATCAAGACCACCGGAGTACGCGAGAATTACTTTTTCTTTCATAGTAAAATGCCTCCATGTTTTTTGAGATTAAGGTAACTTTTTTAAAATTGTTCTGTCTCACATCTGCTAATATACAACATCTCCTGTGAAATTGCAACACTTATTTTTGCATATTTTTGCATAAAACAACGAAAAATATAAATTGATTTGTAGAAAAACTGGAAAAAGACTTGAATAATATGCATAAAAGTTGTATTGTTATACATGTTGGTGATAATGAGGATTATAATAATGTAACTATTCAGTTGCGACATTTCAAATCTTGGTATAAGATGGTTCTGAATAGTTACAGACGAAAACTTAACAGTAATAAGGAAAGGATAATCATTTTGTAATGAAGACGAAAATTTTTATCGACGGAAGCGAAGGAACGACAGGATTACGGATCCATGAACGTTTTGCGGGAAGAGATGATGTGGAGCTTCTTCCGATTGCATCAGAATTAAGAAAGGATGTCGGGGAGCGTAAGCGACTTATCAATGAATCGGACATCACTTTTCTTTGCCTGCCGGATGCCGCAGCCAGAGAGTCGGTAAGTCTGATTGAAAATGAGCATGTCCGCATTATTGATACATCAACGGCACATCGTACCGAAGAGGGATGGGCCTATGGATTCCCGGAGCTGTCCGGTGAATTCCGTGAAAGAATTGCCAAAGGAAAAAGGATTGCGGTTCCTGGGTGTTATGCCACCGGTTTTATTTCCTTAGTATATCCACTGATCCGGAGCGGCATTTTGCCGAAGGATTATCCGGTAGCGACCTTTGCCATGTCCGGCTACAGCGGCGCCGGCAAGAAAGCGATTGCTGTTTATGAATCCGAAGACCGTGCACCGGAGTTTGATGCGCCGAGAGAGTATGCACTTTCCCAGCAGCATAAGCATTTAAAGGAAATGACGAAGATTACCGGCCTGCAGAGAACACCGTTATTTTCCCCGATGGTGTGTGATTACTACAGCGGCATGATTGTCACCTTACCGCTTTATACCGACTTGTTAAACGGAAAGCCATCCTTACAGGAGGTACAGGAAAAGCTGGCTGCCTTCTACGAGGGAGAACCGTTTATTCAGGTGATGCCTCTTGGCAAGGAGGAGGAGACGAACGGCTTCCTTGCTGGAAATGCAAGAAGCGGCTGGGATGGACTGGAGATTTTTGTAACAGGAAATGAAGACAGGATCTTAGTATCCTCACGGTTTGATAATCTTGGGAAGGGAGCATCGGGCGCAGCCATCCAGTGCATGAATATCGTGATGGGTGTAGACGAGAAGAAGGGACTGAATTTATAAGATTCAGGAACAGCTCGGTAAGGAAAGATGATGAATAACAATTTTGAAATACGGACCATGACCATTGAGGATTATCAGGGGGTTCATGATCTGTGGATGACAATTAAGGGCTTTGCCATAAGAAGTATTGATGATTCTAAGGAAGGTGTTGCTTCCTTTTTAAAAAGAAATCCGACGACCAGCGTGGTAGCCGTAGCCGACGGGAAAATTGTAGGAAGCATCCTGTGCGGGCATGACGGACGAAGAGGATGTCTGTATCATGTCTGTGTGGACGAGGCCTACCGGATGCATGGGATTGGCAAGAGCATGGTGGTGTTCTGCATGCAGGAGCTGCAAAAGGAGCACATCAGCAAGGTTTCCCTCATTGCATTTACCAGGAATGACATCGGCAATGCGTTCTGGAAGCAGATCGGCTGGACGAAGCGGGAAGATTTGAATTACTATGATTTTACATTAAATACGGAAAATATCATCCGTTATAATGAAGGGTGAGTAACCATTCCGTACAGTTATAAGGGTGAGCAGGAGGATAAAATGAAACAGATTACAGGTGGAATTACTGCTGCGAAGGGATTTCAGGCAGCAGGTATTGAAGCAGGAATCAAATACCAGAACCGTAAGGATATGGCGATTATTTACAGTGAAAAGCCGTGTGTGGCTGCCGGAACCTTTACCCGCAATGTCGTAAAGGCAGCTCCTGTAAAATGGGATCGGAAGC
Source organism: bacterium (assembly GCA_963618065.1). Lineage (GTDB taxonomy): Bacteria > Bacillota > Clostridia > Lachnospirales > Lachnospiraceae > Suilimivivens. Next base: position 18,227 of record CAVERH010000020.1, on the reverse strand, counting down.
TGGTGGAGGAATCGCCTTATATACAGGCAGTGATTGTAAATACCGGAATTGCAAATGCAGGAACCGGCGCAGAGGGCATGAAGCTTTGTGAAGAGACTGCAAAAGAAGCTTCGAAGGTGCTTGGCATTCCGGAAGATGCCGTATTGGTTGGATCTACAGGCGTCATCGGGGCACAGCTCCCCATCGACCGGATCAAGGCAGGAATCAGCAGACTTGCCGAAGCTAAGAACGATTCCCTGGAAGCCGGAACCGATGCTTCCAAGGCAATCATGACAACGGATACTGTGAATAAGGAGCTGGCTGTACAGGTGGAAATCAGTGGTGTGACCGTAACACTCGGTGCAATGAGCAAGGGCTCCGGCATGATTCACCCGAATATGTGTACCATGCTCGGCTATGTAGCTACGGATGCGGTAATTGAAAAGGAAGTTTTACAGAAGATGCTTCGCGAGGATGTTGTGGATACCTACAACATGATTTCGGTTGATGGAGATACTTCAACGAATGATACGTTGCTGGTGCTTGCAAACGGTATGGCTGGCAATCCGACCATTCAGGAGGGAACCGCAGATTATGAAGCGTTCAAGGCAGCGCTTCACTATGTAAATGAAACACAGGCCAAGCGGCTTGCCGGAGATGGCGAGGGTGCAACGGCACTGGTAGAATGTCATGTATATCATGCAGATACGAAGGAAAATGCAAGAACTCTTGCAAAAAGCGTCATTTGTTCCAGCCTGACCAAGGCAGCCGTTTACGGACACGATGCCAACTGGGGAAGAATCCTGTGTGCACTCGGTTATTCCGGAGCGCAGTTTGATCCGGAGCATATGGAGCTGTATTATGCAGCAGGTGACCGGAAGATCCTCATCTATAAAGATGGAGGGGATGCCGGTTACAGTGAAGAAGAGGCCAGTGATATTTTGTCCCAGAAGGAGGTACAGATTCTGGCAGATATGAAGATGGGCGAAGCAGAGGCTACCGCCTGGGGCTGCGATCTGACCTATGATTATGTCAAGATTAACGCAGATTACCGGAGCTGATGAATTGCGGGAATATTACAGTTCATACAACGGTCAGATATTTGCTGCCACGCTGCGTAAGAACAGGATTCAGAATAATGATACAAACGTAAAGGATGGAGCGAAACATGGATAAGGATATGCAGGAAGTTTTAAAAAAAGCGGAGGTCCTGATCGAGGCACTTCCGTACATTCAGCAGTTTAACCGGAAAATCATTGTTGTAAAATATGGCGGATCTGCCATGAGCAACGAGGAGCTGCAGAAGAATGTCATTAAGGATGTAACGTTATTAAAGCTGGTTGGCTTCAAACCGATTATCGTACATGGCGGTGGAAAGGAAATCAGCCGCTGGGTAGGCAAGGTCGGTAAGGAAGCAAAGTTCGTGAACGGACTTCGTGTGACCGATGCAGAGACCATGGAAATTGCCGAAATGGTTTTGAATAAGGTAAATAAGAGCCTTGTGAACATGGTGGAAGAGCTTGGTGTGAATGCCGTTGGGTTAAGCGGTAAGGACGGCGGGCTCTTAAAGGTAGAGAAGCGTTACTCCGAGGGACAGGACATCGGCTTTGTCGGCAACATTACCGAAGTGAATCCGAAGATTCTGTTTGATATGTTAGAGAAGGATTTCCTGCCGATTGTTGCACCGATCGGGTATGATGAGCATTTCGATACCTACAACATCAATGCGGATGATGCAGCCTGCGCCATTGCAAAGGCCGTCGGAGCAAACAAGCTGGTATTCCTTACCGATATTGAGGGCTTATATAAGGACATCAATGATAAGGATTCCTTTATTTCAAGAATCCGGGTTTCCGCAGCAGATGCGCTGATTCAGGAAGGCATTATCGGAGGAGGCATGCTTCCGAAGCTGAATAACTGTACTTCCGCAGTAAAGAACGGGGTAAGCCGGGTACATATCCTCGATGGCAGAATTCCTCATAGTATGCTGCTTGAAATCTTTACCCATAGCGGAATCGGAACAGCGATCGTTCCGGATGACGATCCGATCGGTGATGAAAAGTAAGAGATGCGGATAGCTTGTAAGGATACAGGTGAGTGAATAACAGGGAGCTAAAAACAAGGAGCGAAAATAATGGGAACAATGAAGGAATATATTGACGAGGCAGAACGCGATCTGCTTCATACTTATAACCGTTTTCAGATCGTACTGGATCATGGTGATGGTGTTCATCTTTATGATATGGACGGCAAGGAATATCTGGATTTCTGTGCAGGAATTGCAGTATTTGCACTTGGTTACAATAATCCAAGATACAACGATGCGCTGAAGGCACAGATTGACAAGCTGATTCATACCTCGAATTATTATTACAATGCTCCGGCAATTGAAGCTGCAAGAAAAATGAAGGAAGTATCCGGCATGGACCGCGTTTTCTTCACAAACAGCGGTGCGGAATCCATTGAAGGTGCGATTAAGGCAGCAAGAAAATATGCGTATTTAAAGGATGGCACAACCGATCACGAGATCATCGCCATGGAGCATTCCTTCCATGGAAGAACGATGGGCGCGCTTTCCGTTACCGGAAACCCTAAATACCGGGAAGCCTTTGAACCTATGATCGGCAACATCCGTTTTGCAAAGATGAATGACTTTGAAAGTGTATTGAGCCAGGTGACGGACAAGACCTGCGCGATTCTGTTTGAGACCGTACAGGGCGAAGGCGGCATTTATCCTGCTGAAGAAGAATTCATGAAGAAGATCAAGGCTCTCTGCGAGGAAAAGGACATCCTGCTGATTCTCGATGAGATCCAGTGTGGTATGGGCAGAACCGGATATATGTATGCATGGCAGAAGTACGGGGTGAAGCCCGACATAATGACAACGGCCAAGGCACTGGGCTGCGGCGTACCGGTTGGTGCATTCCTGATGACCGAAAAGGTGGCACAGCATTCCCTGACAAGCGGCGATCACGGAACGACCTACGGTGGAAATCCGCTTGCGGCAGCAGCCATTAATGTGGTACTTGATTTATTCAAGGAGAACCATATAATAGATAATGTGCAAAAAACAGGCGCTTATCTGGAAGAGAAGTTAAACGAGCTTGCAGATAAGTACGACGTCATTGAGACACGCCGTGGTATCGGCATGATGCAGGGACTTGTCTTTAAGGTGCCGGTCGGACCTGTGATTAACAAAGCACTGGAAAAGGGACTGATCCTGATTAATGCAGGAACCGATATTATCCGTTTTGTTCCGCCTCTTGTAATTACGAAGGAGGATGTGGACCAGATGATTGGTATTCTCACGGAGAGCATTGACGAGGTTCTTTTCTGAGGAATCTGATATGGTAACTGTGAAAATACCGCACAGTTGATGTTTAGCAGTAGAAATGGAGTTTTTATATGAAGAAACGACTCATGGCAATTTTGCTCATTGCCCTGGCCGCGGCAGGCATTTTTATGATTGGAAAATCGGGAATGCCTGTAAAGGAAAAGAAGCAGCAGGAAGAAGCTTCCCTGTTTTCCGGAAATAATAAGGACAGTATTTATCTCTGGTATACCGATGATGCGTTGACCACTTATTTAAGCAGTGCGGCAGTGGCTTATAATGAAACGCATGATGCCCGGATTGTGCCGGTGCTGGAATCGGGACTTGATTATGTGGAGACAATCAACCAGAGTGCACTGGAATCCAATGTGCCGGATCTGTATGTGATTAGTAATGATGCGTTGGAAAAAGCTTATCTGGCAGGATTGGCCGTACCGATTGAACCGACGGTAAATATGGAAGAAACCTTTATCGGAAAGGGACTTGCGGCTGCAACCTATAAGGATAAAATCCTGGGATATCCGTTTTATTTTGAGACGAGTTCCCTGCTTTATAATAAGACGTATCTGAGGGATCTGGCTATTGCGCAGCTCACGCAGGAGCAGGAAGAAGCGGCAGCGCAGGAACAACAGGAGAATGCGGATTCCGCAAGTGCAGATGCAACGCAGAGCAGTTCGGATACTGGAAGTACAGATGCAACGCAGAGCAGTTCGGATACTGGAAGTACAGATGCAACGCAGAGCAGTTCAGATACTGGAAGTGCAGATGCAACGCAGAGCAGTTCTGATGCCGGAGATACAACGCAGAATAGTTCAGATGCTGGAAATACAGACACAACTGCAGGGGATGAAAGCACAGATGCCTCTTCGGAAACTTCTCACGAAGAAGCAGATGAGGAAGTATCTCCGTTCACCGAAGAACAGATTGAAGCCAAGATTGCGGAGTATCTTCCCAAGACGATCGAGGATATCCAGACCTTCGGTGATATGTACGATGCACCGGAGCAGGTAGAATCCGTATTTAAGTGGGATGTTACCGATATTTTCTATAATTACTTTTTCATCGGCAATGCCATTAATATGGGCGGCGAGAGTGGCTGGGATACGGAGCAGGTGGACATTTATAATCTGAATGCCATCCAAAGCATGACTGCGTATCAGAACCTGAATAACTTCTTCTCGATTGATACAAGTGCGATCAGCTATGAGAGCACCCTGAATGATTTCATGGAAGGGAAGGTAGTATTTACCGTGGCAACCTCCGATGCCGTAGCGACTCTGGAGCAGGCGAAGCAGGATGAAACCTTTGCCTATGAATATGGATTTGTAACAACGCCATCCTTTAAAGAGGAGGAGCCGTCCAGTTCCCTTTCGGTAACGAACTGTGTGGCAATCAATGGCTATTCCACGAATCAGGAAGTGGCAAATGATTTTGCAAGATTCCTGACCTGTGAATACAATGAAATTCTTTACGACCGTTCCGGTAAGGTTTCGGCGCAGAAGGATATGGAATATCCATATGAAGCGTTACAGGTTTTTGCAAGGGAATATGAGACCTCCGTTCCGATTCCGAAGATGCTGGAAACGGGCAATTACTGGCTGAAGCTGGAAGCGCTTTTTGCGGAGATCTGGAATGGAGCAGATGCGAACGAAGAGTTAAAGACGCTTTCGGAACAGATTAAATACCAGATTACCGGTGAGCAGATTGAAGAGACTTACATCGAGGATACGACCGAGGACAATGAAGAGGACGAGGTTGAATACTTGGATGAAGATTATTACCGGCAGCAGGCGATAGACAATCAAAGTGAATAAAAGGGAAGAATGAGATTCCAATCATGTGGAGATACTGTGGATAAAGTCCGGATGGACAGAAAGGCAGGAATTCATATGATTGGAATTTTTATTGCCCTGCTTTCGGGAGCATTGATGAGCGTGCAGGGAGTATTTAATACACAGGTGACGAAAAGCACAAGTATCTGGGTGGCGAATGCGTTTGTGCAGTTCACGGCACTGCTGGTCTGTATTGCAGCATATTTCATTGCCGACCGCAGCTCCTTTGGAAAGCTGATGCAGATCGAACCGAAATATATGCTTCTGGGTGGAGCAATCGGGGCGTTTATCACTTACACCGTCATTAAGAGCATGGAAGCCTTAGGTCCTGCAAAAGCCGTGATGATGATTATCATTTCACAGCTCATCATCGCTTACATCATTGAAGTGTTCGGCTGGTTTGGCGTGGAGAAGCAGCCGTTTGAGTGGAAAAAGGTGATCGGTGCGATCATTGCCATCGTTGGAATGATCATTTTTAAAGCGGAATAGTGCTTGTAAATATGGAAAATTTCTATTACAATAATTAGTAATTGTTATAAGGGCTCCTTCCGGAATCGGAAAGGATGACAATGAAGAAAAAATATCGTTTTCTGTTCCTTGTTCCGGTGATTCTGCTTTGCACGCTGTTTGGGTGCCATAAGGAAAAGGCGGAATTGCTGTTTGAAGATACAGAGAAGATCATAGAAGAAGATCCGACGGGTTCGTCAGAGAATTTAGAGGAGAATCAGGAAGCCGGAGCTGCAGGTGGATACGCAGGCAGTAATGCAGAGGGTATCGATACGGATATAAATGCAGACATAAATGCAGACATAAATGCGGCAGGGATGCTTGAAGAAAAGGAAGCGACGGTGTCCTGCATGGTTCATGTCTGCGGAGCGGTGGAACAGCCGGGTGTTTATGAACTGCCGCAGGGAAGCCGTATTTATCAGGCTATTGAATGTGCAGGCGGACTAAGTGATGAGGCAGATCCCGATTACTTAAACCAGGCAGATTTTGTGTCCGATGGAGAGAAGGTCTATGTACCTACCCGGGAAGAAGTTACGGAACTGGATTCCCGGCTGCAGAATGTTGTGACACAATCCGGAGAAACAAGCGCACCCTCCGGTCTGGTAAATCTGAATACGGCATCAGAGGATCAGTTATGTACTCTGCCCGGGATCGGCAGCAGTAAGGCTAAGAGCATCATTGCCTACCGGGAAGAGCACGGCAGCTTTGACCGGATTGAGAGCGTGATGAATGTGGCGGGAATCAAGGATGGATTGTTTCAGAAAATCAAAGTATATATTACCGTATAGAGCGTTGACAGAATGCGGTTGAGGTAGAGGAAAATGGCGAAGAAGGTTTTGGTAGTGGATGATGAAAAACTGATTGTAAAGGGAATCCGGTTCAGTCTGGAACAGGATGGAATGGAAGTGGACTGCGCCTATGACGGCGAAGAGGCACTTACCATGATTCAGAATAAAGAATATGATATCATTCTTTTGGATGTGATGCTTCCCAAGAAGGGTGGATTTGAGGTGTGCCAGCAGGTGCGGGAGTTTTCCAATGTGCCGATCGTGATGCTGACCGCCAAAGGAGAGGATATGGATAAGATCCTTGGCCTTGAATACGGTGCGGATGATTATATTACGAAGCCGTTTAACATTCTCGAGGTGAAGGCAAGAATCAAGGCCATTATGCGCAGAACGACCCCAAAGCAGAAGGAAGCAGTAAAGGTGATCGAGGATGGAGATCTGAGACTTTACTGTGATGACCGTAGGGCATTTGTGGCAGGCAGGGAGATGAATCTGACCGCCAAGGAGTTTGATGTATTAGAGCTTCTGGTTTTAAATCCGAACAAGGTTTACAGCAGAGAGAGTCTTTTGAAGCTGATCTGGGGGAATGATTATCCGGGGGACGTGCGTACCGTGGATGTTCATATCCGCCGTCTGCGTGAAAAAATCGAAGATAATCCATCCAATCCACGCTATGTACATACGAAATGGGGCGTTGGCTACTATTATTCGTGAGGAAACAGAAGTAATGTCAGCAAAATCAAAATTTTCTTTTCCCAAATTAAAGCTTGGACGCAGCTTAAAGCTGCGTCTGTTTATCATTATTTTTCTTGTGGGAATTATTCCGTGTACGATTATTTATCATGTCATTCTGAGCAATTATGAAGAACGTGCCGTCAAGGTGCGGATTTCGGACGTGCAGAACCAATTAAAGATTATTGCAGATCATCTGATTACCTATAACTATCTGCCGGACAGTTCTTCGGAAGTGATTAATGCAGAGCTCGAGCAGCTTTCTAATCTGTATAACGGGCGTGTGATGATTATTAACGGCAGCCTGAAAATCGTGAAGGATACCTATGGACTCAGCGAAGGAAAGACGATTGTTTCTGAGGAGGTTATTAAGTGCTTTAAGGGTTCTAATACGGCGAATTATGACCGGGTGAACGGGTTTATTGAGATCACGGTTCCGATTATGGAGACGATTTCGGAACAGAATGCGACGTCCGAGCAGCCGGAAGGAACGGAAGTGGTACGTGGTGTGATGCTGACCAGCGTTTCGACCGACAGTATTGACATGACGCTTTCCATTCTGAGCCGGAAGGCATTGATTATCGAGATTATTATGGCTTTTTGTATTCTGGCACTGGCAATTATTCTGGCACGAATTTTGATCCGGCCGTTTGATCGGGTATCAAGAGCGATCAGCGAGGTGCAGGAGGGCTACACGAATGAAACGATCAGTGTGCCGGATTACATAGAAACAGAGCACATTGTAGATGCATTTAACAGCGTGCTGCAAAGAATGAATGCGCTCGACGAGACAAGACAGGATTTCGTGGCAAATGTCTCCCACGAGCTGAAAACACCGATTACGTCCATGAAGGTACTGGCGGATTCCCTGATTGCACAGGAGGATGTGCCGGTGGAGCTGTACCGGGAATTTATGGTGGATATTGCAGAAGAAATTGAACGTGAGGATAAAATCATCAATGATCTGCTTGCCCTTGTGAAGCTGGACAAGTCCGCAGCATCCGTAAATATTACATCCGTTGATATCAATGCGCTCACAGAGCTGATTTTACGGCGGCTTCGTCCGATTGCCAAGAAAACCGATATTGAGCTGACACTTATCAGCAAGCGTGAGATCATCGCAGAAGTGGATGAGGTAAAGCTTTCCCTGGTTTTAACCAATCTGATTGAAAATGCCATTAAGTATAACCGGGAACAGGGCAAGGTGAATGTTATTCTGGATGCGGATCATCAGTTTTTTACCGTACAGGTGGCAGATACCGGCATTGGAATTCCGGAGGATTCGATCCAGCATATCTATGAACGCTTTTACCGTGTAGATAAGTCCCATTCGAGGGAAATCGGTGGAACAGGACTTGGACTTGCCATTACAAAAAGTGCCGTACAGTTGCTGCGTGGTTCGATTAAGGTAGAGAGCATTCAGGGAGAGGGCAGCGTCTTTACGGTGAAGATTCCGTTGACAAGATCGCTGGCGTAGTTGAAAGAAAAGGAAAAGAATGATTTTGAAACAGGATATATGTAAATATCAACAAGTGAATCAACAGGAAAGTCAATCAATAGACCGGCATCATCTGCGTGAACGACAAAAAGGTGCATGGTTTTATAAGGCGGTATTTTTGTCGGTGGTACTTGGCGTCTGCCTGATATGCGCCTGTGGAAGGAAGAATCAGGAAACAGGAAAGCTATACCACATTTACAGCCTGAATAATGAAGAGACTGCCATTGCAAGCCATGATTACCGGACGGAAACGACTGATCAGGAGGCACTGCTGCAGGAACTTCTTGAACAATTGTCGGTGCCTGCGGACAAGCTGCAGTATCGGGCAACGTTAAGCGGGAATGTGCAGCTGCTTTCCGAGTCAATTACCGAGGAGCAGCTTCTGCTCGACTTTGGTGAAGAGTATTACCGTCAGTCGGTGACCACCGAGGTGCTGACTAGGGCGGCGATTGTGCGTACACTGACCCAGATTGACGGTGTGGCACATATTTCCTTTCAGGTAAAGGAAGAGCCGCTGGTGGATACCTATGGAAATGTGATCGGGGTAATGAATGCCGATATGTTCATTGATAATGATGGCAATGAGATCAATACCTATGAGAAGGCAAAGCTACTGCTTTATTTTGCAAATGAGGATGGAACAAAGCTCTGGACCGTAACAAGAAACGTGGTATACAGCAGTAATATTTCTCTGGAGAGGCTTGTTGTGGAGCAGCTGCTTTTAGGACCGCAGAAGAACGAAAACGGTTATGCAGTGTTAAATCCGTCTACGAAGATCAAGAGCGTGACGGTAAAGGATGGAACATGTTATGTAAACTTGGACGCATCCTTTTGGACGAAGTCCTATAATGTCAGCTCGGATGTGATGATTTATTCAATTGTAAATTCACTGGCAGAATTGTCCAGTGTGAATCGTGTACAGATTACCATTGATACGGAGGGTGCGGTAGATCTTAAAGATAATGCCAATTTGCAGCCGTCGTATGAACGTAATCTGGATATTGTGGAGTAAAGGAGGAAATGAATGAGAAAGCGCCCCTTAAGTGTGGGGTGTCTGGTAGTGGTGATTTTGATTTGTATTGTAACTTCCCTGTCACGGAAGGAACCGTGGAACTGCCCGGAGTTAGAAGGGCAGACGGTTATTGTGCAGGGAAGGGTTTATCAGAAAGAAGTGAAAACCCAAGGGGGACAGGATAAGACGGTTGTTTATCTGAAGCAGGTTTCCTTTGCGGGAGACAATCCGGTGGAAGGACAGCCAGAGGAAGGTCAGTCAGTGCGACAGGAGGAAGCAGCTGAAAGGCAGTCAGTAGTACAGGAAGAAGCGGCTGAAAGACAGTTGCTCGTACAGAAAGAAGTAGCAGAAAGATCGACTGACATAGAAGATACAGAGAATATCCTGTGTTACCTCCGGGAAGGTGTCCCGGAACCGGAAATCGGAAGCCGTGTTATCCTGAAAGGAACGCTGAAAAATTTTCAACAATCAACGAATCCAGGGCAGTTCAATGCCCCATTCTATTATCAGATACTTCGAATCTCTTTTCGCCTGGATCGGGCAGAAATTCAAGTAAAATCAGACAGGTTTTATAAAATAGCAGAAGGCTTATATCAGTTACGAAGAAAAGCAGGCAGTAAAATGGATGTGTTGTTACCGGAACAGGAAGCCTCGGTAATGAAGACCATGCTGCTTGGAGAAAAAGGAATCTTAGACGAAGAAATCAAAGGGCTTTATCAGAGAAATGGCATTGCACATATTCTCGCTATTTCGGGACTTCACATTTCCATGATTGGACTGGGGCTTTATCAGCTTTTACGAAAGGCAGGATTAAAAATAAAGCCAGGTGCCATTCTGGCTTCCGTTGTTATTCTCTTATATGGGATGATGACCGGCTTTGCAGTTTCGGCAATCCGGGCCATCATAATGTTTCTGCTTCAAATGCTGGCACAGATTCTCGGAAGAACCTATGACCGCATTACGGCACTTGCCGTTGCTGCTGTTCTGGTACTCGTGGAGCAGCCACTTTATCTTTTTCACAGCGGTTTTCAGTTTTCCTTCCTTTGTGTGCTGGGAATTTCCATGATCCTGCCGGTTCTTGGCAATGTCAGAAAGGGAAGAAAGCTGCTTGAAGGAATTGCCCTGATGGCAGTGACGCTTCCGGTATATCTGGGAGTCTTTTATCAGATCCCGGTTTATTCGATGTTCTTAAATTTCATTGTACTTCCTATGATGAGTATTTTAATGGGTGCAGGAATTGTCATGATTCTTGCAGCTTTTCTGTGGACAGGACTTGGCATACCTGCAGCATGGTTGATTACCGGGATCCTTATGGTATACGAAAAGCTGGCATTGTTTACAGAGCGTCTGCCCTATCATTACTGGACGCCGGGGTGCCCTGCAAAATGGCAGCTGGCAGTATATGTGGCGGCGCTGATCGTTATTGCAGGCTGGGGACGGACGAAACGCAAGGCAGTGTTATATCAGAAGGACCGTCTCCGCAGACGAAGCAGCTGTGGGAAGGGAATATTGCAAGAGGATATGACATGTTATGAAGCATTGCAATATGAAATGTCACAGTATGAAAGGTCACAGCATGGAATGGTGCAACATAATACACCACGGCATGAAATATCACAAAATGAAATGCCACAGTATGAAGTGCCACAGTATGAAAAGTCACAGTATGAAGTGCCACAGTATGAAAAGTCACAGTATGAAATGTCACGGTATGAAATTCCACAACATGAAATGCGGAATGAAAGAATAGCGTGCCATGGAGGAAAGTGGATTTCAACATATGGAATCTCTGTGGGAATCTGCTGGGGATTTCTCTTACTTGGAGCAGTGATACTTGCCTGGCGTTTCCAGCCGGAATTACAGGTTACCTTCCTGGATGTCGGACAGGGAGACTGTATTTTCCTGCAGACGGAGGATGGCACTTCTTATCTGACAGATGGAGGAAGCTCCTCGGTTTCTAAAGTCGGAAAGTACCGGATGATTCCTTTTCTGAAATATCAGGGAGCATCACAGATTAAGGCCGTATTTGTAAGTCATGCGGACAGTGATCATTGCAATGGGATTGCAGAATTACTGGATCAGGCGGAGCTTGAAGGAATCAGAGTGGAGAATCTGGTGCTTCCGGAGCTTGCAGACGAGTGCCGAAGTGAAGGGTATGAAGAACTGCTCGAACTGGCACAGCAGAATGAAATTGCCGTTCAATTCCTGCATGAAGGACAGCAGTTTCAGGATGGTGAACTACTGTTTCAGTGCTTGCATCCGTCACAGGGATACCAATCAGAAGACATCAATGAAGCTTCTATGGTGCTGCTTGTGACTTACCGGGAATTTTCCCTGCTTCTTACCGGTGATGTGCAGGGAGAAGGCGAGGAGCACCTGACACAGGAACTGCAGGCCTGGAAGAAGCTGGGAGCGACAGAGCATTCGGAGGCAGAATTGACCATACTCAAGGTTGCACATCATGGATCGAAGAATTCCACTACGGAAGAATTTTTAAAAGCAGCCAATCCAAAGCTTGCCATTATTTCCTGTGGGGAAGGAAACCGTTATGGGCATCCACATGAAGAAACCCTGGAACGCCTTGAAAATGCAGATGTTCCATGGTTTTGTACGAAAGATTATGGGGCGATCACCGTGACGGTTGATGGTAAGAGCCGTGTGAAGGTGAGAGGGTATGTGAGCAGAAACTAATAGGAAAAACCCAGAGCGAGAGAAGGAGGAGGGTACAGGAGAAAGGAACTAACAGAAAAACCCAGAGCTGGAGAAGAAGAGGGGTATAGGAGCGAGAAGTGAACAGGAAAACCCAGAGCAAGAGAAGGAGGAGGGTATAGGAGCGAGAAACAGGAAGAAAAACCCAAAGTAAGAGAAGGAGGAGGGTATAGGAGTGAGAAATAAACAGAAAAAACCAAAACATAAGGAAGGAGAGGGTACAGGAGAAAAAATAAGCTGTAATACCCAATAATCAGATTGTAATAAAAAACAATAGAGGTATATAGAAATACCAATAGAAAGCTGTTCTAAACTACACTTGAAATAGAAAACTACTAATAAAAAAGAAAGCTTATAAAAAATATATTCTAATACAAAGGAACAGTCTGCAAATAAGAAGAAAAAACATGAAAAAGAGAGGAGAAAAGTATGTTTGCTAATTACTTAGAAATTCAAAAAAGAGCGGTCTGTATAGAGGAAGAACTAAAAAGTATAGAAAATATGGAGAAGGGGTGGCCAAAAGGGGAACTGATTTGTGCACAGAATTACAAACATTATAAATGGTATGTACGAGATAATGGGAAGGCGGTGTATCTGCCTAAGAAGGAAAGAAAACTTGCACAGCAACTGGCATTGAAAAAATATTATACTTTACGAAAAAAGGAATTGCAAAGAGAACTGGCTGCCTGTACTACTTATATCCGGAGGGCAGACGGCAAAAGTAATTCGTTGGAAAAGATGCTGAACAATACAGAGTATGAGAGTCTGTTGGGAAAGCAGTTTTGTTCTATAAGTAAAGAACTGGAAGAATGGAAAAAAGCTGAATATGAAAAGAATACGAATTATCCGGAAAATCTTATCATAAAAGGAACGCAGGGAAAGTGGCTGCGTTCCAAATCGGAGGCAATTATAGACCGGATATTATTTAGCAAGGGAATTCCCTTTCGATATGAAGAAAAAATAATTCTTGGAAATCAGATACTTTATCCGGATTTTACAATACGACATCCCAAAACCGGTAAACTTTATTATTGGGAACATTTTGGAATGATGGATAATCCGGAATATGTAAATCATGCGTGTCAAAAGGTAAAAACATATTGTGATTATGGATTTATTCCATCCGTCCATTTGCTGCTTACCTATGAAACCAAGGAACAGCCACTGGAAATAGATCGTATTGAAAGAATGGTGAAGGAATATTTCCTGTAAATTATGAAATATTATGCTATACTAAAAAAGAAAAATTACAGGAGCTGAACAGACAGGAGAACACATGCAGCGATTGATTCAGGACTTAAAGTCCGGGGATTTCAAAAAAATATATCTGCTTTACGGGCAGGAGGCTTACTTACGCAAACAGTATAAGGATAAGCTGAAAGAAGCGATGATTGGCGATGATACCATGAACTTCAGTTATTATGAGGGCAAGGACTTTACGGTGGGCGAGGTGATTGACCAGGCGGAGACGATGCCGTTTTTTGCAGACAGGAGACTGATTCTGATTGAAAACAGCGGATTGTTTAAGTCGGGCGGAGAGCAGATGGCGGAGTATCTGAAAAGTCCTGCGGAAAGCGTGAATTTCCTTTTTGTGGAGACCGAAGTGGACAAACGAAGCAAGCTGTTCAAAGCTGTGCAGGCGAATGGCTGTGCAGTGGAGTTTGCGACGCAGGATGAAACAACGTTGAAGCGTTGGATTCTCCAGATGATCAAGAAGGAGAATAAGAATATTTCGGAGCGTACCCTGAACCTGCTTCTGGAAAAGACCGGAACGGACATGGAGAATATCCACAAGGAATGCGAGAAGTTATTCTGCTATTGTCTTGATAAGGATGTGATTACCGAGCAGGACGTGGAAGCCATCTGTACCAAACGAATCACGAGCCACATTTTTGATATGGTGGAGGCGATCGCTAATAAGAATCAGAAAAAGGCACTGGAGCTTTACTATGAACTGATCGCATTAAAGGAGCCGCCGATGCGAATTCTGTTCCTGATTGCAAGACAGTTTAATCTTCTTTTGCAGGTAAAGGAACTGGTGAAGAAAGGCTACGGAAACAAAGCAATCGGAGAGAAAATCGGACTTCCGGGCTTCATTGCGGGGAAATATGTGACACAGGCTTCCCGTTTCAGTAAGAGTATGATCCGGCAGGCATTGGAAGAGTGTGTTTCTACGGAGGAAGCCATTAAAACAGGAAAAATCAGCGATAACATCGGGCTTGAAATGATCATTATCCGTTATAGTACGGCAGCCTGAAATGCAACTTTATTTGTAACTGTTCAGTACTTTCACAGTCACGATGCAAAATCAGAGTGACATTTATGGGACATACCTTCTGTTAAATTAATACCTGTAAGGAAGAAAACATGTTACAGGAAAACTTAACAGGAGGTATTGTTATGAAAGGATATGTAGTGACCGCAGGTTATATGGGATATGTGAATGGTGGATATATGTTGTTTGCAAGTGAAGAGGATTATCAGGAATACTGTGAGTAACAGTTCAGGCGTGCAGAAATGATTGTGCAAGATGACCGTGGGAGCTTGCTCACTAAGGGAAGCTTATGCAATCATTTCTATAGGGCGGACGCCCGACAGGAAATAAGTTGCCGGAAGCATGTATATTTGTTAGCGAATCAGTACAATCCGGCAACTTATGAATGGTAAGGATGAACTGTTAATGTTATGAGGATTGGAAGAACAGATAGAACAGGCACATCTTGACGAATGAAAATCAGAAACGTACAATGGAACTGTTCTATAAGGAATTAAAGTAAAGGAGATTGAAAATATGAGTATGATTGATACCGTACGCTCCCAGATGATGGAAGCCATGAAGAACAAGGACAAAACACGTAAGGACGCGCTTTCGATGCTGCTTTCCGCATTGAAGAATAAGGCAATTGATAAACGGGCAGATCTTACCGAAGCAGAGGAATTTGAAGTGGTAAAGCGTGAGATCCGTCAGACCAAGGAGACCATGGATCTGGCTCCGGCTGATCGTGAGGACATCAAGGAAGCATGTGCGGCACGTCTTGCTGTTTATCAGGAATTTGCACCCGAAGAAATGAGTGAGGATGCGATCCGTGCAGAGGTACAGGCTGTACTTACAGCTCTTGGTATTACAGAACCCTCCGCAAAGGACAAGGGGAAAGTGATGAAGGAGTTGATGCCGAAGGTAAAAGGAAAGGCAGACGGCTCCCTGGTCAATAAGATTGTTGGTGAAATGTTAGCATAACTGGGTTATGAGCAGGAAGGATAAGAGATGAATAAAGATTTAACCACAGGAAAACCGGAGAAGGTACTGTGGGGGTTCTGTCTGCCTTTGTTTGGGAGTATTATTTTCCAGCAGTTATATAATATTGCAGACAGTCTGATTGCCGGTAAGTTCGTGGGGGAGAATGCACTTGCGGCAGTCGGAAACAGCTATGAAATTACGCTGATTTTTATTGCATTTGCTTTTGGCTGTAACATTGGCTGTTCGGTCATTGTGAGCAGATACTTTGGAGCGAAGGAATACCATCATGTCAGAACGACAGTACATACGACACTCTTAAGTGGTGCCGTTTTGTGTGCGCTTTTGATGCTGCTTGGCTTCCTTGGGTGTCATAAGATGCTCACGATGATTCATACACCGGAAGAAATCATGGCAGATTCCCAGTTATATCTGATGATTTATATTGCAGGACTGCCGTTCCTTTTCTTCTATAATATTGCGACGGGAATTTTCTCGGCACTGGGAAATTCAAAGACGCCGTTTGTTTTTCTGGCGTGCTCGTCGATTGCCAATATTATTATGGACTATATTTTTGTAAGGTTTTTTGCAATGGGCGTTGCCGGAGTGGCATGGGCAACCTTTATCTGTCAGGGAATCAGCTGCGTACTCGCTATTGTGGTCGTGTTCCGGCATCTTGGAGCACTCAAAAGTGAAAAGAAAGCCGTCTGGTTTTCCATGCCGATCTTTTTACAGATCTGCACGGTGGCGATTCCAAGTATCTTGCAGCAGAGCTTTGTTTCTGTCGGAAACATCATTATCCAGAGCCTCATCAATGGCTTTGGTGCATCGGTAATAGCAGGCTATGCGGCAGCCATCAAGCTCAATAACCTTGTGATTACCTCCTTTACCACACTGGCTAACGGAATCTCGAATTACACCTCGCAGAATCTGGGAGCCGGTAAATGCGAAAGGATTCACGATGGCTTTAAGGCCGGAATTAAAATGGTGTGGACCCTCTGTGCTCCACTGGTACTGCTTTATGTGATTGCCGGAAGATGGCTGGTCTATCTGTTTATGGACAGCAGCAGCGGACCGGCGATGGATACCGGAATTCTGATTTTAAGGATTCTGGCACCGTTCTACTTCGTGGTATCGGTAAAGCTTGTAACCGATGGCGTGCTTCGCGGAAGCAGTATGATGGGAGCATTTATGATTGCAACCTTTACGGATCTGATTCTGCGTGTGAGCATTGCAGCAGTTTTATCTTCGAAGCTTGGCAGTGTAGGAATCTGGAGTGCATGGCCGGTTGGCTGGGCACTTGGAACTATGCTTTCCCTGTTCTTCTATTTCAGGGCAAAGAAAAACCACTTCCTGTTAAAAAGCAAGGAAATGGTTCAGATCGAAGAAGAGGAAAAACTGGAGGTTTAAGTTTTATTTGGAATAGAAGATTCGCACCTGTCTGTCACAAGGCCTTGCGGACTTCGATTGCTTTCATAGGGCACATCTCCTGACAACAGAAGCAGGAGATGCAGCCCTTTTTCTGAAAGACGGCCTTTTTCTTTCCGGACCGGTCTCCTTTGATTCTAATGATGTGCGTCGGACAGCTTTCGGCGCACTTGCCGCAGCCGACACATTTATTTTTATTCAGAAGAGGATAGGATTTCAATACTCTTTTCATGATAAATACCGCAGGCTTACGCAGAAAACCGGGAACGTAGGTTGAAAAATCGAGCTTTCTGGTATCCGGCACCTGAAAAGGGGTGAGATCCTGCGGAACCGCATCGCCAACAAGCTGGATCTCTTCGGGATGGGCAAGACCCTGTTCTACCGCCTGACGGATCATTACAATGCTCATGGGGTCAAGCTTCATTAAACCGGCAGCAAAATAATCCTGTGTATAAAAATCACGGGCTGCCAGAATCATTTTAAGCGGATGGGAGGTGCCGCCGGTAGGGCCGTTTCCTTCCATGGCATCTACCGCATCAATGATGGTAAGCTGCGGAGCGACGGTCTGTGCCAGCTCTAACAGCATATTCGAAAAGTCTTCAATGCCCGGCCAGCGGTAATGCATCTGTGGCTTTTCCAGGCCGGGAATGGTACCGAACAGATTCTTGATTCCACCGGAATAGCCGGTCATGGAATGCGTCTTTAATTTACAGATGTTAATGATATAATCGGCTTCCACAATCGGAGTGATGAGATGGAAGCTGTGGTTTTTAAAGCCGTCACGGGTAGGAATTGTCTGGGCGGTAAAGTCCATATTCATGCGGATATCCGGTCCCAAGGCAGACATACCGCAGACACGGTAGAGATTTTTCATGTGTTCGGTATTGTAGAGACCGCCGGAGCTTTCGGCAAGGGTAATGTCCGTTACGCCGTGCTCGCAAAGATAATGTACAACAGCCTTTACCACAAGTGGATGGGTGGTCACCGGGAAGTCAGGGCTTTTGGCCATGACAAGGTTGGGTTTGATCACGACCTTAAGACCGGAGCGCAGGTCATTGGCAATGGATAAGGCGTCCATGGCTTTGCAGATGGCCGGATAAAGTAACTCTTCTTTATATTCAGAAACGTGGTATAATGTCTGTAGCATAATTGGAAATCCCTTTCAGTGTATGATTG
>CAVERH010000019.1:0-44922 GCA_963618065.1 bacterium | reverse complement strand
CACCCCTCAAGATTGAGGGGTAGGGGGAGTTGAATAGGCGAAGCCTATTTTTTATTAATGACATTATTTACTTGTTAATTGAGATGATTACATTTATAATCAGATCAGGTGCTATTGTAAGTCTTGTTTACAAGATTTCACATAAAAAATAACCGCCCAGCCTTGTAAACTAGCGGTTATTTTTTAACTGTTACTGAGGGCAACCGTCTATCGGTAGCACCACTTTATGGATCTATAATAACATAGAATATTTTTGAAGTCAAATACAGGTGATTGGCATGGATGATCAGAAGGATAAAAATCAGAATCAGGAAAGTATAAATTCCGAAGCGAAACCGGAAACCACAGACTTTATGAAAGAGACAATCAAACAGCGGCCGCTGAACCGGAAGAAGCTTCTGCGGAGAACAATAATCACAGCTTCCATGGCGGTGATCTTCGGTCTGATTGCGTGTGTAACCTTTTTACTGTTAGAGCCGGTAATCAGTAACCGGTTATATCCGGAAGAGGAGCCGCAGACGGTTGTTTTTGTTGAGGAAACCAGAGAGGATGAAATCTCGCCGGAGGATATGCTGACGGAAGATATGCTGGCAGAGGAAGCGGAGAGCTCACCGGAGCCGACATCGCCGGTTGTTTTAGAGGAAGCCCAGATTGAACAGGTTTTGTCGGAGATGGAGCTTGGGGTGGATGATTATTTATCCTTATCCGGAGCAGTACGTGATGTGGCGAAAGCTGCTGAGAATTCCATGGTAAAGGTTGTAGGCATCACCTCGGACAGAGACTGGTTTGATAATGAATATCAGAATGAGGATGTTGTGTCCGGAGTGGTTGTGGCAGATAACGGCAAGGAAATTCTGATCCTTGCAAATTTAAAGAGTATCAAGGATGCCGAATTACTGGAAGTTGTATTCGTAAACGGAGATACTTACGTTGCGGAAATCAAGCAGGAGGACCGTAATACCGGCCTTGGAATTCTGGCGATTGTGAAAGCAAAGATGGCGCCTGCGACTATCGATGCTGCGAAGCCGATCAGCATGGGTACATCCTCCAATGTAAATCTTCCGGGAAATCCGGTCATTGCCATGGGAAGTCCGATGGGTGTTGAAAACTCGATCAGTGTTGGTGTTGTAACATCTTCCGGGAATGCGATTCATCTTCCGGATGCAAATTATAAATGGATCGGAACCGATATTTATGGAAGCACTTCGGCAAGCGGTATTCTTATTAATCTGCGGGGGCAGTTAATCGGAATCATTGATATGACTTATAATGACACGGATATGAAGAACCTCATCAGTGGAATTGGAATATCAGAGCTTAAGAAGCTGATCGAATGTCTTTCTAATGATAAGGCCATCGCCTATCTGGGTGTTTACGGTATGGATGTGACTGCAGATGCCCATGAGCAGATGCAGGTTCCTCTGGGAGCATTTATACGTGAAACCATTGTGGATTCACCGGCTATGGAAGCAGGGATTCAAAGCGGAGATGTTATTACGAAGATTGGACGGACTGAGACAGCTTCATATCAGGAGCTTGTAAATGCGCTATATCAGCTTCGGCCGGATACGCAGGTGGCGGTAACATTGATGCGTCAGAGTCCGGATGGCTATGCAGAAATCGAAGTTAATGTAACATTAAAATAGAGACAGAAAGAGGTAGCATGATGAAATATTTAAAGGATTATAAAGACGGAGACCGTTTCTTTGACATTTATCTGTGTAAGCATAAGGTATCCGCGGTAACCAAGAATGGCAAGCCATATGAAAGCGTGATTCTGCAGGATAAAACAGGAACAATTGACGGTAAGATCTGGGATCCCAACAGTGCAGGAATTGCAGACTTTGATGCACTGGATTACATAGAGGTCTATGGTGATGTAACGAGCTTTCAGGGAGCTTTACAGGTAAATGTAAAGCGGATCCGTAAATGCTCGGAGGAAGAGGTGAATCCCAGTGATTATCTTCCGGTAAGTAAATACGATATTGAGGAAATGTATACTGAACTGCTGAAATATATTCATAGTATCCAGAATTCTTATCTGAAGCAGCTTCTTTCCAGGTTTTTTATTGAGGATGAAGACTTTATTGCAGCCTTTAAGAAATCCTCCGCAGCAAAAACCGTACATCACGGTTTTGTGGGAGGCTTATTACAGCATACCTTAAGTGTAACCAGAATGTGCGACTATTACTGTAAGAATTATGAACGGCTGAACCGGGATCTGCTTTTAACCGCCGCAATCTGTCATGATATGGGTAAAACCAAAGAGCTTTCTGCTTTTCCGCAGAATGATTATACGGATGAGGGACAGTTCCTTGGACATATTGTAATCGGTACGGAGATGGTTGGAGAGAAGATTCGTGAGATTCCGGGATTTCCCACTATTCTGGCAAGTGAGTTAAAGCATTGTATTCTGGCTCATCACGGGGAATATGAGTTTGGCTCTCCGAAGAAGCCGGCAATCATGGAGGCAGTTGCATTGAATTTTGCAGATAATACAGATGCAAAGCTGCAGACCTTTACTGAATTAATGGACAATACCACAGAGACCGGATGGCTTGGATTCAACCGGCTGTTTGATTCCAATGTCATTGGAACCAGGGTGGAGTAAGATCTGTACTATTGGGCAGCTTATGAATGAAATGACGGAACTGCGGCGCAAAATATGGGACAGGATCGAATTAATAGGGAAGAAGAAAGAGAGATGGATTTTCAGAAAAATCAACTGCTTACAACTGAGATTATCGATATGAGCACGGAGGGAGAAGGGATTGGCAAGGTAAATGGTTACCCCTTTTTCATTAAGGATACGATCATTGGTGATCAGGCAGAGATCCGCGCAATGAAATTAAAGAAGAATTACGGCTACGGAAGATTAGAGAAGGTGATTACACCTTCTCCTTTTCGTGTAACGCCGGCATGTTCTTTTCACAGGCAATGCGGGGGATGTCAGATTCAGGCGATGGACTATGAGCAGCAGCTTGCATTTAAGCAGAATAAGGTAAGAAATAATCTGCTCCGCATCGGGGGATTTTGCCCGGAGGAGCTTGACAGGATTATGGAGCCGGTTGTGGGAATGGAAGAGCCGTTTCGGTATCGAAACAAGGCACAGTACCCCATTGGCAGGGATAAAGAGGGAAATCCGGTTGCGGGATTCTATGCCGGACGGACGCACAGTATCATTGCTAATACGGAATGCCTGCTGGGGGTGGACGAGAACCGGACCATTCTGGAAGTGATTCTGCAGTATATGAAGGAATATCACGTAAGTGCCTATGAGGAAACATCCGGAAAGGGACTGGTCCGCCATGTGTTAATTCGCAAGGGCTTTACGAGCGGAGAAATTATGGTGTGTCTGGTAATTAATCCGAAAGGCTGTACCGGTTTAAGCGGGAAGAACAGCAGCAGGGAATGGCTGCCTCATCAGAAAGAGCTGATCGAACGACTGATAGAGATCTCTGGCATGACCAGTATTTCCGTAAGCATTAATTGCGAGAAAACCAACGTCATTATGGGGACAGAGATTCACACACTCTGGGGAAAAGAGAGGATAACGGACACGATTTTCGTTCGTGATGTGGATAACCACTTTACACGTACCGGAGCTGGCATTACTTTCTCTATTTCACCGCTTTCGTTCTATCAGATAAATCCGGTGCAGACCGAAAAGTTATACAGTCTGGCACTTTCTTACGCAGGACTTAGCGGTAGGGAATCCGTATGGGATTTATATTGTGGAATTGGAACGATTTCTTTGTTCTTAAGCAGAAAGGCATCGAAGGTCTATGGAGTGGAGGTTGTGCCACAGGCGATTGAGGATGCAAAGCAGAATGCAGCAAATAATGGCATCACCAATGCAGAATTCTTTGTTGGGAAGGCAGAGGAGGTGTTGCCGGAATTCTATGGAAGAAAAGATGCTTCATTTGATTCCGGAAGCGATGCAGAGCAGGACGAGGAAGATATGCTTCATCCGGATGTGATCATCGTGGATCCTCCCCGGAAGGGCTGCGATGAGATGTGTCTTCAGACCATGCTTAAGATGGCACCGGACCGGATCGTTTATGTAAGCTGCGACAGTGCGACGCTTGCCCGCGATCTCCGGATGCTGTGTGACGGAGGCTATGAGCTGAAACGCGTCCGCCCGGTTGATATGTTTCCGCAGACAGTGCATGTTGAGACGGTGGCACTTCTCTTAGTGAAAACGTGCGCAGACGAAGTTTGTCCAAACTAAAACAAAAGCCGGATGATTATATTAATGTCACGGTTGATTAACGGGAGGCTATAGCAATGAGTAAGGCAGAATGGATGAAAAAAATCATCGTCATCATAATTGGTTCAATCATAGCGGCATATGGTATTACGCTTGCATTGTATGCCGGATTTGGAGGCGCAACACTTGCTGTTTTGTGGCAGGGGATTTCTAAGACGTTTCATATCAGTATAGGCATGGCATCTCTGCTCGTAGCCATAGCTATGATTGTTTTTGCTTTTTTCTACGACAGATCACAGATACATATTGGTACGATTCTCTATCAGCTCGTGTATAGCTTCTGTGTTGACTTATTTGCAAATGCGCATGTGTACAGCACGCATTTGTGGGTAAATGCACTGATTATGTTACTGGGAGTTATGCTTTTTGCAATCGGAACAGGATTTTATGCAGCAGCTTCGCTGGGGCGCGGCTCCTATGAAGCGTTAACCTTTTCACTGGCTGAAAAGAATGGCTGGCAGGTTAAGGCAGTGCGAATGATACTGGATATCGTGATGGTGATTGCCGGAGTTTTATTGGGCGGAACATTTGGCATATGCACAATTGTTACAATTGTTATATCAGGACCTGTTATTCAATATACAGCATCAAAAACAAAAAAATTATTTAAACTATAACAGAATTATACGTAATAACCCAGAATGTTGAGTATACGGACGAGATTGAATTTGAAAGGCTGTGTCTGGCAGGCATAGCTTTGGTAGTAGGAATGCAACTGGTAAAGGAGAGAAGTGGTAAATATGGGAATTGAATTTAGAATTTTGGATTTTCTGCAAAATGTACGGACTCCGGTGGGGGATACAGCAATGTGTTTTATCACCAGATTAGGAGATGCAGGTATCATCTGGATTTTATTGACGGTTATACTGCTGGTAATTCCAAGGACACGGAAAACCGGAATGATTTTGATGGCAGCATTATGTGTAGATTTCGTGTTATGCAATGGAATACTAAAAAATCTGATTGCCAGAATACGTCCATATGATATCAACACGCAGGTTCAGCTGCTGATTGTAAGACCGGCTGATTTTTCTTTTCCGTCGGGGCATACAGCAGCGGCCTTTACAGCAGCGGCAGCATTATATTTCTCCGGAGAAAAGAAGCTATGGAAACCGGTACTTATGCTTGCATGTCTGATTGCGTTTTCCCGACTGTATTTATATGTACATTATCCGACAGATATACTTGGAGGAATCTTTGTCGGAATTGCAGCAGGTTATATTGGTTACATTGCTGTGAACAGATGGATGAACCGTTTCAGACAGCACTGAGAATACAATAATGCCGTGAAAAACAGAAAGAGAATATAGCAGATCAAAAAGGATGATGCAGCGATCATTCTTTTTGATTGCACCGATATATCTGGTATGGTATGATTATTCTGACTAATGATGCAAAATAGATTATTAGTCAGAAAAGGGGTAGGAATTTCAACCAATTATAGTTATCAAAAGGAGGGTATTCATGGAAAAACAAAATGAAAACGAGATCAAAACTGAACAACCCGTTACATTGCAGGAACGATGGAGGTCAGACGAAGAGCTGAGTAATGGTGGTGTTTTCGAAGTAAAAGAGTCACCGTGCAAAAGCTGTAAATTTGCCAGACCGGACACGGTAGAGAGCTGTCAGGTTTATTCGCCCCTTCCATGGGATTTCCTGACAGGAAAAGCAGAATGCCCCGATTACAGGAGCAGATCCTGAAAGGTTTTACGAATGGGGTTCTGAATAGTTACCAGTGATTTTATACTGGAAGTAAGGGGAAATTGCCATGAACCATGTTGAAATTGGAGACAAAGATGAAATTCTGGGATATGATTTTCTGCCGGAGGAGGCGCTTCGGCAGGTAAGAAATCATGAGTCACTTGCCATATGGTCGTATGAGGATAAGAAGCCGGTCTGCTGTGCGGTATTTACCCGGAAGGCTATAAGCGAGCAGACGGCGGCTGTGCTACAGTATATTGTAACCGGTGAACCATACCGGAAACGAGGAAAAGCAAGAGAATTAATAAACTACTCGATTCAACTGCTGGAGCGGCGCGATGTTTCCATGATTTTCGCATTTTCCCAGGGAGATGAACCAGAAGCACCGGACAAAAGAGAACAGGATCAGTTTCTGAAGTCCATAGGCTTCGAGGAACATATCAGGGCTTATCAGGTGCTGGAGTATCGGGAGGAAGTATTGGCGTCTGAAAAGCTGCAGCCTTTTATGAATATCCCGTCGAAGTATATCATTGCACTGACTTCTCAAATGAGACGCAGGCTTTTGCAGATGGACAGAAAGATGGAAAAGAGACTCCAGTATTATTTCAGTGATGATACGGTTTCTGCTGACAGTCTGGCCTATGTAGAGAGTGAATCTGTACGTGGGGCGGTTATCCTGGATGACCGGACAGATTACCGGATGTGTATCCGCTATCTGTATATAGATCCCCAATTAACAGATAAAACAATAATACTGAAGCTTCTGGCTGCTATTGCATCACAGAAAACATCTTCCACGGCTCATGGAAATATCCTGATTTTTGCTCCGGAGGATCGGATTGGACGTCTGATGGAGTACTTTTTCGGAGAACCGGATAAACGATATTACAGGACGATGTATAGTATGTAATGAGGTCTGAGTGGTCACATCATGTGAAATTCAGAACGAGGGAAAGGAGTAGCAATGGACATTGAAATTGAAGGTAAGGGTCAGGTTTTAAAAAGAACAAAACAAGAAACAAAACAAGTGCCTCCATTAACAAGGACATCGAATACAAATCAACCGGAACCGCATATAGGTGCCGTGCAACAGCCTGCGGCTTCACAGACCGTCCAGAAGAATAAACCCGCTTTTTCACAGGGGGTTCAGAAGAATACGCAGACGGCAGAGGAACGCAAAAGCTTTATGTCACAGGAGGAGTATTCCAGACTGGAAACCCGGGTACGCGGGCAGGAGGATCTGTTAAATAAAGAGCTTAGGATTGCACATAGGGAAATAATGGCTATCTATCAGGCTATGATAGAGAATGGCTTTGGAAGCTTGTCCTTCTATAGAATCCGCCGCCGGATTTCCAAATTACTGGCGTTTGAGAAATTCTGGCAGCAGCGTATTAAGGATCCGGAGGCCTGTGAATCCCTTGGGGTCGAAACACCTCAGGCTTTGTATCAGAGACTGACTGATGAGCTGACCAGCTCCATTTCCGGCTATTTGTCCAATCATCAAAGGAAGGCTGGACTAAACAAACGATCCATGGAAAGGATTGAACTGATCGAAAAGCTGAGCTTACATGCAGATACCCTGAAGAGTGTACATGGTGCTTTTGGACGTTTGCAGGGTGAGCTGGAGTTGGCCTATTCAGATGTCCAGGGCTATAAGGAGGGCGAGAATGATCTTGCGGTCAAGGAACTGGCAAAGCACAAAAGAAAGGCTATTAAGGCTTATTCATCACAGTCGTCATTTTTTGAAAAGGATGGCAGAGCATATGCAAAGTATCAATGCATGAACGGAATTCTTCGAGGCGATCTGTCCTTGGATGATCTGAATGAAGAACAACGTGCGATCATAGAGGATGATATGGCGAGCCTGCAAAAAACTTTGACCAATTCCGCATTGAAGGAAAATCTGTTGCTGTTCCGGGGAACAAACCTGCTCAGACAGTTGGGAGATAAATTAATGGATCCGGATGCCCTGAAGGGATGCATTCTTGAAGATAAGGGCTTTCTTAGTACCAGCAGGAGGGAAAGCGTAACCAATGTCTTTATGGCAACGGATGCTCAGTTCGATTTTATGGATATGGTCGCAGAAAGTACCGATGGAATTCCCACGATGATTTCTCTGGGAGACTGCAGACTTGAAATACAGGCCAGAAAAGGGGCGCATGCTCTTGATATTGCAGCGGAAAGTGATTTCTCTGGGGAGAAGGAGGTTCTGTTTGCAGCAGGGACGCCTATGTATATATGGGATGCCAGAGTGGAGACCTATAGCAAACAAAAATTATCGCGTGAAAAAATTGAACAATATAATCAGGAACAGGGACGCCAGGTTATCGATCCGGCAATGGAAGGATTTGAGTTTAGCGTATGTATTACCATACTGAACGTTGAAATACGGTAAGGAACCGGATCAAAATAACATTTTACAGGAGGAGAATTATGAAAAAGGGAACAATAATCGCTGGTGTGTTGGCAGGTACACTGGCAATGCTGACAGCCTGTGGAGGCAAAACGGAGACAGCAGAAGCGGATGAGATCGTGATTTCCCAGCCACAGGAGGAAGAGGAGACCGATGCCGAGTCCTTACCGTCCGGGGATACGCAGCAGGAAGAAGCTGCGGATACGATATCAGAAGAATCCACAGAGAGTGCCGGCAATGATTCCGTTAAGGAGCTGGTTACATATGATGTATCGGATGCCTATCAGGAGGTTCTTAATAAGTACCAGACGTTGATTAACGAAAAGTGGGATACGAATAAGGCTTTTGAAGAAAAACTGTCTTCGATGGTATCAGACTTTGTACAGATGGGCTATGAGAATCAGATTGGCTATGTGCTTTATGACCTGGATCTGGATGGACAGCCGGAGCTGCTGATCGGCGAAATGGATACGGAGCTTCCGGCTAACCGTATTGTCTTCGATGCTTATACTGAAAAGGACGGCAAAGCGGTACAGCTTTTTGAAAGTGAATCCAGAAACCGCTATTATGTGGTCGAGGATGAAGCCGGAGCAGTTATGATTGCCAATGAAGGCTCCAATGGCGCGGCCAGCTCAGGATGGATTTATTACATTTATACGGATGGCGAGCTTAAGGTTATGCAGGCGGTTATGTACGATGCGGCCGCAGATGAAGCGAATCCCTGGTTTATGGCATATGATGATGACTGGGATTCCTCCAATGATGAGCCGATATCAGAAAGTGATGCTCAGGCGATTATTGATTCCTATACGAATACTTATGCCAAGCTTGACTGGACAGCTCTGCTGCAATAATGGACAGCCGGAGGGTCAAGACAACGGATACAGTGCAGATACAGGGAAGGTGGCAGTTATGGTAACAGAAGAGCTTATTTTAAGGATGACAGAGTTTAATGCCGGAGATCCGGCTAGAATACAGCATTTCATCAAGGTGTATGAATTTGCACATGTGATAGGAATTAAAGAAGGACTTGATGCAGAAGCCCTGCATATTCTTGATATGGCTTCCGTCATGCATGACATAGGGATACGCCCCGCAGAAGAGAAATATGGGCGCTGTGACGGAAAGCTGCAGGAGCAGGAGGGTCCGTCCTGTGCAAGGGAAATGCTGGCATTGTTTCCGGAAGTGAATTCCCTTGAGACAGAGAGGGTCTGCTATCTGATTGCGCATCATCATACTTATGAAAATGTAGAGGGAATGGATTACAGGATTCTTCTGGAAGCGGATTTCCTTGTAAATGCCATGGAGGGACAGCTAGACAAGTCTGCAATCCGTACCTTCCGGGATAAGGTATTCAGAACCGGAACAGGATTGTACCTGATTAATACGATGTTTGGACTGTAGATGTACCATAAGACAAAGCCACCGGATCAGCAGAAGAGCTTGAACCGGTGGCTTTATCAATCCAGTACAGCGTTTACAAAATAACCAGCTTATTTACCGGTGCGATGGAAAAGAGATTTTAACTTATCCAATATAAAAACAACCCAGGCAAAAATAAAAATCACTCCCTTCATTTGGCTTTCGTGTCCGTGTTCATATTCTTATGGAAGAAAAGCATCTGATATGCATACGATATTTTATGCTGTGTGATTGGTTCAGCTCATTTTTTCAATTTGTAACTATTCTGAATAGTTATATTTATTGTATCATATTACGGGGAAAATAAAAAGTAATTTCATAGGCTTTGCAGGTAACTTTGCAGGTAACACAGTTTGCTGGTTGACATGACGGGAACATGGTTCTATAATGTGCAGGAGCTTTGAAAAATACGATGATTCAGAGACATAGGAGGAAAGAAATGAAGAAAAATATTTATGTAAAACTTATGTGTGCAGGTACACTTGCACTCATGCTTACCGCATGCTCTTCCGGTACATCCACCACGACCGATACGGAGACGACGGCAACAGAAGAGGTTTCTGCTGAAACAGAAGAAGCTGCAGAATCAGAATCAGAAGCTGACGCAGAGGAAAGCAGTACAGAAGCAGATGAGACAGCCACAGCGGAAGGAGCAGTTACGGTAATACCTGAAGCTAATTCGCTGGGAATTGATGGCAGTCAGGATGATGTTACCTTTGCTGTAAGCTTTACGGCAGATGATATTACCAAGGATGGCGATACCTATAGCATCAGCTATACAGCCTATGCGGAGGAAGCCTTTGACAACTATGCTGTTGAAGCTTTAAAGGCTGGTGATACCATTGTATTAGGTGGAGAAAGCGTATTGATTGATTCCATCGAGATTAAGGATGGTTTTGTGACAATTAACGGCGGTATTGAAGAAGGCGGTTATGAGCTGATGACCACAGATGATATGTTCTATTATCAGATTGGTATGAGTGATATCCGCACCTACGAGACCTTAGGCGAGGCAACTCTTCCTGTTAGTGCAGACTGTGTTATTACTGACAGCTCCGAAAATCCGGAGGAGGCTAAGACCATTACCATGGAGGATGTAATCAGCAGCCAGACTCCTTTCTATGAACAGAATACGACCATCACGGTTAACAATGGAGAAATTGTTGAAATTACAAGAGCTTTCATGCCATAAGATGCATGACTTCATAGGTATAGCTGGTTACTGTTCACACAGCGGGCTGATAATTGCTGTCAGACTGTGTAAAACAAGGCTCGGGACTTATGTATAAAACTTAGTGCATTGCCTAAAACTGTTGACACTTAGCCGTTATAAGTAGTAAACTTCTATCGTAAACTACAATGAGTGAATCAGATGTACAGGTTCCTTGTTGATAACATTATTATACTTACCAGAAGGAGGTAATTTTTCATGGCAGAAGCATGGAGAGGATTTGTGAAAGACGGTCATTGGGATGTAGATGTGAATGTACGTAACTTCATTCAGAGAAACTACACACCCTATGATGGTGACGAGAGCTTTCTGGAGGGATCTACCGAAGCAACTGATAAGCTTTGGGGAAGACTTCAGGAGTTACAGAAAGAAGAACGTGAACATGACGGCGTTTTAGAGTGTGAAACAGAGGTTGTTTCCAGTTTGACCGCTTATGGCCCTGGCTACATTGATGAGTCTATGAAGGATCTCGAGCAGATCGTTGGTCTTCAGACAGACAAGCCGTTAAAGAGAGCATTTATGCCTTACGGCGGTATTAAGATGGCAGAAGAAGCTGCAAGCACTTATGGTTATGAGGTTAACCCTAAGTTCCACAAGATCTTCAACGATTATCACAAGACACACAATCAGGCAGTATTTGATGCATATACAGACGAGATGAAGGTTGCCCGTCATACTCATATTGTAACAGGACTTCCTGATACTTATGGTCGTGGACGTATCGTAGGTGACTACAGAAGAGTTGCTCTTTACGGTATTGATTTCCTGATTCAGAAGAAGACAGAAGACAAGAAGAACTGCGGTAACGGAACAATGACAGAAGAAGTTATCCGTTTAAGAGAAGAGATCGCTGATCAGATCAAAGCCCTTAAGGGAATGAAGGAAATGGCCAAGATTTACGGTTATGATATTTCCGGTCCTGCTACAAACGCTAAGGAAGCTGTGCAGTGGTTATACTTCGGATACCTTGCAGCAATCAAGACTCAGAATGGTGCAGCTATGTCCGTAGGACGTATCTCTACATTCCTTGATATTTATATTGAAAGAGATCTTAAGGAAGGTACCTTAACTGAGAAGGAAGCTCAGGAATTAATCGACCATATGACCATGAAGTTCCGTATGGTTAAGTTCGCCCGTATTCCTTCTTACAACCAGCTGTTCTCCGGTGACCCGGTATGGGCTACTCTGGAAGTTGGTGGTATCGGAATGGATGGCCGTCATATGGTTACCAAGAATGACTATCGTTTCCTTCATACTCTTGAGAACATGGGACCGAGCCCTGAGCCGAACTTAACTGTTCTTTACTCCAGTGCTCTTCCTGATAACTTCAAGAAGTATGCAGCTAAGATTTCCGTAACAACATCCTCCATCCAGTATGAGAATGATGATGTTATGAAGCCGATCTGGGGCGATGACTACAGCATCTGCTGCTGTGTATCCGCTACACAGACTGGTAAGGAAATCCAGTTCTTCGGTGCTCGTGCTAACCTTGCTAAGTGCTTACTTTACGCTATCAACGGTGGTAAGGATGAGAAGCATCTTGATAAGGAAGGCAAGCATATGCAGTGTGGTCCTGAAATCGCACCGATTACTTCCGAATACCTTGACTTTGACGAAGTTATGCATAAATACGATATCATGCTTGACTGGTGTGCAGCTCTGTATGTAAATATCCTGAACCTGATTCACTATATGCATGATAAGTACTACTATGAAGCAGCTGAGATGGCTCTGATTGATACTGACGTAAGAAGAACCTTCGCTACCGGTATTGCAGGTCTGTCCCACGTAGCAGACTCCCTGTCCGCTATTAAGTATGCTAAGGTTAAGGTTATCCGTGATGATCAGGGATGTGCAATCGACTTCAAGACCGAAGGTGAATTCCCTAAATACGGTAACGATGATCCGAGAGCTGATGAATTTGCTGTATGGCTTCTTAAGACCTTCATGGAGAAGATCAAGAAGAACCAGACTTACAGAAATTCCGAGCCTACAACTTCTATCTTAACCATTACTTCTAACGTAGTATATGGTAAGGCTACCGGTGCTCTTCCGGATGGAAGAGAAGCTTACAAGCCTTTCGCTCCTGGTGCTTCACCGTCTTACGGTGCTGAGCAGAGCGGTCTGCTTGCTTCCCTGAACTCCGTAGCAAAACTGCCTTATGAGTATGCTCTGGATGGTATTTCCAATACCCAGACCATGGCTCCTTCCGCTCTTGGACATGATCTTGATGAGCAGAAGACCACTCTGGCAGGTGTTCTTGATGGATATTTTGATCGTGGCGCTCATCACCTTAACGTTAACGTATTCGGTACCGAGAAGCTGTTAGATGCACAGGCACATCCTGAGAAGCCTGAATATGCTAACTTCACCATCCGTGTATCCGGTTACGCTGTTAAGTTCATCAGCCTGACCAAGGAACAGCAGGATGATGTTATTGCAAGAACCTGCCATAAGAGCCTTTAATCTTAACAGGTTTTAAAGATCATTGATGTAATTGGGGGTCGGGCAGTTGTCCGGCCCCTGTATTATTTATTTTTATGGTAACTATTCTGAATAGATACTTTTTATGAACCATATCTGGACACTGAATGAGAACAAGTCGGAGGCGCAGTGGCGCAGTTCAAATTTAGTGTAGCAGGTGGAGTAGAGTATATAGAAGAATCAAACTCTAAATAAGACTATAATATATGTAAACCGTTCATACTATAAACACAAACCGTTATGGAATAGACAATAAATTTAACCCCGCAGCTGCCGGTATGGCAGAGAATGGAGATTATTACGATGATTAAAGGTAGAATTCACTCATTGGAATCCTTTGGAGCAGTTGATGGTCCCGGAATCCGTTATCTTATCTTCCTGAAAGGATGTAATATGCGTTGCCAGTACTGTCACAATGTAGATACCTGGAATCCGGAGACGGATAATTTGCAGACTGCGGATGAGCTTTTGGATAAGGCTGAGCGTTTTCGCAGCTATTGGGGCAAAGAAGGAGGTATCACCGTTAGCGGCGGAGAGGCTTTATTACAGATGGACTTCCTTATTGATCTTTTCAAAAAGGCACATGAGAGAGGAATCAATACGAATCTGGATACCTCTGCACAGCCTTTTACCAGAGAAGAACCCTTTTTTTCCAAATTCAATGAGTTATTAAAGTATACCGATCTGGTAATGCTGGACATCAAGCATATTGATGATGAAGAGCATAAGAAGCTTACCGGTCATACGAATGTGAACATTCTGGATTGTGCAAGATACCTTTCTGAACAGGGAATTCCGATGTGGATCCGCCATGTTCTGGTTCCCGGTATCACAGATAAAGATGAGTATCTGAAGAAGACAAGAGAATTTATTGATACTCTGGATACCGTGATGAAGGTAGAAGTACTTCCTTATCATACACTGGGAGAATATAAGTGGAAGGAGCTTGGCATTCCCTATAAGCTCGAAGGAGTAGAACCACCAACCAAAGAAAGAATTGAGAATGCAAAGAAGATTCTGGAGTTTTCCAGATATTAAAAGAATAAATGCTGAGTCGGAGCTGTCAGAAGCCGACTTGGCATTTTTGAATTGCCATGCATATGAGAAAATGACCCGGAGGATTATTTTTGAGTTAATCATGAGATAAAAGCAGTGGAGAAATACAATGGAAAGAAAAGAAATAGATATGTTAAACGGCAGACTTGCAGGAAAGCTGATTTTGTTTGCAATTCCATTAGCATTCAGCAGTATCCTGCAACAGTTATTTAACTCTGCAGATGTGGCAGTAGTCGGGCGCTTTGCCGGAGATACATCGCTGGCTGCGGTAGGGAGCTGTGTGGCTCTTGTCGGTATTTTTGTGAATCTTATTGTCGGGCTTTCGGTAGGACCGAATGCAGCTCTGGCCACTCTTATCGGGCAGAAAAAGAGGGATGAAATCAGTGGAATGCTCCATACCATCCTTACCTTTGGGGCGATACTGGGAGCAGTTCTTATGTGTATTGGAATGCTTACAGCTAAATTGGTATTAGAACTGTCAGGTACACCGGAGAGTGTCATGCGGGAGGCTTTATTATATATCCGTATTTATTTTATAAGTATCCCGTTTATGACCATATATAATTTTGGCTCTGCAGCTCTTCGAAGCTTTGGTGACAGCCGCAGACCAATGTATTATCTTCTGGTATCCGGAATTGTCAATGTGATTTTGAATCTGATTCTGGTGATCTGTTTTGGACTCGGTGTTGCAGGTGTTGCGATTGCTACTGTAATATCGAATGTTTTAAGTGCCAGTCTGGTTATTATTAATTTATACCTTCGACAGGATGAATTTCAGTTTCGTGTCAAGAACATGAAAATAGAAAGCAGCGCCTTAAGGAAGGTTCTGATTATTGGCATTCCGGCCGGAATACAGGGAGCGATTTTCTCCGTATCCAATGTGTTTATTCAAAGTGGTATTAACTCCTTTGGAGAGAATGCCATAGCGGGTTCTTCACTGGCATTGAATTTTGAATATTTTACATATGATATTGCCTCAGCATTTGCACAGGCTACAGTCACCTTTACCAGTCAGAATTACGGAGCCGGTAATATGAAAAGATGTAAAAAGATATTCTGGCTATGTATGTTTTTCGGAATTGTGTTTACAGAAATTCTTGCGATTGTCTTTATGATTTGGGGTGATTTCTTTGTAAGTATTTATACAACCAGCAGTGCGGTCGCAGTCTATGGACTGATTCGGATGCATCATGTGTGCTCGCTGGAAGGGCTGACAGCAACTTATGAAGTGGAAAGCGCAGCCTTGAGAGGAATGGGGAAGTCAATAGAACCATCCATTATTACCATTCTGGGAACAGTGGTATTCCGTGTGATCTGGATGGTAACAGTATTCCGGTGGATTCCGACCTATGAAATGCTTATGAATGTGTATGTTGCTTCCTGGATCTTTACAGGCGCAGCCATCTTTGCAGTATATTGGTGGCACATGAAGAAGCAGAGTATTTCAGTCAGATAAACATTTTGGGCGAAAAGGGTAAAGGAAAACGAGACTGGCAAGCATTAATATCGTTGTTATTACCCATGAAATTGGAAATGCAGTATAGAGCACTTCCAATCGAGGATACTGCCGGAAGATGGTACAGATCCAGAGAATCCGGAAAGCGCAGGTTCCGAGAACGGTAATGAGTGCAGGCAGGAGGGAATGTCCGGTGCCACGCAGGACACCTGCTGCGATCTCATACAGATTGCATAAGGGTTCAAAAAACAGAATACACATGACACGGATACCGGCATTGTGAATTACAGCCTGTTCCGTGGAAAACAAGCCGGAGAGTCCGCTGCGGAATACAACAATGGGTTCAATCATCAGCATACTGAACAATGTTGAGTATCCCATACAGAGCCACAGGATTTTCCGGCATTGTTTATATTGTTTTGCAGCATAGTTCTGGCTGACGAAGGTTGTAGCTGTCTGACCAAAAGCGGTAATGATATAATAGGTAAAGTATTCAAAGTTCATGGCGATGGTGCTTCCGGCGATCGCAATCGCTCCGAAGCTGTTTACCGATGCCTGCACGAAAATATTGGCAAAGCAGAATACGGCACCCTGAATGGCAGAGGGAATGCCGATTTTCAAAATCTGCGTAAGATCTGCAGAATGAATATGCAGCTTCTTCCAGGATAAATGAAATTCACCGGGATCCTTTTGCAGCCGATGGAGAAGCATCAAAGCCGACAGTCCTGTGGACAGAACGGTTGCAAGAGAAACCCCTGCAACGCTCAGATGCAGGATAATTACAAACACCAGATTCAAGAGGATATTAACAATTCCTGCAAGTGTCAGGGCAAAGAATGGGTAGCGGCTGTCACCTCTGGCACGGAGGATGGCAGAGGCAAAATCATAGAGAAGCAAAAACGGGTAACCCAGAAAATAAATTCTTAAGTAGAGTTCTGCAGGTGGCAGAATTTCATCCGGCGTCTGAATTAAGGTAAGGAGAGGCCTTGTAATTCCCTGACCGAAGAGAAGTCCGATGATGCCCAGAATGGCTGCAAGTGTGATTGCCGTATGTACAATCCGTGGGATCTGGTCTGTTCTCTTTTGTCCGATCCGGCTTGCAATCAGTACATTTGCTCCGATAGAAAGACCGGAAGACAGGGAAACGATCAGTGCAACGATTTCTCCGTTTGTACCGACAGCGGCAAGAGAATTTGCGTTGTCAAAGTATCCCACAATGGAAGTGTCTGCGGCATTAAAGAGCTGCTGAAGCATACTGCTTAATGCAATCGGAAGCGTGAAAAGTAATAATTTCTTTGTGAATGATCCATGTAACATATCAATTTTCGTAGTTGAAGACTTCATAATATTTCTACCTCGTCTTTTCCAAGCAATTCCAGATTAAATCATATCTTGCAACGTTATCTAAGCAATCCTGACAGGATGATGATTTTTACAAGACTTAATCTACTTGAAATATCTTATCTGATCCCATAAAATATAAAAAGCGAATAAAAACGATAGGATATATCGAAAAAAGGAATGCAGAAATGGACAACAATCTATTAAAATATCTTGCTTTTGTGAAGACAGTGGAGAAGGGAAGCTTTACGAAGGCGGCAGAAAGCCTGAATTATGCACAGTCTTCCGTCAGTAAAATGGTTGCAGATCTGGAAAAGGAATGGGGAATTACATTGCTTCAGCGAAGCCGGAACGGAATCTGCCTGACATCCTCCGGAGAGCAGGTACTGCCACAGATTCGGGCTCTTCTTAGGGATTATCAGGAGCTTGAGGAATACGTTCAGCAGATGAACGGGATTCAGACGGGAATTGTACGGATCGGAACCTTTGCAAGTGTTGCGATTCACTGGCTGCCGGATATCTTTGCAGAGTTTCAGAAGGATTATCCGGGAATTGAATGTGAAATGCTTCTTGGGGATTATCAGGAGGTAGAGAAATGGATTGAAGAGGGGCGGGTAGATTGTGGCTTCCTAAGTCTGCCTGCGAAGGGATATTTCGATACGATTTCACTGAAGCAGGATGAATATAAGGTTGTGCTGCCGGTGGGGCATCCGCTCGCCAAAGAAGAAAGGATCGATATACAGAGCTTAGAGGATCAGCCGTTTCTGCTGCTCGAGCATGGAGGAAAGACCGAAGTGTCGGAGCTTTTGGAATTGAATCAGGTACATCCGCAGATCAGGTTTACGACCTGGGAGGATTTTGCAATTATGTCTATGGTAGAAAAGGGGCTTGGCATTGGGATTCTTCCGGATATGATTTTGCAGCGGATTCCATATCATATGGAGATCCGTTCTTTAACAGTTCCTTATTATAGAGAAATTGGGGTTGCCATGAAGAAGCAGAGCCGGTTGACACCTGCTGCCCGGAGGTTTATAGAATACTTGTCTATTCTGAAGAAACAGCCATGAGCAACGTAAATAATGAGTAAATTTTTTCTTAAAATTATTGATAAGTAAAGATATTCATGCTAAAATATCTTAACTTGTTCTTATGTTTGGGGAATTGACAGACTATTCTACATTAGGAAAGGAGTAACGGTTCTGTATGGATGAGTGCGGAATCGTTATGAAAGGCGATACGATTGTTAAAATTTCTTCCCTCCAATCTCCGTGAAAAATTCAATGAAACCTTAAAAGCGGTGCTTCCTATCATAATCATTGTGCTTGTGTTATGTTTTACCATTGCACCAATTTCACCCAGTATCATCTTAATGTTTCTGGTAGGTGGTGTCCTGCTGATTATAGGAATGCTGCTATTTAATGTTGGTGTGGATATTTCCATGACGCCAATGGGTGAACGGGTCGGTACAACCATGACGAAATCGAAGAATATTTTTATTATGATTGCACTGAGCTTTCTGCTTGGAGTGATGATTACGATTTCTGAGCCGGATCTGCAGGTACTTGCCGGACAGGTGTCCTCCATTCCCAATATGGTATTGATTCTTACTGTAGCTGTGGGTGTCGGATTCTTTCTTGTACTTGCACTGGTGCGAATGCTGTTTGGAATCCAGTTGTCTCATATGCTGCTGGTATTTTATGCTGTTGTGTTTCTTCTGTCTTATTTTGTTCCGGGAGATTTCCTTGCAGTAGCGTTTGACTCAGGCGGCGTTACTACAGGACCGATGACCGTACCGTTTATTATGGCGTTGGGTGTTGGTATTTCTGCAATCCGAAGCGATAAGCGTGCAGCAGATGACAGCTTTGGTCTGGTTGCCTTATGCTCTATCGGACCGATTCTTGCGGTTCTGGTGTTAAGCATGATCTATCAGCCGGATAACCTGAACACTTCATCCGATTCCATTCAGATCATGGATGATACGGTGCAGATGTGGCATGCTTTTATGGTGGAATTTCCTGAATACATGAAAGAAATTGCAGTTTCTCTGCTGCCGATTATTATTTTCTTCTTTTTATTCCAGTTAATCTCAAGAGATATCCAGAAGAGACTTCTGGTTAAGATTATTGTAGGTCTGTTGTATACCTATGTTGGACTCGTGCTTTTCCTTACCGGTGTAAATGTCGGATTTATGCCGGCAGGTAATTATCTGGGACAGACGATTGCGGGACTGCCGTATTCTTATATATTGGTTCCGATTGGTATGCTGATCGGTTATTTCATTGTTAAAGCTGAGCCTGCGGTATTTGTTCTGACGAAACAGGTAGAAGAGATTACCTCCGGTGCAATCAGTGCGAAGGCGATGGGAACGAGCTTATCCATCGGTGTATCGGTATCCATCGGAATGGCAATGCTGCGTGTTCTTACGGGCATTCCAATTATGTGGTTCATCATTCCGGGCTATGCGATAGCTCTGTTGCTTACGTTCTTTGTACCAAAGATTTTTACAGCGATTGCTTTTGACTCGGGTGGTGTGGCATCCGGACCGATGACCGCAACCTTTCTGCTTCCGCTTGCAATGGGAGCCTGTGAGGTTACAGGCGGTAATATTATGACGGATGCATTCGGAATAGTTGCCATGGTAGCGATGACTCCGCTGATTACAATCCAGATTCTGGGTGTGGTCTTCCGCATGAAGGAGAGTCAGGCGCACAAGCGTGCCGCAGTTGGTGCCGATGTGGCAGTTCTGGCATCCGAGGATATGGATATTATCGAACTTTAAGTATCAGGATACATCTGATCGAAATGGATTTGCATGGTAACTGTGAAGGTACTGAAATAGTTTCCGGAAAGGGTAATCTATGAGTGACGTTTATATTATGACGACGATTATCGATCGTAAGAATAGTAAGAAATACATTGATTTATATAAGAAGGATAAGCTGGAGGTCATGTATATCACTCTGGGAGAGGGAACTGCCAGAGGGGATATACTGGATTATCTGGGGCTGGAAGCTTCGGAGAAGATGGTAATTTTTAATTTTGTGCAGCAGAATGACTGGACACAGACAAAGAAGGATCTGCAGCGGAAGCTTCAGATTGATGCACCCGGAGAGGGAATTGCCTTTCTCGTACCGTTAAGCAGTATCGGAGGGAAAAGGACATTGCAGTTTTTACTCGACAGACAGGAATTGCCGGAAAGTGAGGAATCGACATTGAAGGATACAACGTATGAACTAATTATTGCAATTGCGGATCAGGGGAATCTTGAGATGGTCATGGATGCAGCCCGCGGTGCCGGTGCCTATGGCGGAACGGTCATTCATGCGAAGGGAACCGGCATGGAATATGCGGAAAAGTATCTGGGTGTGACGATTGCCGCAGAAAAGGCCATGATTTTTATTGTCACCAAAAAGGATCAGAAGAACAACATTATGAAGGCAATCATGGAGCAGGCCGGAATGCAGAGCCCCGCAAAGACGATTGTATTCTCGCTTCCGGTTACCGATACGGCAGGCTTACGCCTGGTTGATCTGGATGAGGAGAATGAATAAATACTTTGAATTGCCATGCAGATGATATGATTTAAAATCCCTTCATGGCATAAAGTCTTTTTTCAAGAATATCAAGTGCCTGTTCGTTCTGGTTCTGACAGAAGCTGACCAATGCATTCTCATCCGCTTTTTTGAGGGCAGAGGTATCGGCACCTAATTGTACGAAACAGATATAATTATCAATGACTTCAATCCGGGAGGCTTCGACCTTGGTGTGGTTTAGTGGCTGCTTTTCATAGGTTTTCAGAAGCTTTTCCCGGTACCGGTCAAGAAGAAGCTCCACGTTCGTAACCTCATCCTCCTTTGCTTCCACAAGGATCATCATATCCGTACCGGCTTCGTTGTGTTCGTACTCGGCAAGAAAGCTGTGGTACATCTCTTCCGAAATTCCGGTTAATTCTTCAAATTCTTCTGCCGTATAAAGTGCATTCGGCCAGTAATTTTCTCCCAGCATTTCCATGACGGATTTCCGAAGCTCGCGCATAACGGGCGATAAGGAGTAAGTGCTATCCACTTTGGAAGTATTTACCGTTTCAAAATCCTCATTTTCATAGCTTTCCGTGGAAGGATAGGAATTGTAAACAGAGGAGCAGCCACACAGGCTTCCACAGGAGAAAACAAAGATAGAAAATGCAAGTATGGTCTTTTTTGTAATTATATTCATAATTAAGCCCCTTTCTGAGATAAAGAATTTATGTAGCTTACAATTGGAAGGATCTTTATAATAATGGGTATAGGATAAAATAAATTTATACATACTGGGCATAGAAAGGATTATTTCCAGAAATTAGACAAACTATACAATTGATGCTAAACTACAAGAAGTGCAGATTACTCATTTGATTAAGCGAGGTTATGTATGCTTTTTAATTCTTATATATTTATTTTCTTATTTTTGCCCCTTGCGCTGCTTGGCTGGTATGGGCTGAACCGCTGCAAGGCATATGAAATGGCAAAATTATTTCTGGCAGTAATGTCGTTGTGGTTCTACGGCTATTTTAATCTATATTATCTGTTTGTCATTCTCGGAAGTATTCTGGTGAATTACCTGTTGAGCTTTCTGCTAAAGAAATTCTCATCACCGAAGGTATGCAGGGCAGGACTCTGGGCAGGCGTACTCCTAAATCTTGGTATTATATTTTACTTTAAGTATTACGATTTCTTCTTTGAAAATGTGAATGCGGTTTTTAAGACAAACTTTGCATTGAAGCATATTTTGCTGCCGCTTGGCATCAGCTTCTTCACGTTTCAGCAGCTTTCGTTTATTATTGACCGTGCAAAGGGAAAGGCAGAGCATTATTCCTTTATCAATTATCTGACCTTTGTTACGTTCTTTCCACAGCTGATAGCGGGTCCGATTGTCTTATATAAGGAAATGATGCCCCAGTTTGAGGATACGGATAACCGCCGTTTTAACAGTGATCAGTTTGCGAAGGGAATCATTATTTTCACAATCGGATTAGGGAAAAAGGTGCTTCTTGCAGACAATCTGGCGCTCCCGGTGAACTTTGGCTTTGAGCAGAATCTGTTTCTGGATACACCGTCCACACTGCTTATGATTCTGGCATATACGTTCCAGATTTACTTTGACTTCAGCGGATACAGCGATATGGCAATCGGCCTTGGCAAGATGTTTAACATCGAGCTTCCCGTAAACTTTAATTCACCGTATAAGGCCTGTTCGGTAAAGGAGCTCTGGCAGCGCTGGCATATGACGCTGTCCCGGTTTTTCATCCAGTATGTGTACATTCCACTGGGAGGAAGCCGCAAGGGTAAGGCACGCACGATGTTCAATACATTTATGGTCTTTTTCTTAAGTGGAATCTGGCATGGGGCGAACTGGACCTACATTGCATGGGGATCCATGCAGGGACTTCTGGTGATCTGGGATAATCTCGGAATTGTTGGTGTGAAGGGCTCTAATGAAAAAGTGCCTGCGAAGTGGTACATTCCAAGATGGCTGGGCTGGATTTTTACATTCGGTTTCTTTAATCTGTCACTGATTTTCTTCGGAAGCAGCAGTATGACAGCGGCAACTCAGTTATTTAAGAATATTTTTGCTTTTAAGAACACAGGCTATCTCTTTAAGCTGGCAGCGAACTTAGATATTCCGGAGTTTTATCTTATCAAGCAGGTGTTTACCTTAAAATTCCCCAATCTGCTGCAGTATGCTTATGTGGCATTGTTCCTGCTGCTCCTTGTCATCAGTGCCATCGTCATCAGCCGGAAAAATACGCTCCAGATGGTAGCCGAGAATCCGTTCCGTAAGAAGCTGTGTGCATGGGTGGTATTTATTTTCGTATGGTCTGTGATTTCCTTCTCACAGGTAAGTACATTTATTTACTTCAATTTTTAGAGGAAATGTTATGACTTCAAAACAGTTTTTAAAGCGATTTTTCATAGGAAGCGTTGCGTTGCTGCTGCTGTGCATCCTCGTTGTGGTGATCTTTGACCCCTTTTTCCAGTATCATAAGGCACTGCCGGGGTTAAAAGCGGTGCTTGCGGATAAGGAATATCAGGTGGTTGGAACGCTGAAGAACTTTGACTATGACAGTGTTGTGGCAGGATCTTCCGTAGCGGAGAATTACAACAACAGCTGGTTTGATGAAGGCTTTGACTGCCATGTGATTAAGGCGATCCGTTCCTACGGTGCAACGGCAGATCTTTGTTATCTGCTGGATGAGACATTTGAGCATCAGCAGCTAAAGTATGTATTCTACAATCTGGATCCGTCGGCACTCGTGGCAGATCCGGAGCCGACCTTTGAACTGACGGGATGCCCGATGTACCTGTACGATGATAATTATATCAATGATATTCAGTATGTATTAAACAAGGGAGTCCTGTTTGAGAAGATTCCTTATATGATTGCGAAGTCCGTGATCGGGGATTATAACGAGGATGAGTCCTACAACTGGGCGCAGTGGAAGGAGTTTAACTCCGATATGGCACTGGGGCTGTATATCCGGAAACCCTCCATTGCGGAGGAAAAGCCGGAGAATGCTTATCAGGATCTGCTTTTCCAGAACCTTACATTGTTAACGGATCGCATTGAGGCACATCCGGAAACGCAGTTTTATATTTTCATGCCGCCATATTCGATGCTCTGGTGGGATAGTACCTATCGCGACGGAGATCTCGATGCTTATCTGTACAATATGGAGAACGCAATGAATACACTGCTTGAATACGACAATGTGCGGTGCTTTTATTTCATGAATGACCGTGAGACGATCTTAAATCTGGAGAATTATATGGATATTCTTCACTTCTCCGATGAGATCAACCATCAGATCTGTGAGGATCTTATAGAGGGAAAATTTGAGGTGACAAAAGAAAACTGCCACGAAACGATTGAGGATATGCGTTCCCTGGCAGAAGAAATTGTAACGAAGCTGATACTTCCTTATGAAGACCGGATCAAGGTTGATATTGTGGATCAATAGCAGCGTAGGCTTATTTTCTGACCTGTTCCATGATTAAATTCATAATAGTTTTGATGGCATTCAACTGATTGCTCTTCGACATTGCCTCAATGTAACGCTGGCGTTCGAAGAAGAGCTCTGTCACCTTCTCACATAACATTTCAGGGGTCAGGGCATCGTCATCTAAAACAACGGAGAAGCCTTGTGATTCAAAGGACTTCGCATTCAGAATCTGATCGCCGCGGCTGCTGTTTGCGGATAAAGGAATGAGGACATTGGGTTTCTTTAACGCAAGCAGCTCACAGATGGAGTTTGCACCTGCACGGGAAATGACAATGTCTGCCGCAGCAAACAGGTCTTTTAATTCGGATTTCACATAATCAAACTGCTTATATCCGGCAGTGCCGTTATGCTTTTCATCAATCTTATCCTTACCGCAGATATGAACGATCTGAAAATCCTGTAACAGGACAGGAAGTGCATCACGAACGGCAATATTGATGGAGTTCGCGCCGAGACTTCCACCGATGACCATGATTACCGGTTTCATAGAATGAAAGCCACAGAAGGAAAGTCCGTCTGCTTTATTGCCATTGGCCAGCTCTTCTCGAATGGGAGAGCCGGATAATACTGCTTTATCCTTCGGAAGCATCGCAAGGGTTTCCGGGAAGTTGCAGCAGACCTTTTTTGCAACAGGAATACAAAGCTTGTTGGCAAGTCCGGGGGTCATGTCGGATTCATGGATGATACACGGAATATGGAGGGCAGCGGCAGCATGGACAACCGGTACACTGACAAAGCCGCCCTTGGAGAATACAACGTCCGGCTTAATTTCCTTCAATAGATGCTCGGCTTCGCTAAAGCCCTTAATCACCTTAAATGGGTCCGTAAAGTTCCTGACATCAAGATAACGCCGGAATTTACCGGTTGCGACACCGTAATAAGGAATGTGAAAGTCTTCGATCAGCTTCTTTTCGATGCCGTCGTAGGAACCGATATAAGAGATTTCAAAGCCTGCTTTCTGCAAATGCGGCAGCAGTGCAATATTCGGAGTGACATGACCGGCTGTACCGCCTCCGGTCAGTACAATTTTATAACCAGTTGATTGTTCCATACAGATGCCTCCCATTTTGGTTCGATACATGAAAGTATAGCAGATTCTTTCTGCACTTTCCATAGAAAGTCCGTTCTTTTTGTCGAAATAATCAGATAACTAATCGCTCCCATAATAAATATATAACTATATAATAAGTTTAGAATTAAAGACAGGCATGGAGGAGGGATTATGTTGTCGTTATTACAAAATTTCCATTTTTTATCTGTTTGTATGATAGTATTTCTATCTTTAAGTATTATATTCCAGACAATTGCGGGTGTGATGATTCATCTTTTATTGCAGGAATCTGAGAATATGAGTACCGTTAAGAGTAACGCATTAAAGCAATGCCGACAAAAGTACGTGAATTATTACAAATTAAATGGTAAAATGATAAATACATCCGTATATGTGGATAAGTTTGTTAAAAAGCTGAAGCTGTTGGGGATACCTTTGACCAGATTCATACAGTTATCCGGACAGATGATGTTTTTCTTTATTTTATCCACAGGGATTTGTATTTTCTTACAACTGTCGTTTGGCAAAACGCTGTTTGATATGGTTCCTTATTATTTAATTAGTATTCTTGGACTGTATCTGTACTTTTCGGTGATGAGCCTTACGAATATGGAGGAAAAGAAGAAGCTTCTTAAGATCAATCTGGTGGACTATCTGGACAATCACCTGTGCCCGCGGCTGGAAACAGAGCTTTCCGCGTTGGACGAGCTGAAACAGAAGGAAAAGGCGGGGGAAACCGCTTCTGTCGGAAAAGAAGAACCAAGGATCGTGAATTTCTCGCAGCAGCAGGAGCTGGAAGCCTTGCTGGAGGAATTTTTATATTAATTGTCTATTCAGAGCCATGCAAATTATGACAACAAGCTTCACTAGACTCACCTTTGGTGCGCCAAGTGAACTTGTATGGTTCGCACTAAGCTCGAAACAACCTCACTAAGTGCTCTACTCAAATATGGACGTTGAATGCTTGCATTCGTAAGGACATTTGACATAATTTATATGGCGAATGTAGTTTTGAATAGACATTATTACAATGTAACAGTTCAGATATTGTTCTGTAAATAATTCAGATTAAATTTTCCTCGGTACTCTAAAGGTGTCATTCCTGTCTCCTGACGGAAATGTTTCCCAAAATAACTTGATGAACAAAAATTTAATGTGTCTGTAATATCCTGAATCGATAATGCCGTGTTTTTTAACAAAAGTTTTGACTTTTCTATTTTATGTTTCA
Source organism: bacterium (assembly GCA_963618065.1). Taxonomy (GTDB): domain Bacteria; phylum Bacillota; class Clostridia; order Lachnospirales; family Lachnospiraceae; genus Suilimivivens. Next base: position 18,230 of record CAVERH010000019.1, on the reverse strand, counting down.
TAAGATACTGATTTAACGACATTCCTGTTTCCTCATGAAATTTTCTGGAAAAATAATATTGGCTATATCCGAATTGTGCAGCAAGTGTCTTAATATCAGGTTTCATTTCCGGTGAAAGTGCAAGTCTGTCACAAACAGCCTTCATCTGAGGGGAAATGGAGGAATCCATACATTTTTGCTGATGCACTCTTTTAATATAATCCTGTAGCATCGTTTTGCTAATTTCACCTAAAGAAGAGACATTTGTACTTTCTTCCACTGCCTGAAGATAACGATCACTAAGCAGATATGCTGTTGAAGGCGCAATCCCTCCTGAAATTGCCGCCTGACAGCAAAGAGCAGTAAGAATGATAACAGCATTTTTCGTCTGTCTCAAAAAACTGCCTGAATGATTCTGCGTATAGCCCAGAGATGTGAGATGATCAACTGTCTCCTGATAATCCAGATTGCCATTTTTCACCATAGACAATAATTTTCTTGTAGCCAGCCAGGTTTGTTCCGGAGCCAGAGATCCTGTGTACCCGGAAACAGCAGACGGTTCACCCTCAGTATTAAAGTATACAAAATCACTGATTGCTATTTTTTTCTCGTAAAGACAAAAATGGAGCATGCATCCATATTCATACATACGGATTAGTGGCACAATGGGAAGAGATTCTACCAGATTCATGAATCGTTTCTTTATAGAAATCGGTATTTTTAATTTATCCATGCGGGCATTAATATTCTGCATGGAATAATCCGCTGAAAAAACAGGTCCTATTACATGAACTTTTTTCATTTCTTCCTGATATAATTCACATTCGGAGATCCACAGCATTCCAAGAGAATTCATACATACTACCGGATATGCGCAGGCGAACGGAGAAGCAGAGAAGGCTTTATTAATGTCAGGCATTTCCTCAAGTGAACTTAACTCATCAATTGCAAAAAACAGATAAATTGCCTCCGCCTGCTTACTACTGCAAAAAATGGGTGTCAGTTCAGAATTAAACTCTGTAAAGGTGATATCATGGGCACATGATACAAGCGATCGGAAAAAAGAAAGACGATCTTCAATATTATTCATTTGTGATCTCCATATAGTAATCGGACAGAAGAGGATAATCCTCCTGTAAATCGCAGGTAAGCTCTGCATTTATCAAAAAATCTTCTGTATTGTCAGAAAGTGAAACATAAGCAAAGATATATTGGCAAAGATTGGATTTCAGATTCAGCAGATCCCCTTCTTTGGTCTGTAAAAATACATCTCCGCTGCAATTCTTTACTGCATTGATAAATGCAATGGGATCTATCGGTCTTTTTAATCTTCTCATCATAATAATGACTCCTCCGCACACTAAATATATCAAAATAGGTGAAAAAATAATATCATTATTTAGAGAAAAGTGTCACATATTAGCTACAAAATATTATATCAGCAAATTTGTTATAAATAAAGCAAAATTATTATACCACGTCCGGCTCCTAAAAGAATATAGTACAATCATAAAAACAAAACGGGGGTAACCAAAATGAAAAAACAAGAGAAGCAAAGAGATCCAATGGCACCCAATTTAAAAGAGTGTCTGTTGTGGAACAGCCGTCAGGTGAGCCAGGCGATGAACATTGTGATTATGGGTTTTTTGAGCATGTATTGTTCTGATGTTTTAGGGGTAAATATTGCTCTGGTAGGAACCTTGCTGATGGTAAGCAAAATTTTTGATGGTTTTACAGATATCATTGCCGGTTACATTATTGACAGAACGAACACAAAGCTTGGCAAAGGACGGCCTTATGAATTATGTATTATCGGATACTGGGTATGTACGGTGCTGATGTTTTCCTGCCCACCTGGTTGGGAATTGCCGGTAAAATGTGCATGGATATTGATTATGTATGCGTTGATCAATTCTATTTTTGGAACTTTACTTGGTTCATCCATCGTTCCCTATAGCGTGCGTGCATTTAACAGTGAGAGAAAGTATGTTGCTTATGGAAGCTATGGCGGTTTGATGTCTATGCTCGGAGCCATGATCATCAACATTGTATTTCCTATGATGATGGCAAATCTGGGAACGTCTGAAGGTGGATGGACGGAAATGGTTTTAATTTTTGCTGTTCCGTGTACCGTTATCGGGCTGCTCCGTTTCTTTTTCATTCCGGAGAAATATGATATTGATGCAAAAACAGACAAAATTATATTGAGAGACGTATGGGAATGTCTGAAATCCAACAAGCATATTTATCCTGTTGCAATCATGGTACTCATTTATAATCTTGTAGCGAATATGGGTGTTACTACATATTACTTTACTTATATCGTTGGAGATGTTGGAAAAATGGGACTGATTAGTACGTTGGCAGTTCTGATGATTCCATTTCTTGCCCTGGCACCGCAAATTATGAAAAAAGTATCGGTAAGAAATCTTTGCTTTATCGGCTTTGTGATGTGTATGTTTGGTTATACGCTGAACTGGTTTGCGAAGGACAGTATCCCGTTACTTCTTTTTGCCGGAGTATTTACAGGACTGGGTGTCCTTCCTGTCAATATGTTTAATACACTGATGATTTATGATTGTGCTGATTTCAATGAATGGCAGGACAGGCCAAGAATGGAAGCAACACTTGGCGTCATTCCGGGACTGGGACAAAAGATTGGAAGTGCCTTAGGCGCATTCTTTATGGGCATATTGTTGAATATGTCAGGATATATCAGTACCACGGGCAGCCAGGCAGCAACTCAACCGGCTTCTGCCATTACCATGATTCGATTGCTTATGAGTTTTGTTCCCGTAGCATTTTATGCTGTAGCCGCTATCATATGCAAATGTTATAAGTTAGATGCAATGAAACCGCAGATGCGAAAGGAGATTGATGAAAAGCGTGCAAAACGGGAAGCAGGTGGAGCAATATGAGTAAAATAATATGCAATCCTCTAAATCTGGAATACCGCTATCAGAACCGGAGCGAAGGCAAAAAACGAAGTCTTTCCAGAGAAGCGGCAGATCCGACCATGATTCTTTTTAAAGAGACCTATCTGCTTTTTGCCTCCATGTCAGGAGGATTTTGGTATTCGGATGATCTGGTAAGCTGGGAGTTTCATGCGACTCCGGAACTTCCTGTTTATGATTATGCTCCTGATGTGCGTCTTATTGGAGAGCGGATTGTGTTTTCTGCAAGTTCTTACGGAAAATGCCGTTTCTATACGAGCAAAGATCCTATCAACGAAGCCTTTGTCCCTATGCCGGAGGCATTTCCATGGTGGGATCCCAACATTTTCCAGGATGATGATGGAAAAGTATATTTTTACTGGGGATGTTCAACCAAACCAATTCACGGAGTAGAGGTGGATCCGGAAACGCTACAGCCGGTTGGAAAAAAAGTAGAGGTGATAAAAGGGACGCCAAAGATTCATGGCTGGGAACGGAAAGGAGAAAACAACATTCCGGTAAAACCGGTCACACATATGGAAAAAATGATGGAACTCGTTTTGGGAAAGGGACCGTTTATTGAGGGTGCCTATATGACCAAATACGATGGCCGGTATTATCTTCAGTATGCTGCACCTGGAACAGAATTCAATGTTTATGGAGATGGCGTATATGTGAGTGATAATGCCCTTGGCCCCTTTATATATCAGAGACATAATCCGTTTTCCTCTGTTCCGGGGGGATTTATAAGAGCTGCCGGGCATGGAAGTACGTTTCAGGATAAAAAAGGACAGTGGTGGCATGTCGCCACCATGCTGATCGGTGTAAATGAAAAATTTGAGCGGAGAATTGGTCTGTTTCCATGCGATTTTGATGAGGAAGGAACACTTCACTGTGATCAGGCAATGGCAGACTATCCACTGGATCTTGAAAAAAGAGAAAAAACAGGCTGGATGCTTTTGGACGGAAAAATGAGTGCTTCTTCCTGCGAGATGGGATATGAGCCGGAAAAGGCTCATGAAGAAAATATAAAAACCTGGTGGGCTGCGCAGACAAATAACGAAACAGAATGGCTTCTTTTTGATCTGGACAGTGAAAAAACAGTAAATGCCATTCAAATCAATTTTGCAGACCACAAGCTTTATGCAGAAGCTGACGATATGGTAAAGCTTCAGACTGGTTCCAGAAAAATTTATATAGAGCCACAAAATACCGTTTTTTTATTGGAAGGCTCTAAAGATGGGAAATCCTGGAGTGTACTTATGGATCGGACAAAAGAGAAGAGCGATTACTGCCATGATTTTTTTTGTCCGGAAACGCCTGAAAAATTTCGTTATCTTCGTTTAAGCCACATGAAAATGCCGTTTAATGGGGTTCCGGCAGTAGCCGGATTTCGGGTATTTGGAAATGGAGGTGGGAAACTTCCGGAAAAAGTAATGGGTCTTGCTTTTCGAAGGAAAGGAGATCTTAACATCTTCCTAAACTGGGAAAAATCAGAAGGAGCTGCACGTTATAATGTGCGCTATGGACTTGCTCCAGGTAAGCTGTATAACAGCTGGCAGACAGAAGAGAACCATCTCAATTTAAGCTTTATCACTGCAGGAGAAACTTATTATGCAGCAGTTGACAGTATCAATGAAAATGGGATTACAAAAGGTGATGAGGTGAAGCTGGGATGAACAAAATAGACTTTTGCAAAAACTGGGAGTTTAAAGGCAGGACAATCCAGGTTCCTCATGATGCCATGCTGGAAGAGGGAAGAAGTCCGGATTCTCCAGGCGGCAGTGCGGTGGGATTTTTTAAGGGATGCCAAGCCGTTTATACAAAGAAATTCAGGAAACCTGACGAAGAACATGTTTTCTTTTTCTTTGAAGGTGTGTATAAAAATGCGAAAGTAGAAATCAATGGACATCCGGCCGGTGAGTGTGCTTATGGCTATTCTTCTTTCTGCATTGAGGCGGATTCCTATCTGAAAAATGGAGATAACAAGATTACCGTAACAGCCGACAATTGTGATCTGCCCAATTCCAGATGGTACTCCGGCACCGGAATCTATCGACCGGTATGGATGCTTACAGGAGGACAGTCCTATATCCAACCGGGAAGTATTCGAGTTACGACCAAAGGTCTATCACCTGCAACAATACAGGTGAAGGCTGATATTTTTGGCATGTTCGACGAGATTAACGTAGAAATTTGGGATGGAAATCAACTGGTCGCTTCCGGTTCTATGGGAGATATGGGAATTCCTGATGCTATATTGTGGAATGAAGAACATCCACATTTATATCACTGCATCATCAGAATAATAAAAGACAAAACCATAATCGACACAGCAGAAACTTCATTTGGCATCCGCATCCTTTCCATGAATGAAAATGGTTTTTACGTAAATGGAGAAAAAACACTTCTTCGTGGTGGGTGTATTCATCATGATAATGGAATTCTTGGAGCATGTGCATATAAAGAAGCAGAGTGGCGTAAAGTGCGAATGCTGAAAGAAGCTGGATTTAATGCCCTCCGTTCGGCACATAATCCTTGCAGCAGCGCCCTTCTGGATGCCTGCGACTATTATGGAATCTATGTTATGGATGAAAGCTGGGACATGTGGTTTCAGAGAAAAAATAAATATGATTACGCTCTTGCATTTGAAGAAAACTGGCAATACGATTTGAAAAACATGGTGGAAAAAGATTATAACCACCCTTGTGTACTCTTTTATTCCATCGGAAATGAAGTCTCCGAACCGGCATCAGACAAAGGTCTGGCGCTTGCAAAAGAAATGACGGATTATCTGCATGAGCTTGACCGAACCCGTTATGTCACAGGAGGATTCAATCTGATGCTTCTTGGCCGTGCGGCCAAGGGGATGTTCCAATATTCCGAAGAAACACCAGATACGACACCTTTAAATTCTTCCATGATATTTAATAAAATGGCATCTATGATTGGAACAGGCATGAATAAAGCATCTGGATCGAAAGAAATTGATGAGCTGATAAGTCCGTTAATGGACTGCATAGATATTGCCGGTTATAATTATGCTTCCGGACGATATGAAAAAGATGCAAAGCTTCACCCGAAACGCCTGATTATTGGGACTGAAACTTTTCCTCAGGATATTGTAAAAAACTGGGAAATGGTAAAGAAATTGCCAAATTTAATCGGAGATTTCATGTGGACAGCATGGGATTATCTGGGGGAGGCAGGAATCGGTGCATGGGCCTATACAACAGATGGCAGAAGCTTTAACAAACCATATCCATGGTTCCTGGGAGATGTAGGTGTATTTGATATTTTAGGGAATCCAAATGGGGAAATCTATCAGGCGAGAGCAGCCTGGAATCTTCTAAAAATTCCTGCAGTCTGTGTCCAGCCAGTGAATCATCTTGGTGTAAAGCCTGCAAAGCAGACCTGGAGGGGCACCAATTCTATTCCAAGCTGGTCTTTTAAAGGATGCGAAAAAAATCCGGCAGTTGTAGAAGTTTATGCCAGCCCGGATGCAGCAAAAGCAGTGCTGATCTGTAATGGAAAGAAAGTAGGAAAAAAGAATTTAAAATCCTGTAAAGCTGTTTTTAAAATGCGGTATCAACCGGGGAAATTAGAGGCTGTTGTATATGATAAAAAGAAAAATGAGCTTGGACGCTGCACATTAACCAGCGCAGCAGACGCAGTTCCCACAGTCCATAGTGAAAAAAATACAGCAGCTCCAGAGGAAATAGTATTTCTTTCAATTATCATGGAAGATCAAAATGGGACGATAGAGTCAAATGATGATCGGGCACTCCGTTTAACCGTAGAAAATGGAGAGCTCCTTGGTTTTGGAAGTGCAAATCCAAGAACAGAAGAAGATTTTCTTACAAACAGCTCTGCCACTTATTATGGAAGAGCGATGGCCGCAGTAAGAGCAGGGAAAAAAGGAACTTTAAAGGTTACAGTTTCCGATGGCAGTGCTGTGAGTATCGCACAGATCAAAATCAGAGAGGAGATAATAGATCATGAGAGATATCCAGAAAGTAATAGATGAAATGACGTTAGATGAAAAAGTGAGCCTTCTTTCCGGAGAGGATTTTTGGCACACAAAAGCGGTGGAACGGCTTGGGATTCCATCCGTTATGATGTGTGACGGGCCAAATGGATTAAGAAAACAAGATAGTAATGCAGATCATCTTGGAATTAACCAGAGTATCAAAGCTGTCTGCTTTCCTACTTCCTCTGCAATTGCAGCTTCCTTTGACAGAGAGGTTGCCAAAAAAGTAGGTGAAATTCTAGGCAATGAAGCAAAAGCAGAGAAAATATCCATGGTGTTAGGTCCCGGAGTCAATATCAAGCGATCTCCGCTTTGCGGCAGAAATTTTGAATATTATTCAGAAGATCCTTTCCTTTCCTCTGAAATGGCCGCCAGTTATATTGAAGGACTTCAAAGTAATGGGATATCTGCGTGTATAAAGCATTTTGCTGCCAACAATCAGGAAACCCGTCGCATGAACGGAAATTCTGTAATTGATGAAAGAACCTTGCATGAAATTTATCTTGCCAGCTTTGAGGGTGCTGTCAAAAAGGCAAAACCCGGAAGTGTCATGTGTGCCTACAATCAGTTAAACGGAAGCTATGGTGCGGAGAATGAAAAATTGAACAATGAAATCCTTCGCCAGAAATGGGGATTTGACGGTTTTATGGTAACAGATTGGGGCGCAATCAAAGACCGTGTAAAGGGCGTAAAGGCAGGTATTGAGCTGGAAATGCCAGGAGGTTCCTCTGGAGTTGCCAATGATCAGAAAGTAAAAGAAGCAGTTGAAAATGGAAGTCTTCCAGAAGCGGTATTAGATATAGCTGTAAAAAGACTTCTTACCTGGATTTTCCAAACAGCAGAAGCTCTGGAAGAAACAGTAGAATTCCATCCGAAAGAAGATTATAAGAAAGCAGTTGAAATTGAAAAAAACTGTGCTGTTCTTTTGAAAAATCAGGGACTTCTTCCATTAAAAAAAGGAACCAAAACCGCATTTATTGGAGGATTTGTTAAAAAACCACGCTATCAGGGAAGTGGAAGTTCTCATATTAATTCCATGTATGTGCCCTCGCTTTTGGAACTTGTAGAAGGTGATAATGAAATTTGCTATGCAGAGGGATTCAGCCTGACAGACTATATGGTAAATGAGACATTGGAAAAGGAAGCAATCAAATTGGCAAAGGAGTGTGAAAATATCGTAATCTTTGCCGGTCTTCCGGACAGATTTGAAACAGAAGGTGTTGACAGAAAACACTTGCAGCTTCCTGAAAATCAGAATCACCTGATTGACCAAATTGTAAAGGTCAACCCAAACACAGTTGTAGTTCTTCATAATGGTGCACCGGTAGAAATGCCATGGATAGATAACATTCCGGCTGTTCTGGAAATGTATCTCGGTGGAGACGGTGTCAGCGAAGCAACACTTTCTATTTTATATGGGGATACGAATCCATCCGGAAAGCTTGCGGAAACATTTCCTTTAAAGCTGGAAGACAACCCTTCTTATCTGAATTTTCCGGGTGAAAACGGTGTCAGCCATTACAATGAAGGGATTTTCGTAGGATACCGCTATTATGATAAGAAAAAAATGAATGTCCTGTTTCCCTTTGGTCATGGATTAAGTTATACGAGTTTTTCATATGAAAATATGACTGTGTCAAAAGAATGCTTTCGAGAAGGCGAAACGCTTCTGGTTTCTTTCACATTAAAAAATACAGGTGACCAGGCAGGAGCTGAAGCGGTACAGCTTTATATAGGAGCAACAGAATCCAAAGTTATCCGTCCGGTAAAAGAATTGAAAGGTTTTCGGAAAGTATTTTTACAGCCCGGGGAAAGCAGAGAAATAATATTTGAGGTGGATAGTTCTTCTCTTGCTTATTATGAGACTAAGATGGATGACTGGTTTGCTCCATCAGGAACTTATCAGATTGCAATCGGAAGTTCTTCAGAAGATATCCGGCTTCAAAAAGAAATTACATATACAGCAGTTACCAAGATACCGACGGCCATTACCAGGGATTCTTCTCTTGGCGAACTTGCAGGTAATCCGAAAGCTGCAATGCTGTTTTCAGCAGTAAAATATGAAGGAATCACAGAAGCAGACGCACAGAGCCTTGGAGAAGCAGGAGGTGATCTGGCAGCTGCCATGATGGAAGAGATGCCTCTTGGCTCTTTAGTAAGTTTTGGCATGATGTCTGAGGAGCAGCTGGATGGACTCATTCAAATGTTGAATTCATAAAAACTGGAGAGATCAGTATGGGAAAAATACAAACGGTATGTGGAAAAATAGATTCTGCTGATCTTGGGATTACCACCATGCATGAGCATACCATTTTTAAATCTGCTGTTTTGGCAAAAATTCTGGTGAAATCCATGCCTGATATGGTCAAAGGAATCAAAGGATTTGAAAATGGTTCAGACATTGGAAAGGAAATAGAGCGGAGAAAACGGGAAAATATAACCGGGATTCCTACAGCCAGCATAAGCGGTGTAATCAGTTCCATGAAAATGCCAAGAACGAATCCGAAACGCAAAATATCAGACATAGATTATTATACTCAGGAATTGCTGGAATTTAAAAAAAAGGGAGGCAATTCCCTAGTAGATTGCAGTCCAATGCCTTTTGGTGGAATTCAACCTGAAACCAGAAGAGAATTATCCATACGTTCGGGAATCAATATCGTCATAGCAGCCGGTTATTATACCAAATGTGCCATTCCTAAAAAGGATTTAAAAATGGGTGAAAACTGGATGGCTGAGAAGGTAATGGCAGGAATTCAAAATGGATTTGGAGAAGATCACATATTGCCGGGAATTGTAAAATGTGCTGTATCCTGTGTGGAAAATGGATCAATCTGCGAGGAAGAGATGATGGCAGTAAAAGCGTGTGCCAATGCTGCCAGAAAAACGGGGCTTTGCCTTCACATCCACACAGCTTTCCCAGTACGAAAAACTATGATTCTGGAACTGGCAGACATGCTTTCTGAGCAGATGGGTCTTGAGTCCAAACGAGTGGTATTTTGTCACATGGATAGCTATAATCTGGGTTCCGGTAATCCGACAGCCCGGATTAATAAAGATGGATATGATATCGAGTTGCCAATAAAATTAGCCGAAAAAGGCTTTCATGTAGGTCTGGATACCTGGGGGAGCAGCGGAAATTCGCCGGAAATGGATCTGTTTAATCTGAAAGCTCGAAAAAAGATGCTAAAGGAACTGATTACAGCCGGATATATTCAAAATATCACACTTGGACATGACATGATGAATAAAGCTTCCGGAACGCAAAATGGAAATCAAGGATATATTTTATGGACACAGGTATTGAAAACCATGATGACGGAAGGAACGCTCACACCGAAGGAGGTTCATATACTTGCCATTGATAATCCTGCAAGGATACTTACAATAGACCATACCTGAAAGGGGGCTGGAATATGGAAAGTTCTTATTACGGATACCGTTTTCTTTGTCGGAACGCAGAAAATAAATTTGAAGGGCGACTCTTATAATGTGCAAAAAACAAGTTTTTAATCCTTACCTTCCGGTTAATACATATATTCCAGATGGAGAACCACATGTATTTGGTGACCGGGTCTATATCTTTGGCTCTCACGATAAAGAAGGGGGCGAGACTTTTTGTATGCTTGATTATGAAGTCTGGTCAGCACCTGTAAATGATCTGAAAAGCTGGACTTGCCATGGTATCAGCTATCACGCATGGCAGGATCCTGACCGAAATGACAAAGAAAAATATATGTATGCCCCTGATGTAGTAAAAGGCAATGATGGGCGCTTTTATCTCTATTATGCAATGGCGGGCGGAACTTTTACCGGATTGATTCATGTGGCATCAGCAGCTGATCCTCAGGGACCATATGAGTATTATGGTATTTTGCAAACTCTGGATGGAAAGCCTTATGATCGTTGCATTACTTTTGATCCGGCTGTGATCAATGATAATGGAACCGTTCGTCTGTACTATGGATGGGCACTTGCTTCCCCTGATGCATCCGGTATCTCCATGGAACAACGAAAAGCTCTGACTCCCATGCTGTTGGAGCTGGAAATGAAAATGTTCGATAAAACAAAAGAACAGATAGAAAGAGAAAAAGATGGAATTCAGGGAGCATTCACAGTAACGCTTGCAGAGGATATGCTTACCGTTTTGACTGAACCGGTAAAAATTCTACCGGGACAGTTGGACGCTGCAGGAACGGAGTTCCATGGGCATGCTTTCTTTGAGGCAAGTTCTATCCGAAAAATAAAAAATACTTATTATTTTATCTATTCGTCAGAAGTAAACCATGAATTGTGTTATGCAACCAGTTCTTTTCCTGATAGGGATTTTAAATATGGAGGCGTTATTATTTCCAACGGTGATATTGGCTTTCAAGGAAGAAAACCGGAAGATCGTCTGGCTATAACGGGTAACAACCATGGAGGCATCGAAAACATAAATGGTGACTGGTATGTATTTTACCACAGGCATACTCATAAAAGCTGCTACAGCCGACAAGGCTGCGCAGAAAAAATAGAAATTCGTGAGGATGGTTCAATTCCACAGATAGAAATGACTTCCTGTGGGCTAAATGGAGATCCGCTTGAAACCATCGGAAGTTATCCCGCAGTCATTGCATGTAATCTGACCAATGGGAAAATGCCCCATATCAGTCAGGATAGAACAGAAGAAACGATTCCATATATTACGGAAGAAAATGGCGAATGTCTGATAAAAGATATTCAGAATCAGACTCGGATTACGTATAAATATTTCAATTTTACCGGAAATACAAAGTTAAACTTAAAAATGCAGATTCAGGGTAATATCCTATTAAATGTTTATATTGGAAATACCCAAAAAAGCACCATTATTTGTAACGAATCAGAAAGCACCTTAAAAACAATGGGAGAATGGGGCATTTATTCCGTTATATTTGAAGCTTACGGAACAGAATCCCTAACTCTTCAGTTACTAGGATCTGGAAAGGCAAAGCTTCTTGAAATTGAATTTGAGAGCTATAAATGAGTAAATCTGAAAATTCCCAGATGTACGGACAGAATGCACCATTCCAGATTGATGGAAACTTCGGAGCGACCGCAGGCATTGTGGAAATGCTCATACAGAGCAATGCAGACCGTGTGGTACTGCTTCTTAACTGCCGTTTGTCCGCCAGAAAGTCCCTGCAGCTTGCAGTAAAGTATCGGGATGAAGTGGTCATTGTAAAGTGCAAGGCGAAGGAAATGAAGAATATCGAGTTGAAAAACGGGAAATTAGTGGTTAATTCCTAAGGAAATATGAGGAAATAGGGAGACTTTGTTGAAATTCCGACAAGAAGATAGTATAATTTACCCGGACTTAAACGATTTAGGACTTGTTTGTCACAGAATGTAGTCCGGAATCGTGATATGAAATAGAAAATACAAAAGCACACAAGGAGGAATCAGTTATGCTTAACTGGAAAAATCTGGACACCCTTGCTTCTTATCAGGAACTTGAGAAGACAGATCGTGTCAATCTGGTAGAAGTGATGTCTGGTGAGAACGGTGCAGACCGTGTCAAGAATTACAGCATCCCGATGGTAGAAGGTCTTACTTATAATTACGCTGCAAAGGCAGTAGACAATCAGGTACTTGAGGTACTTGCAAAGCTTGCAGAGGAGGCACAGCTTGTAGAGAAATTTGAATCCCTTTACAATGGTGCAGTAATTAACACAGGAGAAAAGCGTCTGGTTCTGCATCAGCTTACCCGTGGCCAGCTTGGTGAAAAGGTAGAAGCTGATGGTGTGGATAAGCGTGAATTCTATGTAACACAGCAGAAGAGAATCGCAGAATTTGCAAACAGGGTTCATGCCGGAGAGATCACTAACGCAGCAGGTGAGAAGTTCACCACAGTCGTACAGATCGGTATCGGCGGAAGTGACTTAGGTCCCCGTGCGATGTATCTTGCATTAGAGAACTGGGCTAAGAAGAACAACACCTTTAAGATGGAAGCAAAGTTCATCAGTAATGTAGACCCGGATGATGCAGCAGCCGTATTAAATTCGATTGATGTTGCCCATTCCCTGTTCGTGCTGGTTTCCAAGTCCGGTACAACCTTAGAGACCTTAACAAACGAATCCTTCGTTAAGGATGCTCTTGCAAAGGCCGGATTAGATGCTTCCAGGCATATGATCGCAGTTACAAGTGAAACCTCTCCTCTTGCAAAGAGTGCAGATTATCTGGCAGCCTTCTTCATGGATGATTATATCGGAGGACGTTACTCCTCTTCTTCCGCAGTAGGTGGTGCAGTTCTGTCTCTGGCATTTGGCCCAGAAGTATTTGCACAGTTCTTAGATGGTGCAGCAGAAGTAGATAAGCTTTCTGCAAACAAGGAGCTTATGAAGAATCCGGAAATGCTTGATGCATTAATCGGTGTTTACGAGCGTAACGTACTGGGATATCCTGCAACCGCAGTTCTTCCTTATTCCCAGGCACTCAGCCGTTTTCCTGCTCATTTGCAGCAGCTTGATATGGAATCCAACGGCAAGTCCGTAAACCGTTTCGGTGAGCCGATTGATTATGTAACGGGACCGATCATCTTTGGTGAACCTGGAACCAACGGACAGCATTCCTTCTATCAGCTTCTTCATCAGGGAACTGATATTGTACCGTTACAGTTCATCGGATTTAAGAACAGCCAGATTGGCACCGATGTTGTCATTCAGGACAGCACCAGCCAGCAGAAGCTTTGTGCAAATGTAGCAGCCCAGATTGTTGCATTCGCATGTGGTAAGGAAGATGAGAACCGCAACAAGAATTTTGAAGGCGGTCGTCCGTCCAGCATTATCATCGGTGAGGAATTAACACCGGCTGCTTTAGGTGCACTGCTTGCACACTTCGAAAACAAGGTAATGTTCCAGGGCTTTGTATGGAATATTAACAGCTTTGATCAGGAAGGTGTACAGTTAGGTAAGGTGCTTGCAAAGAGAGTGCTTGCACATGATACCGACGGAGCACTGAAGGTTTACAGTGAGCTGCTTAATATTTAATGATTGGATTGCTAAGACCGTAAGAATATGATACAGTAATGCAATAAATAGGAATGAGTATCACTATGGGATAGATTCTGTAGTGATGCTCATTTTTATATCCCTATAGACATTATAGGAAAAATGTGTATAAATAATGGTATAATGGAAAAACTTAAGAGGAAAGGAGTTACAAATTATGACAGAGATTTGTTTAACAGCAGAGAATTTTGAGAAGGAAGTATTACAGTCCGAAATTCCTGTTTTAGTAGATTTTTATGCAGAGTGGTGCGGTCCATGTAAGATGCTTTCTCCTGTAATTGATGAAATTGCGAAGGAATACGAGGGAAAGGTTAAGGTCTGCAAGGTAAATGTGGATGAAGAAATGGGACTTGCACAGCAGTACCGCGTGATGAGTGTGCCTACCATACTTGTATTTAAGAACGGACAGGTATCCGGAACCTCCATCGGCTATGTCGGTAAAGAGAAGATTACGGAGATGCTGTAAGAGATTTCGTAAAGGTATTGACTGCAGAAACGTGTCCGATATTATGTAATAAGTATGTAGTAGAATCATATACCCCAGAAAGTATTGTCAGGATCATATATTACTTTCGGGGTATTTACAAATATCTATTGCTTGGATTGTTTTTTCATGTTATCTTTTAGAAAAGTATATAATCTTTTAAATATCTAATGCTTATATAGATCTATACATATATTCTAAATAAGTCTCCTTAACAGATAATATATTTAATTGGGAAGCTGGGGGACGTGCTGCACCCGTTTCGAGTCTATCGGAGGTGGTGCTATATGAGTACGTATGAGGAATTACAACTTATTGTATCCGTTGCGGTGCTGATTGTTGCAATACTAAGTTATACACATAAAAAATAGCCGTCCTAACTTTGGCGAGTTAACGGCTATTTTTATTACATAAATAAGTTCGCCGAAGCGGGTAAGTGCATTTACCTTCCGGCTTTCCTGTTAAATATATTATATGTTAGGCGTATGAGTTTGTCAAAATTTTTTTGCGAAAATGTGAAAATATTGTAACAGTTCGGCCAATCATTGGAAAATACTTGATAATCTTTTGTGTTACTGATAAAATAGGTATCCGGAAGACGAATAAACCGATCAAAGGAGAACGAAAATGAGTAAGAAGAAAAAGATTACTCTGATATCAGTATTTATTGCAGTAGTGGCAGTGGCTGCGATTGCTGCTGTTGTGCTGAATCAGACGAGCACTGCAGAGGGAATGAAAAATTTCAAGGTGCAGATTGTATCTGAAAGAGATGGCTATGATCAGACCACAGACTGCCGGTCTGATGCGGAATATCTCGGAGAATACCTAAGAACCATGGATGATATTCAATACCAGGAATCGGATTATGGTATTTACATTACAGGCATAAATGGTATGGAGGAAGATCTCGACAATCAGTACTGGTGGTGTATTTCTGTAAATGGTGAAACGGCAGTAACGGGAGCGGATGAGATTCCCCTTCAGGATGGAGATACATACAGCTTTACTTTGACACAGGGCTGGTAGGATGAGTATACAAAAAATCACAAGGATAGCGCTTTTAAGTGCTATCCTTTATGTATCTAAAGTGGCATTGGAATTCCTGCCAAATATTGAGCTGGTATCTCTGTTGGTTGTTTTATATTCGCTGGTGTTTGGCTGGGAAACGATTCTTATTGTCACCGTTTTCAATCTGTTTGAATTGATCCAGTGGGGCTTTGGCACCTGGTGGTTCTCTTATCTTTATGTCTGGCCATTGTTATGTGTGATTACGATGCTGTTGAAAAAGCTGATCAAAGAAGAATTTCTGATTTGGGCAGTCGTGTCTGGAAGCTTTGGATTGATCTTCGGATCATTGTTTTCGTTGTTCTACCTTTTTGTGGATCCCAAGTATGCACTTGCTTACTGGATCAGCGGATTGCCCTGGGATGTGGTGCATTGCATCGGGAATTTTATACTGATGCTGATTCTCGGGAAGCCGTTGTATAAGCTGTTAAAAATGCTGAATCAGAAGGTGTATTTATAGACAAAAGAATAGAATTTCTTTATAATAAGAGAGGATTTCGTCCTCTCTTATTATATGCGATTTTTTCTTCGCAGAAGGGCAGAACAGGGGATAAGTCCAATATTATTGATGTGAGATGGAGAATGCTTATGAAGATTGTTGTGCTGGAAAGAAACAGTGTAGGACTGGATATATCGGTTGAGGGATTCAGTGAGTTTGGAGAAGTGATTACCTATCCCAATACCGTGACCGAAGAGGAAGTGATCGAGCGGATCGAGGAAGCAGATATTGTCATTGGAAATAAAGCTCCGTTAACAGCGAAGACCCTGCAGGGCGCAAAGAATGTGAAGCTGATCTGTGAGTTTGCGACAGGATATGACAATGTAGATCTTGCCTATTGCAGTGAGCATGGCATTAAGGTGGCGAACATCCGCAACTATTCTACGGATGCAGTAGCACAGCATACCTTTGCACTTTGCTTTTATGTACTGGAAAAGCTCCGTCATTATGATGAATATGTGAAATCAGGAGCTTATGCCTCCCAGAGCAGATTTTCCAATTTTGATGAATCCTTTGTGGAACTGGCAGGAAAAACCTGGGGAATTATCGGTATGGGAAATATTGGCCGTAAGGTCGCACAGATTGCAAGTGCGTTTGGCTGCCGTGTGATCTTCCACTCGGTGACCGGAAAGAGTACCTGCACGGACTATGAGCAGGTGGATTTTGATACCTTATTAAAGGAATCCGATATTTTATCACTGCACTGTCCGTTAAGTGATCTCACCAGAAATCTGATTGATAAGAATGCACTTGCGAAGATGAAGAAATCAGCGATTCTGATTAATGTTGCAAGAGGACCTGTTGTGAACGATCAGGATCTGCATGATGCACTGGTAAATGACGAGATTCAGGCAGCAGGTTTGGACGTGACAAGTACAGAGCCGATGAAGGCAAGCAATCCGTTAAGTAAGATCATGGACAGCAAGAAGCTGTTTATTACACCGCACCTTGCATGGGCGAGTGTGGAGGCAAGAAACCGCTGTGTAAGCGAAACCTGTAAAAATATTGAGGCTTTTATAAATGGAGAGAGCAGAAATCTTGTGTGCTAACAGTCGGGAAGATGGAGCTGCAGGAGAAGCTATATCTGCCGGTAGCCGATTTTACGGTATTCGGTGGGGGTCATGTGAAGCTTTTTCTTGAAAATACGGATAAAATGCTCCACATTTTCATAGCCAACCTGTTGTGCAATATTTGCCACGGATAAATTGGTGTCCTGTAGCAGGATCTGTGCCTTTTCTGTACGGATTTTCTGCAAAATATCGGTAAAGGTCTGACCGGTTGTTTTCCTGATCAGCTGGGAGGTGTACTCAGGAGTATAATGAAATCTGTCCGCAACCATTTCGAGAGTTACATAGGCAAAATTTTCCTGAATAAACTGAAGTAAAGCAAAGCGTTGAACATCTGTCTTTTGTGTAAAGGTGGGTAGTTCAGCGCTTTTTTCATAATTGCGGATTAAAAGTCCGAAAATAATAAGTAAGGTGTTATTCATCATCTGATCATAGTAGGCATTCTTGTTAATATATTCCCAGTAAACATACAGAAAGCGCTGACGGATATCTGCATCAGACCCGGTATGAAAAATCACATAGCTGTTCCCGTTTTCGGAATAAATATTATTCAGAAAGAAGGCTGACAGAATATTCGGTTTGTTTAAAAACGAAAAGAAAATGTTATGGAGGGTACTCTTCCGGATCAGGTAATTAAGAACTACGCTATTGTCAAATACAGAAATCGTATGACGGATGCCGGGAGGTATAATAATCAGATCACCGGTTATCAGTTGTAGGTTCTGTTCGCAGATTGTCTGCCTGCAGCTTCCGTCATATACAAAGGCCAGTTCAAAGAAGGTATGCTCATGGTTGATAGGAGGTGAAAAACAATTGTGCTTAGCTGCTACAATTGTATTGTTCTCTTCGGGGCTAAAGAAAAAGGAATCCTCAAACATTAAAGGAATGGTTTCTTTCCGCTCGGGAACAAGCAGATGCCTTCTTAATACATCAGCCATATCAAGCTTAGCCAGGAATTCGTCCAGAGAGTACTGCTGCTGACGGGCATAATAGTATTTCTGATAAAACAGCTCATCTTCATTCAGTCTGTAAATTTCACTTCTTAATGTATCAATATCCATAGTTCTATATCCTCATCTCATCTATGGTCAGATGGAAAATTAAATTCCAGTGACCATATATCCCTGACTGGAAATTACCTT
>CAVERH010000018.1:0-53043 GCA_963618065.1 bacterium | reverse complement strand
AAAAATCGTCAAAGCCAGTAAAATCAATGATTTAGGGCTTGACAGAATAGGAAGGATGACACAAATCCTACAATAGACAAAATTGCTTCAGCAGATGTGATTGTTTTTGCCACACCGGTTTATTGGTGGGGAATGTCGGCACAGCTAAAGCTTGTCATTGACAAATGTTATTGCAAAGGACTCCATCTGAAAAATAAGAAGGTTGGAGTTATCGTTGTCGGAGCTGATCAGGTAGGAAGCGTTCAGTATGAACTCATACATAAACAGTTCCAGTGCATGGCAGATTACCTATCCTGGGATATGCTGTTCCAAAAATCATATTCTGCAGGCGATAGAACGGATTTGAGCAACAACACAGACGCTATTGCAGAGCTTAGAAGCCTGGGAGAACAATTTTGAATTACTTTTTAGTTGATTATGAAAATATCCGTTGCCAAGAAATTCAAGGATACCAAGAAGTCAAGTCTGATCTATAAAAAACTTAAACCGCTATTAAAGGAAAAGAATAAGTCGTGAGACAATCGAGCAGACATTTTTGCGATAAAATTATGAGCTTAGTATAGTATCTTAGACGGAGGGAAAAATGAATATCACAGTATATCTTGGGGCATTAGAAGGAAATGATCCGGCTCTGGCAGAAGCGGTCAAAGAGCTTGGCACATGGATTGGAAAAAGCGGAAACTCACTCGTGTACGGAGGTTCAAAATCAGGATTGATGGGTAAGTTGGCGGAAAGCGTTTTAAATGTAGGCGGACAGGCTACAGGTGTAGAACCACAGTTTTTCATTGATGAGGAAGTGCAATATGAAGGACTAACAGAATTGATTGTAACCAAGGATATGACCGAACGGAAAAATAAGATGATCGAACTTGGAGATGCATTTATTGCTTTTCCCGGAGGAACTGGTACCTTGGAAGAAATATCAGAAGTTATGTCAAAAGTGTCACTAAAGCAATTAAATGCACCGTGCATCTTATATAATCTCAACGGCTATTATGACAGCCTTATGGCGCTGCTTAAGCATATGAGAGATATGGGATTATCCTCAGAAGAACGGCAGAAAGGAATCTATTTTGCCAATAATCTGGAACAGATTAAAAACATTTTGAACAGATGAGGAAGGAGATTTTATGGCAGTCAATTTTAATTCAAACAGTGTATTTAATTTAAAGCCGATTAACAAGGAATCCGTAAGAGGGGAAGTTAATGGACTTCTTATCGGAGGTGAAGATGTAATGTTTCATTCGAGCGTCGAGTGCGAGCTGGTGATGTAAAGAAGATACTTGAAAGAATGATAGAAGTTCTGGAGGGGTGAGCATAAATGGAATTTTATCTCCATCATCAATGTTGAAATCTCCCTCATTTGGCAGTAAAATGATGGAGATAAAAATGAGATGAAGGAGATTCACATAAGAACATTTAACTATACGACGAATGCTACCAAACTGTTGACTCCGGAAATTGTCCAGATGATAGGAAGCATTCATGAACATAAAGGCAAACAGGAGCTTTTCCTTGAAGCTAATATTGATGAATTAAAAACACTGCTGGAAGTTGCACTGATTCAAAGTACCGGTGCATCCAACAGAATTGAGGGTATTTATACCAGTGATGCACGTTTGGAAAAGCTTGTAAAGCAGAAGGCAGAACCGCGTAATCGTTCAGAGCAGGAAATGTCTGTGATTAAGGCGGGCACCTACGCAGCATCTGGTATGGGAAAGCTGGTGCTGATGCCATTTGGAGCAGAAGTGAGATAAATAAAAAGGAAAGCGGTAAACATGGATAGATATACACCCCCATTTACAATAACAAATAATATATTATCCCTGGTGGCGGCTATATCTGAGAAGATTGGACGTCTTACTGTCATGCAAAATATGGAAAACAAGCCTCATCTAAGGAAAAATAATCGGATTAAATCCATTCATTCCTCTCTGAAAATCGAAGCAAATTCGCTTTCGCTGACTCAGGTGCGAGATGTTATCAATGGAAAATTAGTTCTTGGAGAGGCAAAGGAAATACAGGAAGTGAAGAATGCTTATAATGCCTATGAAAAAATAGCTGAAATCAATCCTTACAGCATAGAAGAATTGAAGAAATTTCATGGTATTATGACAAAATATATCGTAGAGGAATCGGGTGATTTTCGTAGCGGTGAAGAAGGGGTATTTAATGGTGAAGAGTGCATATTTATGGCTCCGCCGGCGCGTCTTGTTCCACAATTGATGAATGAATTGTTTGATTGGATGCAGGAAGTAAAAGACCAGGTGCATCCGCTGATCCTAGGCAGTGTATTCCATTATGAGTTTGTATTTATTCATCCTTTTACAGACGGAAACGGAAGGATGGCAAGGCTGTGGCATACAGCTATTTTGTCTAAATGGAATCCGATTTTTGAATATATTCCGATAGAAAGCCAAATTGAAAAATTTCAGGACGATTATTATGATGCGATTGCAAAATGCCATGTAGAGGGAGAATCTACAGTATTTATTGAATTCATGCTGGCTCAAATAGATCATATTCTTGATGAGCTTTTAAATCAGATGACAAATAGCGCCACTGATGACGCTGAATTTGACGCTAATGGCACTAATTGTGACGCTGATATGGAAAACAACTTAATATCAATTCTGAAACAGAACCCTAATATTACGCAGACAGAATTGGCAAAAGAGTTATCACTATCAAGGAGAACCATTCAGAGAATGATGAAAGAGCTGATGAATGCCTCCCGGATAAAAAGAGTAGGGTCAACCAGAACAGGGCATTGGGAGATAAGTGATTAAATAAGGCATAGCCACGCATGAGGTCTGCTTGCCAATATTATCTGGCTGATTGTATCCGGAATTCCGATGGCAGTGGGAAATGCACTTGTAGGACTGATCCTTTGCTGTACCATTATAGGAATACCCTTCGGAAAACAGTTTTTTAAGATTGCCAAGCTGGCGTTGATGCCTTTTGGGGCGGAGGTGCGATAATTACATAGTCAGAGAGAAAAGAATCCCTTTTGGATATCTTGGAAGTAGAAATGTTAAGAGTATCGTGAAACAGTTTACTTTCTGTTTACTAAAGATTTCCTGCCTAAAGATCTGCCATAATTTCAGAAACAGGAGCTTCCTGTAGTATAGAGATGTCTCATATTCTCAATGTTCTGGTAAACTTCACCATCTAGCACAAACATTAATTCATAGAAATCATGTTGATGCAGTTCTTTTGAAAGATGGGCTGGCAGCCAGACCGCAGGAACCGATGCGTGTAATATATAAACAGTGCCAAAACAAAAAATGAAATCAGGATAAAGCCTTTGTATATTTGCGGATTGTCGTAGCAGCGTAAATCATAACCAGAAACTCCGTAATCGGCATAGCAAACCACAGAGAATCTGCTCCCGTCAGAATGGGGAGAACCATAATCAAAATACCACTGATGACAAGCCCACGTGCAACGGACACCATAAATGCTGCTTTTGGCTGCATAACTGCCTGGAAATAGTAGGTAGAGAAAATATTAAACGGCAGCAGCAGGAATGACAACGCATAGGTTCGGATAATTGCAGGTGCCATATGGAGGATCTCCGTCGTAGGTGCCATAAAAATATGAATATAGACATTCGGACATACCATACTGAGTACGGTCCAGAATATCCCGAAGAACGCGGTTGTCCATAATGCCAGCCGAAGCGTTTCCCTGATACGTCCTCCTTTTCCTGCGCCGAAATTAGTAGAAATAATCGGCTGGGATGCCTGGCCGACGCTGTATGCGCAGCACTGGACAAAGGTGCTGACCTGAATAATTGGTCCGTAAATTGCTAATGCGTTTGAACCAAGGTATTTCATAATCTGACGATTAAACAGTATGGTCAGGATCCCCATTGCCACATCAATAAAGAACGTGGAAAACCCTGTAACACATATGTCTTGGAGTTTTTTGAAAAGCCCTTCCGGTTTTGTCAGTCGAAGCGTATTTTTGCGGCTGATAAAATGAGTCATCATCACAAGAAACGAAATGCCGGAACCAATGGCGGTCGCAAGTCCTGCACCATAGATACCCATATCGCAGGAAAATACAAAAAAGTAATCACCAAAGACATTAAAGATGCCTCCGGACAGTACACCTAGGGTCGCAAGCCCCGGGTTTTTGTCATTCCTCAGAAACGCTGCCAGCATCTGATTGAACAGGAAAAGTGGAAACACATATTTAACCGGCCGTATATACTTTTGTGCCAGTGCAAGCAAGGATTCATCCGCACCGAAAAAGGTCAGAATCGGTCGTTCAAAGCATATGACTCCGATCCATGCCACAATCGATAAGATGATGGAGCCAATTACTGCAGATGTGAAATACTGATTATCACTGCCGTCATTTTTGTCACCGCCACGTTTCATGCTGAAAATGACACTGCCGCCAATACCCATCAGCAGTCCGAGACTGTATATGATGTTCCAGACCGGCGCAACGACTGCCAATGCAGCAGTTCCCTCCGGCCCATGGTACTGCCCAACCATTGCAGTATCCACGATAGAATAAACCGATGTGATCATGGCACTGCCAAACGCTGCTGCCAGATATTTGAGGTACATCGGTCTGATTTTTCCGTTCAGAAAGTCCATTTTACATTCCTCCTTTTGCATAAAAAATAGCCGGACAAGAAACAGATATTTCAATCTGCCTCTTATCCGGCTGTTGCTTCTCTGAACAACTCGCCCTCCGAGCATTTGCCTGTTATTATAGCAATGGTATATTTTTGTGTCAAGGGGATTTTACTCTAAAATTTCTTGATCAAAATTTCTTGAGTCTATTTACCTTCAATTTACCCTTTTAAGCTCTGGTGACGAAAAGTTTAAGATTCTATATAAATCAGGTGCGAAAAAATGTGGTATACTCATTTATAAGGAAGGTGACTTATATAAAGAGGAGTTATGAACATTATGAATCCAATAACCAGAGAATATAAACAGGCCATTATCATCGGGGCTTCACCTATGGGAAATGAAGCTGCACAATTACTGACACTTTTAAGATGGGCAGGCTATGGGGCGCAGGATGAAAGCTGTACCCATGACTGTACAACCTGCCACAGCGGATGCTGTAAGCCGGAAGTGAAAAAGGATATTTATGTGATTGCGGCTGATGGCGGGCTGAGATTTTTATTGGAAAATAAGATGCGTCCGGATTTTCTGGTAGGAGATCTGGATTCGTTGGAGTATGATGAAGTCCTTACCGAAGAGGTGGTGAAAGCGGCAGTCGATGAGATTCCGCATGAAGTTGTTCCGGTTGAAAAGGATGACACAGATATGGGACTGGCCGTAGCGAGAGCCTACGAAGAAGGATACCATGAAATCCTGATTTATGGTGGCTGCGGTGGAGCGCGGGTTTCCCATACATTTGCCAATGTACAGCTGATGAGCCATTATGCAAAAAAGGGCTGTCAGATCCAGATGATGGGTGACGGTATCCGGATGGAAATTCTGTGGAACGGCTGTAAAACGTTTTCCTCTGCTCTTAAGGGAAGCCTGTCAGTGATCTGTCTGAGCGACAAGGCAGACGGCGTAGTCATACGGGGACTTAAGTACGAATATGTCGGGGGTCTGACCTCAGATTTTACGCTAGGTGTAAGCAACTCCTTTATCGGACAGAACGCAATGGTGTCGGTAGAGGATGGAACACTGCTTTTAGTTTATGAGAGAGGATAATGACACAGAGAAGGAAAAAAAAATAAAACTGCTAAATAACCTATTTACACGGTAGGTAAATAGGGATATAATGAGCCTCAGAGAAAACCAGGCAGATGCGAAGCAGATATTTGGTTTTCTCTGAGGCTCATTAGCGAGCAAATATCAGGAGGAAAAGCAGATGTCAAAACATACTTTGTTAGAAATTAAAGATTTACATGTTAATGTAGAAGATAAAGAAATTCTGCACGGAGTGGACCTTTCCATTGGAAGCGATGAAACGCATGTGCTTATGGGACCGAATGGAACAGGTAAATCGACACTGGGTTATGCCATCACAGGACATCCCCGTTATACGGTTACTTCCGGCAGCATTCTTTTTGATGGAGAAGATATTACAGAGTTATCAGTGGATGAGCGTGCGAAGAAGGGAATCTTCTTATCCTTCCAGAATCCGCTCGAGGTGCCCGGAGTAACGCTGAGTGCCTTTATCCGCAGTGCTTTGGAGCAAAAATGCGGAAAGCGGATCCGTCTGTGGGATTTTAAGAAGAAGCTTTCGGAAACTATGAAGCTGCTTTCCATGGATGAATCTTATGCAGAGCGTGATCTGAATGTTGGCTTTTCCGGAGGAGAGAAAAAGAAAGCAGAGATTCTGCAGATGCTGATGTTAGAGCCCAAGCTTGCAATTCTGGATGAAACGGATTCCGGTCTTGATGTCGATGCGGTCCGGACGGTTTCCAAAGGAATCCGGTTATATAAGGAACGGTGCAAGGGAAGTCTTCTGATTATCACACACAGTACGAGGATTCTGGAATCCCTGCATGTGGATGTTACCCATGTCATGGATGAAGGAAAAATTGTCAAAAACGGAGATGCTTCTCTGGTGGATGAAATTAATGAAAAAGGTTTCGAGAAATTCGGGAAATAAGAAGGGGTGCGCGTGAAATGAGAGAGAAAAGCCAGGTAGATGATATTGACCGCAGCATCTATGATATCCGTGATGAAGAAAAAGATGCTTATCGTATGGAAGAGGGTCTGACCCCGGAAATTGTAGACAAGCTGTCGAAGGAAAAGGATGATCCTGTGTGGATGCAGCAGTTTCGTCTTCAATCCCTGCAAATTTATAATGAAATGACTATTCCCAACTGGGGACCTTCCATTGAGGGTCTGGACATTGACCATATTGCCACCTATGTACGGCCAAATACCAGGATGCAGGGATCATGGAAGGATGTACCGCAGGATATTAAGGATACCTTTGAACGATTGGGAATCCCGCAGGCAGAACGGAAATCCCTGGCCGGTGTGGGTGCCCAGTATGATTCCGAGCTGGTTTATCATAACGTAAAATCCGAGGTGGAAGCGGAAGGTGTCGTTTATACCGATATGGAAAGTGCCTTAAAGGGTGAATATGCAGATATGGTGCGCAGGTACTTTATGAAACTGGTGACGCCACGGGATCACAAATTTGCAGCACTGCATGGAGCAGTGTGGTCCGGCGGTTCCTTTGTTTATGTGCCGAAGGGAGTGCAGGTTTCAATTCCGCTGCAGTCCTATTTCCGACTGAATGCAAAAGGTGCGGGACAGTTTGAGCATACCTTAATTATTGTTGATGAAGGTGCAAGCCTGCATTTCATCGAAGGATGTTCGGCTCCGAAATATAACGTAGCCAATCTTCATGCCGGATGCGTGGAGCTTTACGTGAAGAAAAATGCAAAGCTGCGTTATTCGACCATTGAAAACTGGTCTAAAAATATGTATAACCTCAATACCAAAAGAGCAGTTGTGGAGGAAGGCGGTACGATCGAATGGGTTTCCGGTTCATTTGGCTCCCATGTCGGCTGTCTGTATCCGATGAGTATCTTAAAGGGAGAGGGTGCCAAGATGGAATTTACCGGTGTAACCTTTGCCGGAAAAGGACAGAATCTGGATACCGGTGCGAAGGTAGTTCATGCCGCGCCGAATACAAGCTCTTATATGAATACCCGTTCCATCAGTAAGGGCGGTGGAATCAGCACCTTCCGGAGCAGTGTGGTGATTAACAAGGAAGCGAAGAAGTCGAAATCTGCGGTTTCCTGTCAGTCCCTGATGCTGGATTCCGAGTCCCGTTCGGATACAATACCGGCTATGGACATCCGGACAAAGGATGCTGCCGTAGGACATGAGGCGAAGATCGGAAGTATCAGTGACGATGCCGTATTTTATTTAATGTCCAGAGGCATGAGCGAGGAAGATGCCAGAGCACTTCTTGTCAGCGGATTCGCAGATAATGTGTCAAAAGAGCTTCCGCTGGAATATGCCGTAGAAATGAACAATCTGATTCGTCTTGAAATGAAGGGCAGCATAGGATAAGGAGAAAAAGCCATGACAGATATGATTATCAATAAGCTCCCATCGAAGACCTGGAATTGGCTGAAGGTCAATGAGACAAAGCTTCCCTGGGATATGGAACATACAACCGTACTTCCGGAAGAAAACGTAGCGGTGAAAGAAGAACCTGTCCACTTTTCCATTCGTGGAGAGGGAGAATACAGCAGTAAGAAATTTAATATTCATGCGGCAAAGGATGAGCAGATCATCGTTTATATGGATTATATGCCGGAGAATAAGCTTGCAGTGTGCACGAATCTGACTCTGGAAGAGGGGGCGCATGTCCGTCTCATCCAGTTACAGCACAGTGCAGAGGATTCCCTTATATACAATGCCATTCAGGGTTCCTGTGAAAAGAAGGCCTGTATCGAGCTGGTTCAGATTTATCTCGGAAAAGGAGACATTTATTCAGACACGGCGATTGACTTAAAGGGTGAGAAAAGCAGCTTTAAGAGCGATATCGGATATATTGGAGAGCATACCCATGTCATTGATCTGAATGAGGTAGTTAACCATTTTGGCAGATGTACGGAAAGTGAAATCAATGTACAGGGCTCTTTGCGGGATGGAGCGAAGAAGATTTTCCGGGGAACGATTGATTTTAAGACAGGAGCCTCTGATTCTGTAGGAAACGAGCAGGAAACCGTGCTGATGCTGGGTGAGGACGTGGAGAACAAGACGGTTCCGGTTATTCTTTGTTCGGAGGAAAATGTGGTAGGTAACCACGGCGCAACGATTGGAGAGCTGGATGAGGATACGCTGTTCTATCTGGCAAGCAGAGGAATCAGCAGGGAACAGGCAGAAGATATGATGGCAAGAGCCGGTATTGAACGATTAAAGAGTCTCATTGCAGATGAAGCTTTTACCGCAATGATTGACAAGGAACTGGGAGGAGACAGCATATGACAGATTACAGGAGCGATTTTCCCCTGCTGACTTCAGAAGGATTCCGGAAGAATACCGGCATGGAGCATGATTGGATTTATATTGACAATGCAGCAACCGCGCAGCGTCCGCAGGCCGTTCTTGATGCGGAAGAAGAATTTTACAAAAAGCATAATGCAAACCCGTTACGTGGAAATTATCCTCTCAGCATTGAAGCAACGCAGATGTATGAGGATGCCCGCAAGGCTGTACGCGATTTTATCGGGGCGAAATCGGTAAGAGAAATCGTTTTTACCAGAAATACAACAGAAAGCATCAATCTGGTCGCATACAGCTACGGCTTAAGTCATGTGAAGGCAGGGGATGAGATCTTAGTATCCATTATGGAGCATCACAGCAACCTGCTTCCCTGGCAGATGGTGGCAAGAACGACAGGCGCGGTGCTGCGGTTTATGGAGTGCCGGCAGGATGGTTCTCTGGATATGGACGAGGTACGGGAGCAGATTACGGATAATACCAGAATTGTTGCCATTACGCAGGTATCGAATGTACTTGGCAGAGTGAATCCCGTTAAGGAAATTGCAGCAATGGCGCATGAGAAAAATGCGGTCGTTGTGGTAGACGGTGCACAGAGTACGCCACACATGGCAGTCAATGTACAAGAGCTGGGTGCGGATTTTTTTGCCTTTTCCGGGCATAAAATTTTCGGACCGATGGGAATCGGAGTATTATACGGTAAAAAGGAATTATTAAAAGCAATGCCGCCGTTTCTTTCCGGTGGTGAGATGATTGAGTCTGTGAGCAGAGAAAGCGCAAAATATGCAGAGCTTCCGCATAAATTCGAAGCCGGTACGGTGAATGCGGCCGGAGCAGTCGGATTGCATGCGGCAATCGATTATGTGCAGAAAATTGGATTTGCTGCAATGCAGGAGCAGGAGCTTAAGGTGACAAAGCGAGCTCTCGATGGCCTTAGAGAGATTCCGCATGTTCATGTACTGGGATCGGATCTGCCGGAAGAGCACACGGGAATCCTGACATTTATAATTGATGAGGTGCATCCGCATGATGTGAGTGAAATTCTGATTGCGGATGGAATCTGTGTCAGGGCAGGACATCATTGTGCACAGCCTTTGCTGCAGCACCTCGGAATCGGATCTGCCACACGTGCAAGCTTTATGTTTTATAATACGGAAGAAGAGGCAGAGCTTTTTGTAAAAAGTATCGCAAGCGTAAGGGAGAGGATGGGATATGGAAAATAGAAGCTTTTATAATGAAATCTTAACCGAACATAATGTACGGCCGGAATTCAAACATGATCTGCCGGATGCCGACATTGTTCTTGAGGGCGTCAATCCAAGCTGTGGAGATGATATTTTCTTAAAGCTGAAGGTCGAGGATGATACGATTGTGGACGGAGCGTTTGTCGGAGACGGATGTGCAGTCTCGCAGGCCTCCGCGGACATTATGCTCGGGATGGTCATCGGAAGGAAGAAGGAGGATGCCCTGCGGATAGGGCAGACCTTTATGAAGATGATTAAGGGAGAAGCCAGTGAGGAAGAAATCGACTCTCTGGAGGAAGCATCCGCGCTTCGCGATATTGCCCACATGCCGGCACGTGTGAAGTGTGCCGTGCTTGGCTGGCGTACCTTAAAAGAGGCATTGTCGGGCGAAGATGTAGAGGATGATGAAGATATTACAATGGAAAAGCAGCTGTAATGGCTGCTTTTTATGATATTAGGATTGCCTATTATTGGCAATCTTTTTTCTTTTTTAGAACGAAACAGTGTTTAGTAAAGATGTAAATTATGCAACATGTCGGAAAATTGTTTTGTTATATGGAAATATTGCGATATAACGCACAAAGTGTTAAGCTTTGAATAAATAAAACAAGTTTACTAAAAGCTTTTAGAAATTTGATGGGTGGGGCTTATGAATATACGGGATATTGCAAGAATTGCAGGTGTATCTGCGTCTACTGTATCGAAGGTCATGAATGGCAAGGATCATGATATCAGTGATGAAACCAGAAGAAAAGTTCTGAATGTAATCGATCAGGAGCATTATATTCCTTATTTCAAATTCCTGGAAAAGGAAGGAATGAAAAGTCGCCTTATTGGTATGATCGTCCGCAAGGATAGCCAGTTAAAGCAGGAAATACAGCTTGTGGCCGAAGAGACGGCAAGAGAAAAAGGCTATGGTGTTGTAGTGGGATATACAGACGGTTTAGAGACTTCAAAGCAGATTGTAAAGGAAATGAAAGCGAAGAAAATTTCCGGTTTCTTAATTGAGGATTCTCATTTGGTAGTAGATGGAAGTATGGAAGATGCAGTTGTATATCTTAGTGATACAAGATCATTTGACGAAAAGCAGAATACCACTTTTTATTATCGGTTGTCGGAAGCAGCCAAACTGGCAGTTGAACAGCTTTACCAGAAGGGACATCAGAAAATAGGCTGTATTGCAGCAGAAATGAGTATTTTGAATGGTTATAAGACAGCAATGCAGAATCATAATCTTCAATACAACCCAGTATGGATATATACGTCTGATTCCATTAAGGATATTGAGAAGATCGGAATATCTCAAGTGATAATGGAGCGTATAACGGCAATTGTCTGTGGAACACCGGAAATTGCACGTTGTGTAGAGCGTACATTAACCAGAAATAACATGATGGTACCAGACGAAATTTCGCTCATCTCCATTGGAGATGAACAGGCATTGGAATATGTAGGAAATGGTATTACAGCAATTCAGTTTCCTGTTGCACGGATGGTATCCGATGCTGTGAAGTGTCTGATAGATATGATTATGAAGGACAAAAGAATTGAAGTGATTCGTAAGTTTGATCCTCAGATCGTTATGCGGAACAGTGTCGCAAAGCCTTCGGTAGACCGGCAGGGCGAGAAGATTGTGGTAGTTGGAAGCATGAATATGGATGTGACGATTAAGGTCAATCAAATTCCTAATACCGGAGAAACGCAGATGGCAGATAAGGTTTATATTTTCCCGGGTGGGAAGGGAGGAAATCAAGCTGTTGGAGTAGGTAAACTAGATGGACAGGTTTTCATAATAGGATGTCTTGGAAATGATATAGAAGGCAGACAAATTTATACAAATCTAACGGAAAACCATGTGCATGTGGATGGAATCAGGTTTGATACAGTGCTTCCGACAGGAAAAGCATATATTCATGTAGATCAAAGTGGAGAAAGCGCGATTACCGTTTATGCAGGAGCTAATAGTGGATTGAGTATTAAACAATTAGACAAATATGAGTATTTATTCGAAAAAGCAAAGTTTTGTTTGGTTTCTACGGAAATTCCTGAAGTGATAGTGGAGCACACGATCAGGCTTTGCCGGGAGAATGGAACACAGGTGATTTTGAAACCTACAGTAGCCGGAATTATGAAAGAAGAAATATATCAGGATATTGCTTATCTGGTTCCGAATGAGAAAGAGCTGCATGTACTGATTCCAGGGGAAAAAACAATAGAAGAAAAGGCCTTTATTTTAAAAGATAGGGGTGTAAAGAATGTTATCGTAACTTTGGGAGCAAGAGGATGTTATCTGAAAAATGACGATTATTCCCTGTATTTTGATGGTACTGGGTTTGAAGCAGTAGATACTACCGGAGGTGCAGATTCCTTTATCAGTGCGTTGGCAGTATATCTGAGTGAGGGAAGAAATCTACTGGAAGCCATTGAATTTGCAATTTACGCTTCCGGGATCAGTGTTACCAGACAGGGAGTGCAGCAGGCATTGCCGGACAGAAAGGCCGTAGATATTTATGAAGATGAAATTCATTCTAAGAAAATGCTGATTAAATCAGTATTTCCCTAAATACGATGCAAGGAAGGTGACAGCAAGGTGAAACAAATTTTAGTAGTGGGAAGTCTGAACATGGACACTGTGATAGAAACGCCCCATATGCCTAAATGTGGAGAAACGATCGCAGGAAAAGGTGTAGAACAGATTCCAGGAGGAAAGGGCGCCAATCAGGCATATGCAGTGGGAAAACTGGGAGGAAGGGTTGCCATGCTCGGAGCGGTTGGAGATGATACGAAGGGACAGCGGCTTCTGGACAACCTGAAGGCAGTAAATGTGGATGTTTCACATGTGGAAAAATTGAAGGAGGTTCCCACAGGACAGGCTTATATTACGGTAGACTGTAATGGAGATAATACTATTATCATCATAGCAGGAGCAAACGGAGAAGTAGATAAAGAGCTGATTCGTGAAAACCGGGAGTTGATTCGCAGAAGTGATATTATTGTCATGCAGCTGGAAATACCGTTGGAGGTTGTCCAGTATGTTAAGGAACTGTCAGTCGAGGAAGGTAAGACGATTATTCTTGATCCGGCACCTGCCAGAGGTGATATACCTGATAGTCTGTGGAAAGGAATTGATTTTATTAAGCCAAACGAAACGGAAATAGGAATTCTTACGGGAATGGATACGGAAAATCAGAAGGAAAGGATATGTGCGGCACGAGAGCTTATCAGGAAAGGAGTGAAAAATGTAATTGTAACGCTTGGAGGTGAAGGTTGTGTCCATGTGACAGCAGATTCGGAAGAGTACTTTCCGGCTCATAAGGTGAAGGCGGTGGATACCACGGCAGCAGGAGACTGTTTTACGGCTGCTTTTGCACTGGCACTCAGTCAGGGAAAATCCTGTGAAAAGGCAATTTCTCTTGGACAGAAAGCATCTGCTATAGCCGTAACGAGAAAGGGAGCCCAGACCTCTATCCCGACATTAGAAGAAATTACAGAATATGGAGGAGAGTAAAAACATATGCAGAAAATTATTATTGATACAGATCCCGGAATTGATGACGCAATTGCTATTTTGCTCGCATTATCGGCAAAGCAGGAGCTGGAAGTATTGGCGCTCACTACCGTAAACGGGAATGTAGGACTGGAGAAGGTTACTAAAAATGCATTTAAGATTCTGGAAATTGCCGGACGGAACGATATTCCTGTTTACAAAGGAAGTGCAGAACCACTGATTCGTGTGCATGAACACTGTGAAGAATTTCATGGGGATGATGGCCTTGGAAACCTTCAGATGGCAGACAGCCAGAGAGTACCGGAAGCGGAGGATGCAGTAGATTATCTGATCCGTAAGGTGAGAGAAGATAAAGGCAATATTACACTGGTACCGATTGGACCACTCACCAATATTGCAAAGGCGATCCAAAAGGATCCGGAATTCATCCACAATGTAAAAGAAGTCGTTATCATGGGCGGAGCAGAAAACGGTGGCAATATGACACCACATGCGGAATTTAATTTCTGGATGGATCCTGAGGCAGCCAAAATTGTACTTCAGGCAGGATTTGAAAAGGTCACGATGATCGGACTGGATGCGACACAGCATGTCTGGCTGAACTCAGACTTAAGAGAACTGCTCTGGCAGATCAACACACCGGTTTCCCGGTTTATCCATCAGATCACACGTGTCTATGTAGATGGACACTGGGATTATGCAAAGGTGATCGGATGTGAGCTCTGTGATGTGCTGATCATTGCATATCTGCTTAACCGTGAAATTGTAAAGACCAAGGAAGCGTTCGTAGATGTAGAGACCGAGGGACTTTGCCCGGGAGCATCTGTGGTATACCCCACATTCATCTACAAGGATAAAAAGATGAATTGTCTGGTAGCCGCTGAAGCAGATAAAAAGCTGTTTTTTGAAACATTTTTCCACTATCTGTTTCCGGGATACGAAGATATCGTAAAACAATATAATGTATAAGATGAAGGGAGAGACACTATGAGCAAAGGAAAAGAATCAAAAATCAATTTAGTTACTATCTTAATTATTCCAATCGCAGTTGCCATTAACTGGGTGGGAGGAACACTGGCAGGCTTGCTGAAGCTGCCGATTTATCTGGATTCGATCGGAACCTTTCTCGTATCCATTTTAGCAGGACCGATCATAGGCTGTATCACGGGTGTTCTGAGTAACGTTGTTGTTTCGCTGACAGCACCGACAGCACTGCCGTATGCGATCGTGAGTGCAATATTTGGTATTGCAACCGGCTTTCTGGCTAAAAAGGGCATGTTTATCAATATTAAGAGATTCATTATCTCAGGTGTGCTTATTATCTTAATGGGTGTATTTGCTTCCATCTTTGTTGTAATTGTATTTTTTGGTGGATTTGACGGCACCACAAGTTCAGCTATCATTGGAGTCATGATCACAGCAGGAGTTCCTTTCTGGCCTGCACAGGTGATCGGTAACTTCATTGCTGAAATCCCTGATAAATTTATTTCACTGCTGATCCCTTATATGGTTATCCGTAATATGTCAGACCGAAATCTGTATAAATTTGCAAATGGCCATATTTTCATTGAGGCCAGAAAAAAAGCGAAGGAAGAAAAGGAAGCAAAAAAGGCAGAAGCATAACAGAGAAGCCAAAAAGGAGAAAGAGATGCAGAACTATAAGGAACAGAAGAATATACTGAATCCTTTGACAAATTTATATATTATTCTTTCATTGGCAATTATTTCCACACTTTTTGATTACAGAGTAGCTATCGTATGTGTATTGGCAATGATGGGAATGGCATTCATATATGGAGCAGGAAAAGAATATCTGAAGCTGTGGGTAAAAACAATTTTCTTTGTAACAGTGGTCTGTTTTATTTTTCAGATTCTGTTTATTCCGGGCGATACCGTGATTTGGAAATTGTGGGTATTTTCGATTACCCAGGAAGGATTTGATAAGTCAATTTCCCTGTGTTCTAAGATTCTGGGTATTGGATCCGCGGCAATTTTGTCAGTGAAGATTTTGAACCTGAATAAACTGATGACAGTATTGGAGAAAAAAGGAGTACCGCCGACAGCCAGTTACGTGCTGATGTCGACAGCGAGCATTATTCCGCAGATGAGCAAGAAAATGGGAACGATTCTGGAAGCACAGAAATCCCGTGGAATTGAAATGGAAAGTAATCTTATTGTACGTGCCAAGGCGTTTTTCCCATCTGTAGGACCACTGATCCTGAATTCCATTGTCAGTGCAGAGGAAAGAGCGATCACGCTGGAAGCAAGAGCCTTTTCAGCACCATGTAAAAAAACAACCCTGCATGAAATCCCGGATACCGGGACAGATAAGGCAGTACGGATTCTGGCTATTGCAGCCGTTCTTGTAGCGATTGGAGGAAAAATTGTCTTATGGATAGTATAGTCATTAAAGATTTAACTTATCAGTATCCGACAGCTGAGGTACCGACGTTGAAAAACGTGTCCCTTACAGTAAAAAAAGGAGAACTGTGTGCCATTGTAGGGGCAAACGGAAGTGGTAAAACAACATTATGTAATGCAATTCGTGGTTTTGTACCTATTTTTTATAAAGGGGATATTTCAGGAGAAGTCCTTGTTAATGGAAAAAACGTGCAGGAGGAAGAACTGGGGACTACGGCAATGAACGTCGGATTTGTATTTCAGAATCCGTTTACCCAGATCAGCGGAGTTGCCCCTACGGTTTTTGATGAACTGGCGTATGGACTCTGCAACATGGGAGTAGAGCCTGGAGAAATCAGGAAACGGGTTGAAGACATTATGAAACTGACTAAAACAGAAGAGTTTCGTGATCGTGATCCATATCAGCTTTCCGGTGGACAACAGCAACGAGTGGCATTGGCAGCCGTGCTTGTTATGGGACAGGATATTTTTGTTATTGACGAGCCGACCTCCCAGCTCGATCCCCAGAGCACGGATGACATCTTTGAGATCATCGAACTTATGAAGAGCATGGGGAAAACGATCGTACTGGTAGAACATAAGATGGAACAGGTGGCGGAGTATGCAGATCAGGTTGTTGTTATGGATGAAGGCAGGATCGTAATGGAAGGCACGCCTAAAGAGGTGTTTGCAGATCCCAGGTGCGGGGAATATCGTACAAGACTTCCTCAATGCACACAGATTGCGTTGGAACTGCAGGAACAGGGAATCGAACTGGATCATATCCCGGTTGCTGTAGATGAAATGATACAAATGCTGCAGGAAAAAATGAAGAACTAGCAGAAAGGTGACATAATGGCATTAGTAGAGGTAAAAAATATATCTTTTAAATATCCCAATGGTTATCTGGCTGTAGATGATGTGAGTTTTTCTATTGAAGCGGGAGAAAATATTGCTATCGTAGGGCAGAATGGTGCAGGAAAGACAACAACAGTGAAGATGTTGAATGGTCTTACAAGGCCCTGTTCTGGTGATGTGCTGATCAATGGAGAATCCACAAAGAAATATACAACGGCGCAGATGGCACGCAGGGTAGGCTACGTATTTCAGAATCCGGATGACCAGATCTTCAATGCAACAGTTTATAAAGAAATAGAGTATGGATTGAAAAAGATGAAGGTACCGGAAGAGGAAAGGGAATGCAGGATCAGGGATGCGGCAGAGCTGACAGGCATGGACAAATACCTGGAGGAAAACCCATATGATCTGCCATTGTCGATCCGGAAGTTTGTAACGATCGCTTCGGTGATCGCCAGTGACTGTGATGTGATGATCTTTGATGAACCTACAGCCGGTCAGGATCTGGATGGACTGGAAAGACTGTCACAGTTAAATCGTGTTCTGACAGGTCGTGGCAAAGCGATTGTGACGATCACGCATGATATGGAGTTTGTGGCAGATAATTATGACAGAGTGATCGTCATGTGTCAGAAGAAGGTTCTGGCAGATGGAAAGACAGATGAAGTCTTTTTTGAAAAAGAGATCATGGATCGGGCCATGTTAAAACAGCCGGCAATTGTCAGAATTGCAGCAAAGATTGGAATGACAAAGCATACACTGGATGTAAAAGAACTGGCACAATATATTAAAGAAAATATGTAACAAATTAGAGCCATATAAAATTGCTTTCTGCGAATGCTTGCACTCAGGCAGAATAGCAATTTTATATGGCGAATTATTAGTGGTCGAAGCTTGTCACAAAATACATCAGAGCCGCCCAGGTATATACTGAATAATAAATACCGTTAGAATCTGTTCCACGGTTTAAAATCTGCAGAGCTTCTTCTTTTGTTAAAAGAGAAAATCCGTTAAAGCATTCACTTCCAACAGCGCCATCGGTATTAAGCTCCGGAAGGGTATCACGGTTTATGGAAAGTAAAACGAGAGCATTACTCTCATCGGTCATTCCCGGAGTGCTGAAAAGAAGCGGACTGACCACTTTTGCGGTATCGCTGTCACCAAATACAATGCCGGTTTCTTCCTTTAACTCTCTGGTTGCGGTGGTAATAAGGTCAGCATCCTCTTTGTCGATGAGACCGGCCGGAGGGCTTAACAGAAACTGACCGGTGGGGTAGCGGAATTCATGACTGAGTAAAAGCTTTGGCTCAGAATCCTTTATATTCAAAACAACAATACAGGTCACAGCATCTGCCCGCATGTGCTTGAATTCTTCCGTGGTCTTTGCAGCCACCAGATCATCAGCCGTTCGTCTGGTCGCATCGTAATAATGTTTTCCTTCTGCAT
Organism: bacterium; assembly: GCA_963618065.1. GTDB lineage: Bacteria > Bacillota > Clostridia > Lachnospirales > Lachnospiraceae > Suilimivivens. The sequence continues at coordinate 34,621 of CAVERH010000018.1, read as the reverse complement.
ATTGCAAATCAAACACCCTGATAAATTTTGACTCAAATAAGGGTTTGATATTTTCTCTTGAAAAATCTGGAGTATCCATGTGAAATTTCCTTCTTTCTTTACACATATTAAATCAAGTAACCATTCAGCCATGTTCATCCTGTATCATCATTTCTATATGACGGAACTATTATAGCATATCACCGATTATTTTTTCTGACTAGTATAAAGCAGAGATCTGGTGGTTGGAAAAGTTGAAAAAATCATGCTAAAATAGGTTGGAAAAGTTGAAAAAATTATATATGATTAGGTTGGAAAAGTTGAATATGCAATAATCTCTTTTATCAGGAGGATAAAATTATGGATGAAAATATGAAGAAACGAAATGAACGTCTGGCACAGACGGTAATAAAAGGCTTACAGTCACGTAATATGTCGGGCTACTATGCCGAAGACAAGGAGGCTGCTTTAAAGCAGGCTTTGGAGCTGATTGAAGAAAACAGCACCATTTCAATGGGTGGATGTGCAAGTGCCAATGAGATCGGGTTGGTTGAGGCTTTGCAGGAGGGTAATTATGAGTACCTTGACCGTTCCAAAATGGAGCCTCGTGAAGGACTGCTTGCGGCTTATGATTCCGATGTCTTTCTTTCCAGTGCCAATGCAATGACAAGTGACGGTATTCTTGTTAATATCGACGGTAATTCCAACCGTGTTTCCTGCATTGCCCAGGGACCGAAGAAGGTGATCTTCATTGTTGGAATGAATAAGGTATGTGATGACCTTGACAGTGCCATGAAGCGCGCAAGAAATGTAGCGGCTCCCGCTAATGCACAACGATTTGATGTGAAGACTCCGTGTAAGGAAACCGGTAAGTGCTTTGACTGCAAATCCCCGGATACGATTTGCTGCCAGTTCCTGATCACGAGATACTCCAGACATACCGGAAGAATCCATGTGATTCTGGTAAATGACAATCTTGGTTTTTAATGATTGATTGAGAATCATCTTTTATGATCCTTACGTTGATCGGCTGGATTACAAAGAATTGGACCGGAATTCCGGAATGCATTTTTGCAATTTTTATATATGCGTCGTTGTATACGGCGGGAGCAATTTCCAAGAAAGAATTTCGTGCCGATGTCCCTTGGGATGTATGGATTTATGTAGGGGGCATTGTATGCGTGGCAAGTCTGTTTACTACACTTGGTATTGATACCTGGCTTGCGGAGGTGATGGAACCCATGGTGAAAATCATAACCTGCAATCCCATTGTATATATTGCGGCTTTGGTGCTGATCGTGTATGCATTCCGTGTGTTTATTGTATCATCAATTGCTACAGTTACTATCTTTTATGTTGTTTTTGCCACAACAGCATACCGGCTGTTAGGAATCAGCCCTTTTATTACTGGTTTCCTGATCATTGGTGCTTCCAAATCATGGCCAACGGAGTATACCAATACCAACTATGTTACAGCAGAAGCAATCGTGGGAAAGGATTCTGTAAGGTTTAAGGATGCACAAATGATGTCATATATTTATATTCTCATTACTATTGTGGCAGCAGTTATCAGTATTCCTTTCTGGAAGCTGATCGGTTTAATGTAACAGAATGTGGAGCAGACATAGGAAAATAAGAGTAGGAGGACGAATATGGATAATTATATAATTATATTATTACGATTGCAAGAGGTCTGAGAAGCGGTGGAAGCCATGTGGGGAAGAAATTATCGGAAACATTGGGTATTCCCTGCTATGACAAAGAGATTCTTGAAATGGCATCAGAATTGAGTGGAATTAATGAAACGTTATTTTTTGAGGCCAACGAAAAGATCAATAAGGGGCAGGTTAAAATCCATAATGCTAAGGGAGCATATACCGGGAGATTGTATACTGTGGAGGATGCCAAATACCTGTCGAATGAAAATCTGTTCAATTATCAGGCAGAGGTCATCAAGAGTCTGGCACTGGGTGGTAAGCAGTCCTGCATTATTATCGGAAAAGCGGCAAACAGAATTATAGGAAGCCTGAAAAATGTAGTGACAGTCAATATACAGGCACCGATGGAGATATACATTGGGAATATTGTAAACCGATTACAGGTCAATACCGTGGAGGCAAAGGAAAAGATCCTTCAGACCAATAAGTACCGGGCTAATTATTATCGGTATTATACCGGAGGAAACTGGAATGATCCTACAGAATATGATCTGACGATTAACCCGGGAGCCGTCGGGGAAGACTATGCGGCTCAGATGATTGTGAATTACCTGAAGTATAGAGGTTTCACAAAATGATCCAATATTTATTATAGAGGTTATTTATCCTCGGAGTTTCTGGCAAAGAAGTTAGCCAGAATGGCTCCCGATACGTTATGCCATACACTGAATATGGCTCCGGGGATGGTTGTGAGTGGATACAGCAGCGGCAACAATGGCGGTGGTTGAAATCAATGGAAGAATTTCTACTACCGCTTTTGTGTTTTTTTCAATACATTCATTTTCTTGAGTTCTCTTCCCATAAAATAATATAGTCTATTCAGAACTCCATTTTATACAATTTAAATTTCATGTTATATATGTTTTCAGAGTATACGTCAATAGCCCCGGCTTTCAATTTTATTTGTGCAGAGCACTTGGCGAGGTTTAGAAATATTAAGATTTGCTTCAGAATCTAATAAGATCTAACAAAGATAATTACGGTAATGAGGAGTGATATATATGAAAAATATATTGGATTATCTGGAGCAGACCGCAATGCGTTATCCGGAAAAAACAGCCGTTGATGATGGAGAGCTCTGCCTGACCTGGCAGGAGCTGCTTAACAGGTCAAAATGCATCGGAACAGCTTTATGTAAAAGGCTGGACAGACAGAAGCCGGTAGTGATTCTTGCAGAGAAAAGTGCTGTGACGCTCTCAGCAATGCTGGGAGTTGTATATGCGGGGTGCTTTTATGTCATGGCTGATCCGGGACAGCCGGCGGAGCGTCTGCGTGAGATCTTTCATACCTTATCTCCCGCGATGATTCTTATCCTTGCGCAGGAAGAAGAGCTATTGGAGCAGACAGGCTATGGAGAACGGAAATGTATTCTTGATGAGATTCTGAATCAGGATATCGATGAAAAGAGACTTGCAGAAATCCGTGAAGGTTTTTCCGGGGATGAGCTTCTGTATGGAACCTTTACTTCAGGCTCTACCGGAGTGCCGAAGGGAATTGTGGTAAGCCATCAATCCGTGATTGATTTTATTACCCATTTTATTAACACCTTCGGATTCTCAGAAGCGGATATCATCGGAAATCAGGCACCGTTTGATTTTGATGTATCGGTGAAGGATATATATACTTGTGTGATGACCGGGGCTAAGCTGGTGGTGATACGTACAAAGCTGTTTTCAACACCTCCGCTGCTGCTGGATTATCTGTGTGATAAGCATGTGAATACGTTGATCTGGGCAGTATCAGCACTTACCCTGATCTCTGCTCTGCGGGGACTCGAATACCGGATCCCGTCAGAGGTAAAAAGGGTGATGTTCAGCGGAGAGGTCATGCCGGTGAAGCAGTTAAGATTATGGCAGAAGGCACTTCCGGGTGCGCAGTTCGTGAATCTGTACGGACCGTCAGAGATTACCTGTAACTGTACTTATTATCGGGTGGAAAGAACCTATGAGGATGATGAGGTGCTTCCGCTTGGCAGGGCATTTGAAGGAAGAAGAGTGTTTCTGCTTGATGAAGAAGGAAAGCAGATTGAGAAGGCCGGACAAACCGGAGAAATCTGTGTATCCGGCGAGTCTCTGGCAGCAGGCTATTATCATAATCCTGAGGAAACGAAGAAGAAATTCCGTCAGATGCAGACACCGGACGGTACACAGAGATATTACTGCACAGGAGATCTCGGATATTTCAGTGCATCAGGAGAGTTGTTTTTCTGTGGACGGAAGGATTTTCAGATCAAGCATATGGGACACAGGATTGAACTGGAGGAAATCGAGCATGCGATCAATCAGCTGAAGGGCGTGGAGAACAGCTGTTGTGTTGTAAATATCAAAAGAAACCGTCTGATAGGGTTTTATTTCGGAACTGCGAAGGAGCAGGAGATCAGGAGCGGTCTTAAGAAAAAGCTTCCGCAGTACATGATTCCTTATACCATAATCAGGGTAGATCATATGTCGCTTAATAAAAACGGAAAAACAGACCGGGATTATTTCAGAAACCGGAAGGAAGTGGTGATGTAATGGATTCCGAAAGACTGGAACAGGCCGTAGCGGAATATGGGACGCCGCTGTATCTGTTTGATCTTGATGAGGTGATGAAGAAGATCTGTTATTTTCGTGAAAAAATGCCGGAAAAAACCGGATTGTGTTACGCAATGAAGGCAAATCCGTTTCTGACCCGAGAGATGTCTGAGTGGATAGACAGAATTGAGGTTTGTTCGACGGGTGAATTCGAAATCTGCAGACGTCTTAGAGTGCCGCAGGAAAAGCTGTTGATTTCAGGAGTAAGGAAGAAGAAGGAGGAACTGGAAGTTATTCTCGATGCCTGTGGAAGTAAGTGCAGATATACTGCCGAGTCCGCAGAGCAGTTCAAGATTTATGCAGAATGGGGAAAGGTACATGGGGAGCGGCTTTCGGTATTCTTAAGGCTGACCAGCGGAAATCAGTTTGGCATGGATGAGGAGACCATTGAGAAGCTGATTGCCTCAAAAGACCGGTTTCCATGGGTGAAAATCTGCGGATTACATTATTTTTCGGGAACGCAGAAGAAAACCTCGGATAAGTTCAAAAAGGAGATCACCTATCTGGATGAATTTCTTGGCAGGCTGGAAGAGAAATACGGCTTTGAAGCTGATGAACTGGAATATGGTCCGGGTGTTGCCGTCCCGTATTTTAAGAATCAGAGGGATACCACAGATGAGGATGTTGAGGTGCTTAAGGCAGCTTGTTCTTCAATGAAATGGAAGGGAAGTGTTACGTTGGAAATGGGACGTGCCCTGGCCGCTTCATCAGGCTATTATGCTGTCGGGGTCTGTGAATGTAAGCAGAATCACGGAACTCATTACTGCATTGTAGACGGAGGTCTGCATCAAATGAATTATGATGGTCAGCTTCTGGGGATGTACGAACCGGAATGCAGTATCCATCCGGCTTTCAGAAGCGGAGAATACGGAGAATGGACAATCTGCGGTTCGCTTTGTACGGTCAATGATGTATTGGTAAGGAAGCTTATCCTGCAGAATCCGCAGATTGGCGACAGTATCATATTTAAAAATACGGGAGCGTATGCCATGACAGAGGGTATGGCTCTGTTTCTGAGTCATGAGCTTCCGGCCGTTGTGTTATACAGCAAGAAGGATGGATTTAAAATAGCAAGAAAAAAACAGGAAACCTATCAATGGAATATGGAGGATATGAATCATGGAAACATTAATGAATATTTTAATGGAAATGGACAGCACGATTGCATGGGATAAGGAAGAGAGACTGATTGATGACAGAATTATGGATTCCCTTATGCTGATTTCCCTGATTTCAGAGCTGGAGGATCAGTTTGGAATCGAGATTGATGCATCCAGACTGACACCTGAGAATTTGAATTCCGTGGATGCAATGTGGAAGATGATCACAGAATTGCAGGAGAACTGAAATGGCATACAATGGTTGGGAGTACCTCCTTGTATTTTTGCCCATAGTTCTGCTGGTTTATCAGCTTACACCACAAAAGCACAGATGGATTACACTTCTTCTGGCTGGCTATATCTTCTTCTGGTCAGTCAGCGGGAAGCTGGTGCTTTATCTGATAGGGACTACACTGTTTACTCATTATATTGCCGTATGGCTGGCATGGATAAAGGCAAAGTGCCGTACGGATACCGCAGCATGTGAGAAGACAGAAGCAGGAGTCATAAGGAAGGCCTGCAGAAGGAAAGAAAAGCATGTGTTGATTTTTGGAATCTGTGCATTGCTTGGAGTCCTTATCTGGCTGAAATACTATAATTTCTTTATATATAATATAAATCTGGTTCTGGCACATAACGGTTCAGATTACGGACTGCCTGTGAAACAGCTTCTTGTGCCCATCGGGATTTCGTTTTATACCCTGCAGGCGATCGGCTATATGACAGATGTATACTGGGAAAAGGTGGAGGTGTTCCGGCATCCGGGGAAAATAGCACTTTTTCTTGGGTTTTTTCCACAGATTATGGAAGGACCGATCAGCTCCTATTCCCAGACAGCGGATCAGCTATGGGAGGGGAACGCGTTGACTGTAGATAACCTGTCAAAGGGAAGCATAAGGATTTTCTGGGGACTTTTCAAAAAGCTGGTGATCGCTGATCGTCTGGACGTTCTGGTTGGTGTCCTGTTTAATCAGTATGAGAGCTATCAGGGGGTTATGATACTGATTGCGGCCGTGGCGTATACCATCCAGCTTTACATGGAATTTTCCGGTTGTATGGACATGATTATCGGCAGTGGGAAGCTGTTTGGTATTGTATTACCGGAAAACTTCCGACAGCCATTTTTTTCCCAAAGTGCATCCGAGTTCTGGAGACGCTGGCATATTACGCTGGGTGAATGGTTTAAAACCTATATCTTTTATCCGGTATCCGTCTCTTCTTTGGTAAAAAAGTGGAATAAATTCGGGAAAAAGCATTATGGAAAGTACATGACAAGACTTGGGGTTTCTGCAATGTGTCTGTTCCCGGTCTGGCTGTGTAATGGCTTATGGCATGGTCCAAGATGGAACTATATCTTTTATGGGATGTATTATTTTGTGATCCTGCTTGGTGAGGTGGCATTTGAGCCTGTCGGAAAGAAGCTCCGGACGCTTTGTCATATTCATAAGGAGTCTCTGCCCTGTTGCTGCTTTCGGATTTTGAAAACCTGGATCATTATTTTTACAGGGGAGCTCTTTTTCCGGGCAGACTGGTTAAGTCAGGGGATGGAAATGCTTCGCAGTGCCTTTACAGGCTGGCCGGCTCTCAATTATGAAGCATGCAGCAGATGGAAGGACTCGATCTATTATACAATGGTTTCTCTTGGTCTGGATAAAGGAGATTATTATGTAATTATAGCCGGCATCATCGTGGTTGCAGTATGGGATACCATCAAAGAGATGAAGCTGCTTGGAGAGGAAGGACTTCGGAGGCTATGGCGTCCGGTTCGGTGGGCAATTTATTATGGATTGATTATGGCGGTTCTCATGCTTGGAGCGTATGGAATTGGATATACACAGGTGGATATGATTTATGCAGGTTTTTAAAAATTTTGTCAGGAGGCAATGGAAAAATATGCTGTTCTTCCTGATTCTCATATTGCTTCTCGTTGCAGTATCCGGGTGGATCGAACGTATCATGAGATCGGACGATGCATATGTACAGGAGCGGAACAAGAGTATATACCGTATTTTAGGCGAAAAGGAAAATGATGTGGATGTTCTCGTGCTGGGCGACAGCCTGAGCTTTTCTTCCGTTTCGCCAATGCTCTGGTGGAAAAGCTACGGAATAACCGGATATGTATGTGGACAACCGGATCAAAGAATGCAGGAGGCTTATTATATGCTGAAAACAGCATATATCACACAAAGGCCGAAGCTTGTGATTCTTGAGACAAATGCTATGTTCCGCAGCAAGTCACTGATACCGGAAATAGGGGATTGTATCGAGGCGTATGGCAGCCGTTATATATCCATTTTCCGGGGGCATGATGTCTGGAAATCCGTATTGTATGGAAAAACGTATCCGGATGAGAATTATAAGGGCTACGCATTCCGGGATCAGGTCGTTGCATATGAGGGCGGCGAATATATGCAGAAAACGGATGAAAAGAAAGCGGTATCCGACGTGGTTATCTTTTATCTTAACAGGATTTATGCATTTTGCAGGAAGAATGGAGCAGAATTGCTGCTGATCAGTGCCCCGTCCCCGGAAAACTATAATTATGCGCGGCACAACAGCATCGAGGCATATGCTGCGCAGAAGGGGATTCCCTATCTCGATCTGAATCTGGAAACGGATGAAATCGGCATAGACTGGCAGACGGACAGTCTGGATACCGGAGATCATCTGAACTGCTCCGGCGCAGATAAGGTTACCAGATATCTTGGCAGGTATCTGGCAGAAAATTATAATCTGCCGGATCACAGAAGTGATATAGAGTATCAGGACTGGAACGATGAGCTTACGAGGTACGAAGCAGAGGCCGAACAAGAATTGATCAAGGTACGGGTGAACAGTAATAAATGATAAGCATTTACGGCATACCGGAAATCTGCTATGCTGAAAATGGGAAAGGAGTTATTGCATGAAAAAAGAGCAGGTATTGATTGTAGAGGATGATGCGGATATTCGTGACGGAGTGCGGATTCTGCTTGAGAGTGAAGGGTATCAGGTAACAGAAGCCGAGGATGGAAGGCAGGGACTTGATTGTCTGAATGATGAGGTGGATCTTGTGATACTGGATGTCATGATGCCTGGAATGTCGGGACTACGTACCTGTGAGGAGATCCGTAAGAAATCGAATGTCCCGGTTCTGTTTCTGACTGCAAAGGCGCAGGAATCGGATAAGCTGATCGGACTCATGGCAGGAGGAGACGATTATCTTGCAAAACCCTTTTCCTATGCAGAACTGCTTGGCCGTGTGAAGGCATTGATGCGGCGTTATAATATCTATAGCGGAAGGAATACAGAAGGCGGGAAGGAAGAGGATCGTTATCTGACAATTAAGGGAATCCGGATTCATCAGACGTATAACGAGGTTACTGTGGATGGAATCCGGAAGGATTTATCGGATATTGAATATCATATTCTTCTGCTGATGATGCAGCATCGCAGCAAGATTTTTTCTGCACAGAATTTGTATGAAAGTGTATGGGAGGAGCCATATTTTTATTCCTGCAACAGTACAATCATGGTGCATATCCGCAAGCTTCGTGTTAAAATTGAAGCGGATCCCCAGAATCCTGTATATATTAAAACGGTGTGGGGAAAGGGGTATAAATTCGATGCAGATGGTAAGTAAACGTCATTCAATCTATGTGCAGCTGCTGTATCTGTTGCTGGGTGCAGCAGCAATAGCTTTTTTATTTTTTCAAATGTTTTATTCTGTCGGTAACTTCATGCTCGATCATTATCTGGAAAATTCCTCCTATGTTGAAAATCAGAATCTGAAGTATTTTAACAGAATGCAGAAATATGTAACCTCTCAGAAGCTTTCGTCAGAGGATATGGCTCAGATCAACCGGTGGATACAGAGCCAGAAGATCATCTATGTCCGGATCTACAAGGATCAGATTCAGATATATGATTCCGATTATCCGAATGAGGATATCAGCATAGGCGGAATCACAGCGGGTAATTATTCTTGGGAAAAATACTATGAGCTGGAGCTGACAGACCGCAGCCTTGAGGTGATGATTTCAGGAAATTTCAGCTATCAGATGTATAACTGGATTCTGGTCAGTGCAATGTGTCTGGCATTCATAACCTTTCTGACAGTTGTACTGCTGGGCATCCGTAAAAGGATGCATTATATCTTAAAGCTGGTTGAGGAGGTTTCCATTCTGGAGGGCGGAAGCCTGGATTATCCGATTTCTGTAAAGGGTAAGGACGAGCTGGCTCTGCTGGCTGCAAAGATTGATGATATGAGACGGGCATTTTTAAATCTGATGGTTCAGGAAAACGAAATGATAAGGGAAAACCAGAGAATTGTGACAGAGATGTCACATGATATCCGTACGCCGGTCACAGCCATTATGCTATATTCAGAGATTCTGGAGAAGGAACAATATAAAACCGAAGAGCTGGGGAAGGAGTATGTCCGCAGGATCAATCAAAAGGCACACCGGTTAAAGCAGTTGACGGATCACCTGTTTGAATATTCTCTGGTTGCCGGCGAAGAGGAGATTACACTGGAAGAGCCGGAGCTCTTTGAGGCAGTTTTCTTTGATCTCTTCTCAGAAACCTGTAATTATCTGGAGCAGAAGGGATTTTCTGTGGTCTTTGATGTGAAATGGGAACCGTGCAGGATTCGAATTTCCACGGATTATATCATCCGGATTATGGATAACGTGACCTCTAATATCATCAAATATGCAGATCAGGAGAAGCCGGTCAGAATCTGTTCCGTAAAAACCAGGGAGCAGATAGGTCTGATATTCGAAAACAGCATCCGTCCACTGGAGGAAAGGGTAGAAAGCAGCGGAATCGGTATCCAGAATATCCGTAACATGATGAAGAAGATGAACGGAGAATGTGTGGAGAAGAAAATAAAAGAGAGTTATCAGCTTACGTTGTACTTTCCGGCACAGTAACCGTTTACCGGCAACAAATTCCGGTAACTATTCAGAACCCCATTCGTAAAACCGCTGTTTCACAGCTCAAGTTTTACTCATGTGGTTACTTCGCCATATAAAATTGCTATTCTGTATGAATGCAAGCATTCACAGAAAGCAATTTTGCATGGCTCTGAATAGTTACAAATTCCGGTGTCCGGCTTGATCGTCTGGGGCAGGTGTGCTAGAGTTGTTGTGGTGGATACTGTGAGGGTTCTGAACAGCTACTATTATTCAATATCTGAATGGAGGAATTAATCATGAATCATACGAAAACACATAAGCTTTTTGACCATCCGCTTCTGGGAATGGCGGTATCTGTTCTGCTGGTATATTTCCTGTACCTTATTTTATCGCTGCTGCACAAGACGGTTTATTACATAGCTACCGGGAGCAGTACCACTGATCAGATTTCCAATGCAGTGATCACGATTGTTTCATCGCTCCTGTATCTTTTATTCCATCAGCTCTGGTTTCGTGGCGAGCTGAAGCATTTCTTCGGGGTAAAGGGTCTTGGACGTGCAGTATTGATTGGAAGCGGTATTCTTGTTGTGATTCTGGTGGAATTGATTTTGCATATCTGGTCGGGAGAAAAAATAGGAAATGTTCTGATCGCAGTGATTCTCGGAATAGCACCCGGTATCAACGAGGAGGTTGCCTGGCGGGTCATTCCGGTTTCCATCGCGATGAGACAGAAGGAGAAAAAGGGTGTCATATGGATGGCTTTTCTCCTGCCGAGTCTGGTGTTTGGACTGATCCATGGAATGAATCTTCTGGCAGGCGCAGATCTGTTAAGCACCCTGTTTCAGATGATTTATGCAATAGGACTCGGACTGATTTTTGCAGCGATTTATTTAAGGACCGGTAATATCTGGGCTTCCATGCTCCTGCATTCGCTGGTAGATATCGTAGCCTTTCTGTCTGCGGATATGCAGCAGTCAGGCGGTGTTCTGACGACCTCTGCAGATTTAAGTGCGTACTGGCTGCAGATGATCTTTATTGTGATCTTCTTTGTGAATGCCCTTGTTGCATTCAGAAGAAGCAGGAGAGAAGAGATTCCGGCAGTCTGGGACAGAATCTGGGAATCATCCGACAGCGGAAACGAGCAGCCTGATACGGGAGCACCGGATCAATCACGGAGAGATTAGGAGATCACGGTCTATGAATATGAATCAGCTTAAATATGTTCTTACAGTTGCCAGTTCTGCTTCTTTACGGGAAGCAGCAATGAAATTGTATATCTCGCAGCCTGCGCTTTCCTTAAGCATCAGCGAATTGGAAAACGAGCTTGGGATTGTGTTATTTGAAAGAAGTAATCGTGGAATCGGGCTCACGGATGCCGGACGTGAGTTTATTACCTATGCGAAAAAGGTACTTGGACAGTATGAAATTCTGGAGGATCGTTATTTGTCGCGCAATAAGGACAAGGAGCAGTTTTCCGTCTCCACGCAGCACTATAATTTTGCCATCCGTTCGTTTACCAACGTGATCCGTAAGTTTGGCCCGGATAAATACGTCTTTTCGATACATGAAACGAAGACCAACGAGGTGCTTGAAAATGTCCGGGATATGAAGAGTGAGGTCGGAATCGTTTCCTATTCGGGAGCGAACGAAGCCGTAATTAAGAAACTGTTCAGGGAATTTCAATTAGAATTTGTTCCGTTGATGCGAAGAGAAACCTATGCTTATTTATGGAAGAAGCACCCCTTTGCAGCCCGGAAGGAAATTTCACTGGAGGAGCTGAAGGATTATCCCTGTATTGCTTTCGACCAGAGTGATGACAGTAACTTTTATCTTACCGAGGAAGCGATGTCGGACTATGACTTCGAAAAAATGATTAAGACGGACGACCGCGCAACCACGATGGAAATCATGGCAGAGCTTCTTGGATATTCGGTCGGATGCGGAATGCTGTCGAGCGAAGACGCTATTTTACAGGGACTTGTGTCGATTAAGCTGAAAGAAGAGGATCCGCTCACGATTGGTTATATCACCCGGAAGGGAAGCAGTTTGTCCAGATATGGGGAGGCTTATATTGAGGAACTACTAAAGTATCGGGAGACCATGTAGAGCACTTAATGAAAGCAAGCTAAGAGCGCAGCTTGAGTTTAGTGCGAACGGTACCTGGACACTTAATGAGAACGAGCAGAGCGAAGTTTGAATTTAGTGAAGCAGGTACATGTAGATCATATATAGAAGTTAAATGAGGAGCAAGCCAAAATAGTGGCTTGCTCTTCTTTGCCATGCATATGAGAAAATGATCCGGAGAATCATTTTTGAGTGTGATAAGAACAACTTATCACACACAATTAATTCTATGAAATTTTCAACCTGCCAATTCTGTAGTATGATGGGTACAACAAAGAGAGAACGAAGTTACTGGAAGAAGTTACTGGAACGAGGTACGAGAGAACAGTAACAGAACGAAAGGAGCAACGCAGATGAGAAACATGATGACTGGTCAGAACTGTATGAACTGTATGTGTCGAATGTTTTTCTCCCGGGCGGTAACCTGGCACCGATGTAGACTCATTTGTTGTGCATCTTAAAGGTTATGATTATCCTATATGATCATGTGTCAGACGCCCGGGAGTAAAATAATTACTTACCGGGCGTATTTTGTAGAGCACTTAACGAAAGCAAGCTAGAGGCGCAGATTGAGTTTATATGTAAAGCAGAAGAAAATCAATCAGAACTATAGAGGAGACAGATTATGAGAAAGAAATTATGGAGTGTAATACTTACAGCAGCAATTGCAGTGGGAGCCCTTGCCGGATGCGGACAGACAGGAACCATCGCAGCAGATACATCAGCAGAAGCTGCAACGGATAACAATACCGCTACCGCAGCAGAAACGGAAGCTGATGATGCAGATACACAGGATGCGGCAGCAGAGACTACTGAGGCGAAGGATTATGGAACGCTTTATGTATCGTTCCCGACAGGAAACATCCGCATCGCCATTGATATCCTTGCACAGCAGCTTGGTTACTTTAAGGAAGAGGGCGTAACCGTTGAAGAAGTAAACCTTGGAGGAATGGACGCGCTTACTGCCATTAATTCCGCAGACGGCAATCTGGATATTCTGACCACAGGCTTTGTGGCTGATCTTCAGGCAATCGGATCCGGATATGATCTTACCGTAATCGGTGGAACGGCTGTAGAAGGCGGTGCAATCATTGCGAAAAAGGGAAGTGCAGATCAGTACAAGGATGCAGAAACGGTATTAAATTTTGACGCTGTAAAGAGTGCAAAGCTTGGCTTACAGAGAAACGAAGCAGCATGGGTGATCACCAGACAATATCTCTTGGATAACGGTGTGGCAGAAGATGAGATCACCGCAATTGAAGATGAGTCAACCGGAAACATTGCATACTATGCGGATCAGACAGCCGTTGCACAGGCGGTTCAGAAGGAGGAAGTAAATCTTGCTTTCTTACCTCTTGAATATGCACTCCTTTATGCAGATGCTTATGATCTTGAGGTTGTAGCGAAAGCAGGAGATCTTCAGGAAAATTACGTATGCTGCCGTGAAGTAACTTCAAAGGCAAGACTTGCTGACAGGAAGGATGCCTTTGTTGCTTACGAAAAAGCAAGAATCCGTGCTTTTGAATATTATAAGCAGGGTGAAATTGACGATACTGTGAGACAGGATGTTGTGAATATTGTAGCATCCTGGTCAGGAAAAGAAACCGATTATGTAGATACTTACCTTTACGGTGGTGTTACCAAATATGCAACAGATCCGAATACAGCAGGAATTGTGAAATATGTGGAGGCAGCGAACAACTCCGGACTTTTACAGAGTGCAGGTATTGATTTTGCCACCTATGATATCAAGCAGAATGTAGATGCTTCGGTATACGGTGATGCAATTACAGCCTTAGCTGCAGATAATCCGGACAATACATTCTATGCAGCGCTGTTAGAGCAATTCAATACAGATAACTAAGGAACTGTTACGGAAATGATCAGGCAGAAACCAAAATCGAAATCCAGAGGATGAATGGCATGGGAAAGATATATGACAATGTGATACAGCTGATCGGTAATACGCCGATTCTGCACTTACATAAAATCGAAGAAGAGGAAGGACTGGAAGCCAGTATTTATGCAAAGGCAGAAGGTTTTAATCCCGGTGGAAGTGTCAAAGACCGGGCGGCTCTTAATATGATTGAGGCGGCAGAGAAAGATGGAAAGCTAAAGCCGGGTGGAAAGATTGTTGAAGGAACAAGCGGAAATACCGGAATTGGAATCGCGCTTGTATCTGCTGTCAAAAACTATCATGCTACAATCTGCATGCAGGAAGGAACGAGTGCGGAAAAGATCAAGATCCTGAAAGCTTATGGAGCAGAGGTGGAGCTTACGCCAAAGAACGAAGGCTTTGGACGGGCTGGAGGAAGAGCAAAGGAAATTGAAGAAGAGGAAGGGGCTTTTCGTCCTGCACAGGGCGAAAATCCGCATCATCCGGAAGCTCATATTTTACATACCGGACCGGAAATCTGGAAGGATCTGGATGGAAAGGTGGATCTGTTCGTAGCAACAGTCGGAACCAGTGGTACAAGCGGTGGAATCGGAAGATTCTTGAAAAGCCAGAATCCGGAAATTGAAATTTACGGAGTGGAACCCAAAGGATGTCCTGTTTTAAACGGAGGGCAGCCGGGGCCGCATAAGATTCAGGGAATCGGCGGCGGAGTCATCTGTCCGATTACTGAGCTTGATCTTTATAAAGAGATCCTGCTTTGCTCCGATGAGGATGCATACCGATACACAAGGCTTTGTCCGAAAAAGGAAGGTCTGCTGATCGGAATTTCTTCGGGAGCAGCGCTCTGGGCGGCAGTAGAGCTGGCAAAACGGCCGGAAAACAAGGGAAAGAACATTGTGGTGCTTTTCCCGGATAATGGAAACAAATATCTTTCCAGTGACTTATATGATGAGGAGGCGTAATCATGGCAAATGCATGTGGATTATTCAGAACAGAAGAACAGGCGGTGTATACCGATGAGCTGGCAGAGCAGTTTGCAAAGGAGGCAGGTGTAGCGCCAAGACCGAAAGAAACGAAATCAGAGATTGATGACCGAGGTGCTTTCATTCGTCAGCCGAATGCATTTATTAAGCCGTTTGGAGAAGGAGTAAATGATCTCAGGGCAGAAGCCAATCGTTATGCGATTTACTGGGCACATGGATGCCACTGGTCAAACCGTCCTGTGATTGTACGTGATATTCTGGGACTTACCGATGTGATTGGTGATGTTGCAACCTCCCATTCCGGTCAGTCCAATATTTATGGACATGGATTTGCCGATCAGAAGGATTTCAGGGATCCGATCTGCGGAGCACATTTCTTAAGTGAGTTTTATAAGAATGCCAATCCGGAATTTACAGGAAGAGCAACCACCCCCACGTTTGTGGATGTGAAGGAAAAGAAGGCAGTCAATAACGACTATCATAGACTGACGAATTATATTGAGGTACAGTTCCGGGAATTCCAGCCGGTCGATGCCCCGGATCTTTATCCGGTGAAGTACCGCAGGGAGATTGATGAATTTAATGACTGGCTTTTCCCAACCGTAAACAATGGACATTACCGGATGGCCTTCTGCCAGTCATGGGAAGCCTACGATGAGGCTTATCAGGATTTCTTTGATTCCGTGGAAAAGCTGGATCAGAGACTATCAGAGAACCGTTTCCTGTTTGGAGATTATATCACCGATTCAGATGTCCGGCTTTATGTGACACTTGTCCGTTGGGAGACAAGCTATTATCATAACATCGGACCGATGAAAAAGAGAATCACGGAATATAAGAACCTCTGGGGATATGTGAAGGATCTGTTCAGTCTCCCGGTATTTAAGAAGTATACCTTCTTTGAGTTTCCCAAGAATGATGCTAAGGGAATTTTCGCAAGCTATCCGAAGCGTATTGCTTCCCAGGTTCCTTATGAGAAGCTGTGGGCAGCAGATGGATCAAGAAAAGCATTATCCAGGGATCCGGAGAACGTATTTAAGAAACATCCGGAAGGTGAGAGCGTAGAAGATTATCAGTCCGTGATTTCCACCACAAAATGGAATTCCGGGAACTGGGCAGACCGGAATTCGATGGAGCGTACTCTTTCTACGGATGCTTCCATCAATCCGATCGAATCAAAACTGAGAGATTAGTAAAAACGAAAAAAGAGGAACAGGCTATGAAGGTATTTGAAAAGGCTTCCGACTTGATCGGAAATACACCGCTTGTGCGGCTGAATGGATATCAGAAGGAAAAGAAACTGGATGCAGAGCTTTTAGCAAAGCTTGAATATTTTAATCCGGCGGGCAGCGTAAAGGATCGGGTAGCACTTTACATGCTGCTGGATGCACAGGAAAAAGGACTTCTGAAAAGAGATTCCGTCATCATTGAACCGACAAGTGGCAATACCGGAATCGGACTTGCCGCAGTAGCCGCAGAAAAGGGAATCCGGACAATTATTGTTATGCCGGATACCATGAGCATAGAGCGGAGAAACATTCTGAAGGCTTACGGAGCAGAGCTTGTTCTGACCGATGGAAAGCTGGGAATGAAGGGGGCCATTGCAAAGGCGAATGAGCTTGCAGAGGAAATTCCCCATAGCTTTATTCCGGGACAGTTCACCAATGATGCCAATCCTCTTGCACACTATAAAACAACCGGACCGGAAATCTGGAAGGATACCGACGGGGATGTGGATATCCTGGTTGCCGGTGTCGGAACCGGTGGAACACTTTCCGGAGCAGGACGATATCTGAAGGAACAAAACCCCGATATTCAGGTGGCTGCCGTCGAGCCGAAGGATTCGCCGGTGTTGTCCGAAGGAAAAGCCGGATCACATAAGCTTCAGGGAATCGGAGCCGGATTCGTGCCGCGGACACTGGATATTGACATTTATGATGAAGTCATTCCGGTTACCACGCAGCAGGCTTATGATGCTGCCCGTCTTCTTGCAAGAGAGGATGCGATTCTGGCAGGAATTTCCTCCGGTGCGGCACTCTATGCGGCAGAGGTCTTAGCGAAACGCCCGGAAAACAGAGGAAAGCGGATTGTCGTTATTATACCGGACAGCGGAGAGAAATACTTATCAGAACCGGTGTACGACGAAGCAACCACATGAGTAAAACGTAAATTCCGTTAGCAACGGTTTTACGAATGGGGTTCTGAATAGTTACGTATTTAGAGTAAAGCTATATTATGAAACAATGTTTGCAAAAGGAGTTCAGGGAATGAGCATACAGGAAGAAACCGTACATACTCAGAACAAAATAGAGGTGAAGGATGTCTGCTTCGATTATGTGGATAAGAAGAGCTCCTTTGCAGCTCTCGATCATATCAATCTTTCGATTAAAGAGGGCGAATTCATCTGTATCTTAGGTTCCTCAGGATGTGGAAAGTCCACTCTTTTAGGACTCCTGAACGGTTTGAATAAGGCAAAGTCCGGCAAAATTCTGTTGGATGGAAAGCCGATTGCAGGACCTGGACCGGATCGTGCGGTTGTTTTCCAGCAGTATTCGCTTTTTCCGTGGCTGACTGCAAAGGGAAATATCCTGTTTGGTATTAAGCAGAGCGGAAAGAAGTATTCAAAGAAGGAACGGGAAGAGAAAGCGGAAGGATATCTCCGCAGCGTAGGACTGGCAGCAGCCCGAGATAAATATCCGAACCAGTTAAGCGGTGGAATGAAGCAGAGAGTTGCGGTTGCACGCGCACTGGCACTTGAATCGGATGTGCTTCTTTTGGATGAGCCCTTTGGAGCGATTGACCCGAAGCTACGCCTGGAGCTGCAGGAACTGGTTTCTTCTCTTTGCACAACACATAAGAAAACCGTGGTTTTCGTCACACATGATATTGATGAGGCTATTCTGCTTGCAGACCGGATTGTGGTAATGGAACCGGGAAAAATCCGGAGTATTCTTCCGGTAGAGCTTCCTCATCCGAGAAAACGCGATGACCTGATCGGAACACAGGGCTATGAAAAGCTTCACCGGAAGCTGATCGCCAGCTTTTACGAACAGGTACAGGACAATATTGATGCGGGGGTAGCGCTATGAAAAAATTATTACTGCCAAAGAGCTATTATCTGGAATTTGCAGCTGCAACGCTGCTTTATATTGTAAATATACTGCTCACCCTGTTTTTTCCTTATTTCACTGCACATAAAGCATATTATGACAGTGCAGCCTACATTACCGTGTTAACTACGGCGTATCTCATTTATATGATCCGCGTTCATCTGACCGCGAAGAAAAGCGCATCGGATATTGCCATTGTGTTATTTGCTTTTTTTATCCTTTGGGAGCTTTCCTATAAGCTGGGACTCATACATAACGATCTGCTGATTCCCTCACCGGAGGGCCTGTTCCATGTATTCGTGGAAAAGCCCGCAGAAATCGGTGCAGATGTGCTTGGTTCCCTGCAGCTTCTGTTCTGGGGTTTTCTCCTGGCTGTTGTGTCAGGCACGATTTTAGGACTTCTTGCAGGCTGGATTCCAAGAGTGAGAGAGGTGCTGCTTCCCTTGTCCAATGTGATTACCCTGATTCCGCCGCTGATGTTTTCGGCATACCTGATTATGATCTTTTCCACCTTCCGTCAGGCCGCGATTGCAGTAATCTTCTTTGCCGTATTCTGGCCGACCTTTCAGGGAATGGTGACAAGAGTGGCACAGATTGACAAGGCTGTTATTGAAGCAGCAAGAACCATGGGAGTTGGAACGGCAGGAATGCTGGTTAAGGTGATTTTCCCGTATTGCCTTCCGGGAATTATCAAGAGTATTTCGAAGAGCCTGAGAGGTGCCTTTATGTGCTTATCCGGTGCAGAAATGCTGGGAATTAACCTTGGTATCGGATATTTTATTGAGAAATACAAGAGCTTCGCAGATTACCGGTGCGTGCTGGCCGGCATTGTGACGGTTGGTGTCATTACCACCATCATTGATCTGGCGGTCAATA
The DNA here is from genome assembly GCA_963618065.1 of bacterium. Classification (GTDB taxonomy): domain Bacteria; phylum Bacillota; class Clostridia; order Lachnospirales; family Lachnospiraceae; genus Suilimivivens. The sequence goes on along the minus strand of CAVERH010000018.1, from coordinate 15,363 downwards.
AGGTGGAAGCAACCGTGATCCGGTGGGAGGGCTAGATGAAAACGATCAGAGTAAAGGAAGAATGGCAGCGGGCAGGTGTTTACTATGTCCGGACACAGGCCATGGTGTTAGGTTTTAATTTAAGTCTGGAAGGAGAATTTGCCGATGATACGCCGGATGGAAAATATATTCTGGTAACAGACGATGACGGAAAGCCGTTGAGTACGAACCGGATTCATCTGCTTCCGGAAAGAAACCTTGCGAAGATTGAACGGGTTGCAACAATCTCTACGGCAAGAGGACTTGGCGCCGGAGCAGCAGGAATCCGTGCAGCCGAGGACTGGATCCGGGAGCTTTCCTTTTCCCATATCGTGATTACCAGCCGGGAAGAGGCAGAAGGCTTCTATCACAGACTCGGTTATATCACCAGGGAAGACATGAATCCCGATACGTTGGAATTAAAAAAACCATCGGATCCGGTAAGAGAAATTAAGGATCCGAGATTTATCTGTGTTTATATGGAAAAGCATTTAGAGAAAGTGAATGATATTAATTTATGCATTGTGTGATTTTATGATATATTGTACAATATACACAACGTGTAAGCGGGAGGCATCAACAATGGAAGAAATGACAGAGTGCCAGATTGAAATTAAAAGAATACGGGAAGAGTCTGGAATGAATCGGAAAGAATTTTGTGCTTATTTTAATATTCCATATAGAACGGTTACAGAATGGGAAAGAGGAACCCGTAATGCTCCTGAATATCTGCTTAGGTTATTAGCATATTATGTTTGAATGGAACGGCTTAGAAATAAACAGGAGGAAAATCATGGCGAAGATCGTTAAAGATACTATTCATGCGGATGGAATGATATAGGAATTTATACAACTGATTTTGAAAATGAGTTTATTTCATTGACCGATATTGCAAAATATAAAAATTCATATGATCCCAGGTATGCAATACAGAACTGGATGAGAAACAGAAATACCATTGAATTTCTTGGTATATGGGAAATGTTGTCAAATCCTAATTTTAACCGTGTGCAATTCGAAGCGGTTAAAAATGAAGCTGGATTGAATAGATTTATTATGACACCAACGGTTGAAGAAAGAAGAAAATAGCCGTTTATCTCTTAATTGGAATCTAAACCGTGAAATATCTAAATTAAATTATAGAGTCCATACAGATCAGTATTTAGCGAAAAGAGATTTATTGGAGGCATAAAAAACCCATTATTGATAATATTAATGTAAATTCTCTTTGCATCTCTTTGCAAATGATTGAAAAGTTTTCATAATTTAGTATAATAAATAAAGGATGCTATCAAAACGGGTAGCGGTTCGCCTTTCGCCAGAATGAATACATTCTGAGAACTTCCTGTATTTTAGGAGGAGGTACAGATGGAAAATATGACGAGAGGTACGTAATTTGGTGATAGAAATTACTGTAAGTATCATCGGTATTGTTGTAACAGTTATCAGCATAATTGTTACGGTCATCAGTATCATTCAGACTTACAGAAAAGATAAACATCAAAAAAGCAACCGCCACGACCAAATGTAGGTTGCTTTTTTAATAACAACTTATAATTAGGCGAACCGTTATTCTGGTAGCACCTTTTATACTTCTATTATACACAATTAATTTGAAAAAACTATTCGAAAAGTACACCATTTTGTAAGCGTTTTTTTGTGCATCTTTTTGCATAATCACCAAAAATACGGATAACCTTCTTTATAAACCTGCTTCGTATATACTTACTGCTATCCGATCAATTGTGAACAGTTCTGTGCTCGTAAACAGAAAAATGCCGCAGCGGCGTGCACTTTTGAAGCACTCGAAGGGATTCCTTGATATGTCCCAACGATTTCAGAATGCATTCAGAACAAAGCACCACTTCTTCAATGGGTATTTCCTTTGGCATCTGTATATGATTTCGTGCATTCGTAAATCTCACATTCTAATGTTAATATGTTCGCTAATTTCTTACACCTTGCTTTAAGAAAAGGGAATGCAGCACATTTCCGGATTATTAATGGTTATGTGTTCTATCAGTCGGTCAACGGCGTATGGCTGACAAGGTCTTGAAAGGACCGTTGGCTGTTAAGCAGAGCAAGGCATAATAAGAAAAAATATCAGATTTACAGAGACGATTGGATGCTCAATATGATAGAATAGATGAAGTGGAAGAAACAATAAAAGAGCAGAAGTCTCAGATTTATGAGCTTAATAAAAATCAAATCCTGTCGAATATAATAAGTGCAGCTTTTTAAATTATGATGGAGGACAGAGGTAAATGGAATATATGACAGCAAGTCAGGCTGCAAAAAAGTTGAAATATAGAAGAATAACGGCTGCTGACGATGAAGCAGATCAGGTCATCGGTGGTGTTGGAGCAGCTGAATTTAATGGAATAGAAGATTGTGCTGAAATGCAAAAATTATATCTGGGTGATTCTGCAAAAGGCAAAGGCTATAGTAAGGAACTGGTTGCAGCGGTAGAAAACTGGGCAAAGGAAGCAGGATATAAAAAACTGTACCTCGAAACGCACAGCAATCTGACAGCTGCGATGAAGTTATATGAAAAGCTCGGATTCAAACAAATAGAGAAACCAGCGTGTGTTCTTCACGGGACCATGGATCATTTCTATTTGAAGAGTCTGTAAAGAAGGAGGACGAGACAATGAACGAAACACTTAGAGTATTAGAAAACAGAAGAAGCTGCCGCAATTTCAAGCCGGACATGATTACCGATGAAGAACTAAAGGCAGTGATTAAGGCAGGAACCTATGCAGCGTCTGGTATGGGAAAGCAGAGCCCCATTATTATTGCGGTCACTAATCCGGAAAAGATAAAGGAATTTTCCAGAGCGAATGCTGCCATCATGGGAGCAGAAAGTGATCCTTTTTACGGTGCGCCAGTTATTCTGGTAGTTCTTGCAAATAAAGCAATTCCTACATACAAGTATGATGGTACACTGGTTATGGGAAATCTTATGAATGCAGCTGAGAGCCTGGGACTCGGAAGTATCTGGATCCATCGTGCAAAAGAAGAGTTCGAGTCTGACTTTGGACAGAATATTTTAAAAGAGCTGGGAATTGAAGGCGATTATGAAGGTATCGGTCACTGCGCACTTGGTTACAGAGCTGAACCGGCTAAGGCAGCAGCACCAAGAAAAGAGGATTATGTATATTATCTCAGATAAGCTATGCCTGCACCGTATTACAATGCACAAAATACATTCCCAATACTCTGTCCATAGCTCAAACGAAGCTCTTTTAATAGTGATATTCATAAAATCAAGATAATGTATTAAATTTTCAAGGTACAAGATAGTACAGAGACAAAAATATGTTTCATTTGTCGTTTAACTCATAACATTTTAAGTATATCGCAATAATTCAGATATGTACATGCAATTGTTCAGCCTTGTTGAACTGGTGGTTGGTGACTTAGCTAACTTGCAGTGGAAGTACCCGGCGTGAAGCCATCCAACGAATGATGTCATAGCATCACATTACCCTGATACGTAAGCTGTCGGAATTTAGAAGGTGTAAGATTTGTTTTTTTCTTGAAGATGCGACTGAAATATTTCACATCCGGATATCCTACAGCGTCCGCAATTTCCGAAATGGGTAATTGTGTTGTTTGTAATTTATTTTGAGCGATATCAAGACGATAATTGATCAGGTAATTGGAGATGGTAATTCCCATCTCCTTTTTAAATAAGGCGGAAAAATAGGAAGGAGTTAATCCAGTCAGGTTCGCCAGTTGATTGAGAGTGATTTCTTTGGAGTAATATTTCTGTATGTAAAATAGGGTGTCGGTGACTGGCTTACAATGCCGGTCTTGCTCTATGATAGCAGAAACATTTTTTAATATTTCAGGAACGACCTCCATAAAGGTACTTTGTATACGCTCAAAAGAATAAGCCATGTTGACTCGATATATAAATAAGTGTTTTAATTCACTGGCAGAAGTATATTTATTTATCTCTTTTGTATACAAATCAAACAGACTGTCGATTAAGTAACGAATATATAATCGAATTTCACTGGTATAAACAATATTATTTTTTTTGGCATATAAGAAAAACAAATTCAATTTATTCATACTATCGGGAATATCCAATAATCGGAAAACCTGTACAATAGCATCATAATGTACACGCAGATCAGCTTCCTGCTGAGGCATTATGTGGGTCGGTTTTTCATGATCAACGGAAAGTATTTTATTCGTTCCATAATGAATACGAAAAAATCTTGTGTCAAATACTTCTTTTTTTATATCCTGTAAATGATATAAATCTGTATATTCTTTACTGATGCACATAGTAACAATAATCCCATAAAGATGTTGCATCATTTTTTTTATTTCCGAAAACATTTCCTGTGTTTCGTGATTTACATTTTCGTGTTGTGAATCAGGATAATTCAAGAGAAAATATACGCCATCTGATAACTTATCAACAATGATGTCATTGCATATAGGGGATAAGTATTTTTTTAATATATAAATGATCTTGTCACGCAGCCAATTGTTCTCAAAAATGGACATAATATTACTTGGATTATCCATCTTGATCATTAATCCTCTGAAAATTCCTGCTTTTAAAAAAGTACCATAAAGATTATTAATTTGTGAAAGCGGCAAATGCTGTACTTGCTCATCATAAGCATCTTTGTAAACAAAAAGTCTGCGGCTGGCTGAATTTATTTCCACAGAGGAATTGTTATTTCCGTAGATTTGATTTAAATGTGTATAACAGCGCTGCAAGGTTTGATCAACCTCTTGTTCTGTCAGGGGAGTAGTGATGATATCTAAAACATGTCTGTGAATAGCTTCCAGTAATAAATGATTTGTAGGATTGGACGCAATCAGGATGATTTTGGGATTATCCATTTGTGTCTGAAGCTGATCTATCAAAGAGAAAATATCGAAACATGGAAAATTTACATCTAACAGAATAATATCCGGGGAAAATTGCATGGCTTTAGAAAGAAAAGTTTCCTCATTCGTAACATTACAAATCCATTTATACGATATGCCCTCACTTGAAAAAAAGTTCTCAAAAAAATGGTGAAAAGTGACATTTGATGTTGCACTAAGAATAGTAAAAGTATACATAATATCATCCTTTGCAAGAAAAATTTAAAACAATTATAACAAAAAAGCATAAAATAGTCCACCTTATCGTAATTAAGGTGTATTTATTTAAGAAATTTGGGATGTTAATATAATTTCACAACAAAGAATTATGCATGCATATTTAAAATCATTGAAATTTTAAGGAGGTCTTTATGAAGAAGGTATTGTCTTTAGTATTAGCAACTTTATTAGCAACTACAATGCTGGGGTGTGGAAATGCAAATGTTGAATCGACAACAGATCCAACGACTGATTCGACGGATATAAAAGAGACACAAGCAGAATTAGGAAGTGCAGGAACTATTTCTGAGAACACAGATGCGAGTGAACAGGTTGAAGAAGTAAGTGTGGCAATCTCATATGACGTATCCAATCTGGCACCTTTTACATCAGCAACCAGTGGAAGATTATCTCTGATTCAGACTCTTTATGAATATCTTGCATATTACGATGCGGATTCAGATACCGGATTATCAGGTATTCTGATGAAGGAGTGTGAAAAGATTGATAATTACACCACAAGGGTTACGATTTACGACTACATCTATGACTCTGCAGGAAATCATTTAACAGCATCCGATGTTGCCTTTAGTTTTAACACATGGGCAGAGGCAGGCAATTCCGTAAAATGTAAGCTGTTAGATTCCTGTACGGTAGTGGATGAGTACACTGTTGACATTAAACTTAATACAGACTCCGTCGGAGACGTGGAAAATATGATGTGCGGGCTTGTTCCCATTGTAACTCAGGCTGCTTATGAAGCAAGCGATGACGGAATGATTGAAAAAGTCGTAAGTACATCACCGTACATTGTAACAGACTACGTGGAGGGATCCACCCTGACAGTTGAAAAAAATCCTAACTACTGGCAGACAAACGAAGATTTAGTATCTCCTTTTTCTCATGCAAATGCTGATAAAATTGTCTTCCACATTGTAACGGAAGCGTCTCAGGTATCAACAAACTTAGAGACAGATGTGGTAGATATTGCGGCAAATATGGCTTCATCAGAAGTAGGTCGATTCCAAAATGCAGATGGCTATAACGTATATGCAATTGCAGGTACTAATTTTAACTCGATTACATTTAACTGCTCTGAGGGAGGAATGTTTTACAATAACCCGGATTTCAGAAAAGCAATTTGTTATGCCATTGATGCAAACGGCATCATAGAAGGTGTATTTAACGGAGGCGCAAAGCTTTCCAAAGCATATGCAAATCCGGAGTGTATTGATTACAATTCCGAGTGGGATTCCGAAGAGTATTACGAATACAACATTGAAAAAGCAAAAGAGTTATTAGCAAGCTCCGGAGCAGATACTTCTCAGACCATTCGTATTATGTATCCGCAGACCACAAATAACAAATCAATTGCACAGATCATCCAGAGTTATTTACTGGAGCTTGGATTAAATTGCGAACTGCTGGGATACGAATCAGCCTTGTATCAGACATACAAAAATGAGGCAGGAGAATGGGATATTATCCTGGATCAGAAGCAGTCTGTAGATTATGTAACATCCTTGGCAAGTACACTTCAGGTATCCGGCGATACACCGGCTATATGTCTGGTAAATGATGAGAAAATGCAGGATCTTGCGGTACTTGTACAGTCAAATGAAGGACATACGGCAGAAAATGTAAATGAATATATGGAATATGTCAAAGAGCAGTGTTATGTATATGCTATTTGCCAGGAAAATTTCTATCATGTAACAGAAAGCAGTGTCAACGGAATTGTCACAAACTTTAAGGGTTGGTTATTACCCGGATGCTCTACTTTTGGTGATGATTTTGAAAGATAGATCATGAAATTCGGACATGGTTCTCTGATAACACGGAAGCCATGTCCTTTAATAACTAGGTATGGAGGCATTTTGATGACAAAGTATGTATTAAAAAGACTTCTATGGATGATACCGGTTGCTATTGGTGTGGCGATCGTAATATTTACGATTCTGTATTTCACACCGGGTGATCCGGCCGTAATGATTTTGGGATCAAGTGCAACTTTCGAAGATCGTCAGATATTACGGGAATCGATGGGATTAAATGATCCGTATATCATTCAGTTAGCCCGATTCCTGAAGGATACCTTTATAAAGTTGGATTTAGGTACTTCGTATTTCACGGGCAAGGCAGTTACATCCGAAATAGCAACGCGGTTACCGTATACTTTTATATTAGCGTTAGGCAGCATGATTTTGTCTTGTGTTATAGGTATCCCGCTGGGTATTACTGCTGCGGTAAACCAAAACAAATTAAGCGACAGAATTTCCATGTTGATTGCTTTGATCGGTGTTTCTATGCCTCAATTTTGGATTGGTTTACTTCTGGTATTGTTATTCTCAGTACATTTGGGAATTTTACCACCTTCCGGAGTAGGATCCTGGCAACACTATGTTATTCCTATTATCGCAACATCGTTGGGAGGAATTGCCACCCAGGCAAGACTGGTAAGATCAAGCATGCTGGATGTTATACGTGCGGATTATGTGACGACTGCAAGAGCAAAAGGTGTCTCTAAATTCGCTGCGGTATATAAACATGCATTGCCGAATGCGTTGATCCCTGTAATTACACAGGTAGGAACATCCTTTGGTAAAACATTGGGAGGAACCATTGTCATTGAGTCTGTGTTTGGTATTCCCGGAATAGGCAATTATATGATTTCAGCTGTAAATAATCGTGATTACCCGGTGGTGCGGGGCAGTGTTGTTTTCCTGGCGGTGACATTCAGTTTTATTGTGTTGCTTGTAGATATCATTTATGCATATGTAGATCCTCGTATTAAAGCACAATATGAAGGAAAATCGAGGAGGAGAAAAAATGGTTAATGAGAAATATAAGCCGCAGAATCAGGTGGTAACGGTTTTAAAAAGAATGTCTAAGAACAGAGCATCTATAGCAGGAGCAGTCATCTTAAGCATTTTAATTCTGATTGCGATTTTTGCAACATGGATTATGCCGTACTCCTACACCAAAATGGATATGGCAAATCGTTTTGCAACACCTTCTTTTAGTCATCCCTTTGGTTGCGATGAATTGGGAAGAGATATTTTAAGTCGGTTAATATACGGAGCAAGATATTCATTGATCCTCGGATTAGGCTCCGTAGCTCTTTCGGTTGTATTCGGATTAGTCCTGGGATCCATCGCCGGATTCTTTGGGGGCATAATTGACAGTATTATCATGCGATTCCTGGATATTTTTTCATCTATCCCCGGAATGCTGATGGCAGTTGTTATTTCCGCAGTACTGGGAAGTGGTTTTATAAATTGTATTTTGGCGATTTCTGTTTCCACAATGCCGCAGTATGTGCGACTGCTGAGAGCATCTATTATGTCAATCAGAAATATGGAATATCTGGAAGCCTCTTCAACACTGCAGAATTGCAGTAAATTCAGGATTATTGTAAAGCATGTGTTGCCCAATTCGCTTTCATCATTGATCGTAACAGCAACAATGGGCGTTGCAAGTTCCATATTGATGGCAGCAGGATTAAGCTATGTCGGACTTGGAGTACAACCGCCCAATCCGGAATGGGGAGCTATGTTATCAGGAGCCAGAAGTTATTTAAGAGATTATCCGCATATGGTGATATTCCCCGGAATTGTTCTTGCGGTAACCGTGTTGAGTTTAAATATGCTTGGGGATGGACTTCGTGATGCGCTGGATCCTAAGTTAAAGAAGTAAGCGAGGTGCAGGAAAATGAATAAACAGGACGAGTTCTTGAGAGTGGAAGATTTAAAGATTTGCTATCAATCGGAAGGAGAAATCGTTCACGCTGTAAATGGTGTATCGTTCAGCCTGGAAAAAGGAAAAACCTTGGGTCTGGTAGGTGAAACCGGTGCCGGAAAAACAACGATTGCAAAAGCAATTCTGGGAATTCTTCCGGAAATTCAGTCAAAAATTCTGTCGGGGAAAATCATTCTGGAAGGACAGAACTTATTAGAAATGACAGAAAGAGAAATGCTGAAAATCCGTGGCAGTAAAATATCTATGATTTTCCAGGATCCCATGACGGCTTTAAATCCCGTCCATAGAGTAGGTAATCAGATTGCAGAGGCAGTACGTTTACATAGCAGCGACGGAAGCAAAAAGGACGCAGAGAACAAAGCTAAGGAAATGCTGGAAATGGTAGGAATTCCCGCAGAAAGATATAAAGATTATCCTCATCAGTTTTCCGGTGGAATGAAGCAACGTGTGGTTATCGCTATGGCATTAGCATGCCATCCGGAATTATTACTTGCGGATGAACCCACTACTGCACTGGATGTAACCATTCAGGCACAGGTACTGGATATGATCAATAACCTGAAGAAAAAGCTAAATACTTCTATGATTATGATCACCCATGACCTCGGAATCGTAGCAGAAGTTTGCGATGTGGTGGCGGTAATATATGCAGGACAAATCGTAGAGTATGGAAGCAAAGAGCAGATTTTTGATCATCCTACACATCCATACACCATAGGTTTATTTGGAGCGATTCCCAGTCTGGAGACGGATGTTGACAGACTCAGTCCGGTAGACGGAATGCCTCCTGATCCGACAAATTTGCCGGAGGGCTGCTATTTTGCGCCGAGATGTAAATATTGCAAAAATGAGTGCAAGACTCCGGTGGAAATGAAAGAAATTGAGCCCGGTCATTTTTGCAGATGCTGCAATATTTTGTAACAGGGAGGAAGAAAAATGTCTGCGGTAATAGAAGTTAAAAATTTACAGAAATATTTTAATACTCCGAAAGGTACCTTACATGCAGTTGACGGAGTAACAATGAAAATTAATGCTGGTAAGACAATGGGAGTGGTGGGGGAATCCGGATGTGGAAAGTCTACACTGGGAAGAACTATTATCCATCTGCAGGAAAGTACTGGAGGACAGATATTTTTTAAGGGAGAAGATGTAACCCATGTGAGCGCTTCCAAATTAAATGAACTTAAGGGTGACATGCAGATCATTTTCCAGGATCCGTACGCATCCCTGAATCCTCGAATGACGGTTGAGGAAACAGTGAGAGAACCATTGATGTTATCCAGAAGATATACAAAAGTTCAGTTGAATGAAGAACTGGATAAAATTATGGAACTGGTTGGAATTGATAATCGTATGAGAAAATCTTACCCGCATGAGCTGGACGGCGGAAGACGGCAAAGAGTGGGAATTGCGAGAGCAATTGCGTTGAATCCCGCATTTGTGGTGTGCGATGAGCCTGTTTCTGCGTTGGATGTATCCATTCAGGCACAGGTTTTGAATCTTCTTCAGGATCTGCAGCAGCAGAGAAATATGACATATATGTTTGTTACACATGATTTGTCTGTAGTAAGGCACATTTCCGACGATATTTGTGTAATGTATCTGGGGCAATTAGTCGAGGTAAGTCCGGCAAAGGAATTATTTACTAATCCGTTGCATCCATATACAAAGGCTTTGCTGTCGGCGATTCCATCAACAGACATTCATAATGGTAAAGAAAGAATTATGTTGAAGGGAGAGATTACATCACCCATTAATCCTAAACCGGGATGCCGTTTTGCTGCAAGATGCCCATACGCTAAAGAAGAATGCCATCAGAAACAACAACTTGAGGAAATGAATCCTAACCACTTTGTCAGCTGCTGCCGATGTAAAGAAATCAACGGTATTTGAGGAATGAGAGAATGATTAATCAATATCCCTATGTAGAAATAGGTCCCAATGTTTATGAAATTAATGAATTTGATAACGTATCAATGTTCCTTGTCGTAGGAGAAAAAAAGGCATTATTGATTGACACAGGGATAGGTATTGGAGATATCAAAACGTTTGCAGAAAATCTGGCAAAAAAACCGGTTGAAGTTTTTATGACACACAATCACAGAGATCATGTGGGTAATGCTCCGTCATTTCCGGAGGTGTATATCAGTAGAACGGATTACGGAATGGGGAAAATGATTCGCCCATTGACAAGCGTTGAAAGTCGAAAGCAGTACATACAAGCCATTGCCATGAAACATATAGGCAGAAGTTATCCATGGCAGGAAGAAGATATTCGCAATTTCTCGGAAACAGATGAACCAGTGGTGCATCTTATGGATGACGGATACCAGTTTGATTTGGGAGGACGTGTAATCACCTGTTATTACTGTCCGGGACATACGCCGGGGTCAATGGTAGCAATCGACAGTGCGACAAAATATGTATTCTGCGGAGACTGTTTTAATAAGATCGTAGGCATCGGAGTCAGACCTATTCCGGGAATGGATCACAAGAGTATTGAGGAAAGCTATATTGCCGTAAAACGAATAGCGGATATGGGTGTTGATGTCAAAAATATATATAATGGGCATGCGGATTTTCGAAAAGTGGGAGAGCCTTTGGAAGATTATGTCTTTGAGACGGTGATGGATGGATTGAAGAAAATTATGGAAGGAGATTGCGTAATCGGAAAAGAATGGAACCAAATGATAGATACAGAAATGAATATAGCTTTTTTCAGAGATATTGTCATCCAGTTCCATATTGAGAATATATATCGAAGAAAGAAGGTAAGAATGGATGAGCAAAAGGCAAAGTAGCCAATCATCAAACCGAATTTGGAATATGATGTTTATTGGGATTTTTTTGGTGAACATGGCGTTGAATTTTGGTCAATATATGTCAAACTCTTTATTATCTTTATATGCTAAGTCTATGGGTGCACCTGCCGAACAGATAGGTATGCTTATGAGTATGTTTGCTATTACGGCATTGCTATTCCGGTTTGTGGCTGGGCCTGCAATTAATGCATATAATCGTAAGATTATTGTTGCTATTGCCATGGGATGTATGGCATCTGCATATTTTGGCTTTAGTTTTGCACCGAAAATAGCAGGTAAATTGGGAATACAGGTCATTACTGTGTTGAAATGTTTCCGCTTGCTGCAGGGAATAGGAAGTGCTTTTGCGGGATCGTGCTGCCTGACAATTGTGTCAGATATGTTGCCGAAAGATAAATTTTCTTCCGGAATGGGAATCTTCGCCTGTGCACAGGTAATTGCTCAGTCAATCGGACCTACCGTGGGAGTATTGTTGAAGGATCGGCTTGGATATCCTATTACATATTTTATCTTCGGGTGTTTAATGGTATGCGCAATTATAGCAGCACTATTTCTCAGACTGATGCCTTCTCCCCATATACCTTTTAATCTAAAATTGGAAAATATGGTAGCAAAAGAGGCTGTATTACCTGCGGTAATTACATTTTTGATAGCATTGGGATTTACCACAATTAATTCATTTCTTCTTGTATATGCAGAAGAAAGAGGCATCAGCGGAGCAAGTCTGTTTTTCACTGTGTATGCCTTAACAATGCTGCTGACAAGACCTGCAATCGGTAAGCTGACAGATAAATATGGTTTTGTAAAAGTAGGAATTCCATCAGTATTTACAACAGCGTGTTCTCTGATCCTTATTGGTATTTCCACGAATTTACCGATGCTGTTATTTGCGGCATTCATAAATGCATTTGGATATGGAGCTGTGATGCCGGCATTACAGTCATTGTCTATGAGAGCCGTAGTGCCTGAGCGAAGAGGATCTGCATCCAGTACAAATTATATTGGACAGGACACAGCAACTTTGTTAGGCTCAACGCTTGCCGGATATGTAGCAGCAATAGCGGGATACACCCCTCTTATGTGGATTAGTATGGCTATTCCGGTAATATTAGCGGTGTTATTTATCTTCCAGTTCCGGAAGAAAATTAACAAAATTGAAAATAACTTTAAAACAGGAAAGTAATAGGAGGATTGGAAATGGCACTTTTTACCTTGAATTTTTTTAGCAAATATTTAATGGTAAATACGCAGGTCAATGTTATTATGCCAAGAATAGAATTATTTCAGGAACCGAAAGAATTCTATGGTTTAGGGAAAAAATATAAAACACTTTGGCTACTGCACGGTTCCTGTGGGGATTATACAGACTGGATAAGAAATACCAATATTTCCAGATATGCGGAAGAGAGAAATCTCATCGTTGTAATGCCGAACGTATTAAATAGTGATTATGCGAATTACACGACATTTGCAGATGGTTTTCAGGTATGGGATTATGTAACAGAAGAACTAATGCCACTGGTATATAACTGGCTGCCTGCCTCGGACAAAAAAGAAGATAATTTCATTGCGGGGCTGTCCATGGGAGGAAACGGTGCATTAATGTTTGGGTTGGGATACCCCGATTTATTTGGTGGGGTTGCAGTTCTTTCAAGTACGGCAAGAGAGATTGAGTATTTACGACCATTCGCTGCTATGAGTTCTGAAGAGTTTCGTACAGCGGCACAAGATCCCATTAAATTTCCGGGACCGAATGGAAACGGTATGCGTCTGAAAGAAATAAATCAGGTTGCGAAATATAAAACGGTTCAGGATTTCCTTGATTCTTATGAAAATGCATGGGATAGATTCCCAGAGGTTGTGAAAGCGGGAAAGCTACCTAAAATGTATGTATCCTGTGGTACAAAGGATAAGAATGTGTATCCAAGATTCCTGAGATTTAAAAAATATGCAGAGAGTATGAATGCAAATATAAAATTTGAAGAGGAAGAAGGATATTGTCATGAATATGCATTATGGGATATCAGTATTCAAAAGGCCCTTGATTATTTTAATATTCTGAAAGAACATACTCTTTTTTAAAAAATGTTGGGTCAATCATTTTTTCGTGGGATTGACGCCACCACGCTATAAGTTTTCTAAGTCGTCCGCCAGCCTTGACATGAACCTCAGGCAATGCGCAGGGTAATCAACCCGACGGCGAAGAACTCAAGAACAGTTGCATAAAAAAGGATCTTCCATTAAAATTGGTATTGCATCTATGGTCGGATGTAAACAACCCAATCGAAAAGCTTCCTCTATCTTGGATTATATACGAAAAGAAGCCGATGGGCAATTAGTATTTACGCAATCTACTGATTTTTTGAAGATTCCTTCCTGCCTTTATGGATTTCACAATGATACAACCTCTGTTAAGACTTCCAGATTATCTCCGAAGATGCAGGTTTCTTCCGGGAGAACACCGAGATAGTTTTGTAAACAGGACAGAGCCGTCCTTTTGCTGCTTAGACCGTACAAATATGATTCTGTACGTTTTATGCAAATTTCTGCGTCAGATAGTCAGAGAAGCAGCGCATGCTTTTGGTCTGATATTTCTTATTCAGAATAGAAAAATAGTAGTTACGCTGGAAGGTAATGTCTTTGATATCCAGTTGTATCAGCTGGCGGGAAGAAAGAAACAGCTCGGCCTCGGCCGAAGGCAGAAACAGAATGCCATATCCCCGAAGACAAAAGGAAATAAGCGCCTGAGTGCTGATGCTTTCAAGAGCAATATAAGGGTGGATGCCATATTGACGAAAAACAATTTCAACGGTGTCCCTATTACCACTTCCCGGTTCGCGAAGAAGCAGAGGTATCCGGGCAAAGTCATGGATGGATACCTCATGTTTAAGCTCACCCTTTGAAAAAGCAGATGTCCTGTCAGAAGGAAGCTTTAATTTTGGACTGTAAAGCGCAACGAGATGGTCCGAAACCAGCAAGGTCTGCTTTATAGAAGGATTATTGCTCAGATTATCCATAATCGCAAGATCAAGCTTATTATGAAGCAGATCATTTTCAATCTGGCTTGAGTTCTGAATCATGGTGAAAAGGGGAATTTCGGGATGCAGTGATTGAAATTCCGTAATGATGTCAGGTAAATATTGGGTGCCAAAAGAAACATTACTCCCGATACGGATTCTGGTAGAGGCAGCAAGATCCTGCAGTACCTCTTTTGATTCTTCAACCTGAGATAAAATCGAATCCACATATTCCAATAAATAGCTTCCGGCACTTGTAATATAGATTTTTCTGTTTAATCGATCAAAAAGCTTTACGTTGTAATAAGCCTCCAGTTCTTTGATGGCAGTACTGACAGCAGGCTGTGCCATATTCAGGTTCACAGCTGCCTTTGTGATGCTTTCTTCACGACATACTTCATAAAAAATTTTGAAATGTTTCAGTGTCATGGATTCTCCTTTTATGTGAGCCTGAGTAACTGGTACAGCGTTTACAAAATAACTAGCCTATCCGCTTGTCTGCAAATCTGGCTGCACGCTAGGATCGTTGCCGAATTCGCAACCATTCAGAATGGATATAAAAATCATTATGTATTCTATAATAACATAAGAATAGATGCATGGAAACCTTCCTGATAAAATTATATCGAATA
>CAVERH010000017.1:0-53250 GCA_963618065.1 bacterium | reverse complement strand
TGATGATACCGGGGATTGGACATAAAGAGCATATGTGAACGTTATATGTCCAAAAGAAAGACGGTGTGGAGCGTAAAATCACAATACGCAATAGAAAATTGGACATAACTTGAAGAAAAGAAGCGAAAATGTCCAAAAATAGCCAGTGCGGGGCGTAAAATTTGAGAAACCGTGGAAACCGATTGGACTTCATGTTACGCTTATGAATGGGCATGGCTGAATGTTACATCAATTTACATAAAATTTAAAAAAGTACAATTTACATAAAATTTAAAAAAGTACTTGCTTTTATCAAAATGTGCAGTTATAATATAACTTGCGTTTCGGGGTGTGGCTCAGGTGGTAGAGCGCTACTTTAGGGAAGTAGAGGCCGCAAGTTCAAGTCTTGTCACTCCGATGTCTTAGAATGGCGGAAATCCAATGGATTCCGCTGTTTTTTTTCCTTTATAAATTTGGTAGGATTTAGTAGGGTAAAGCATTTTAAATTTCCAAAAGAATCATCTCTTCTCTTCTACAGACTTTCCAACACCTTCAATAAGAACTTCCACACGCGCTGTACCGAAGGAATGCTCAAGGTTTCTCTTGTGGTGTGGATATCCTGCATGTCCGGGCCGATGGAAACACAGTCAAGTCCCTGAATTTTGCTTTGGAAGATTCCGCATTCCAGTCCCGCATGAATGGCTTCAATCTGCGGCTTCACACCATACATTTCTTCATAAATCGTAACCATCTTTTCTCGCAGCGGTGAATCCGGATCATAATCCCAGCCCGGATAGTCTCCACGGATTCCTACTGTTGCATCGCACAGGGCCGCAAGGCTCTTAAGCTGGTTAATCAATGCCTCTTTCGCTGCCATATTGGAGCTTCGGACAGATGTGCTGACCATGCCCTCTGCTGCACTTACATTCAGAATTCCGGGATTTAAGGATGTCTCTACAAGTCCCTTCATCTTCACACTGTTTGCAATAACGCCATGCGGAATCACATTCAGCAGGTGAATCCACTGTTCGGAAGCTTTCCGGTTGCAGACAATCCATGTTTCCCCATTCATTTTCTCCGCTTCTGTACCCGTTTGGGCATGTATAGCTGCATTTTCTGATCCGATTTGCATCTCACAGCGAAGCCCGTCTTCTTTTCCGGCAAATTCTGCCTTTAAACCACAGAACTTCTCCTCCATAAAGGCAGCGATGTCTTCCGTCCATCCGGTCACGACGATTTCTGCACAAGCCTCATTCGGGATCGCATTATCTGCGATTCCACCACTTACCTCTTTTAAATAAACAGGCGTCTTCTCCTGTAAGGCAGCGAGCAGTCTTCCCATCAGGCAGATGGCATTGCCACGCTCCTTGTTGATCTCCTGTCCGGAGTGTCCCCCCTGAAGTCCGGAGATTTTAAGTTTACATAATATCCCTTTTACCTGTTCGGTTTCTGTCTTTTTCCGGATGTCAATCCGTGCTCCGCCTGCGCATCCCACGATAAACATCTTTTCCTCTTCCTGATCGAGGTTAATCATCCGTTTTGCAGTCAGATCATCTATCGTAAGTCCTGCCGCGCCTTCCATACCGACTTCCTCATCTACAGTAAGAATTAGCTCGATTCTCGGATGACGGTATTCTTCCCCTGCAAGAAGTGCCAGACCGAATGCAACCGCAATCCCGTCATCTCCTCCAAGGCTTGTTCCTTTCGCAGACAAATGGTCTCCCCGAATTTCAAGCTGTAAACCATCCTTCGTCATATCTAAGGTACAATCCGTATCCTTCACAGCCACCATGTCCATGTGTCCCTGTAAAAGAACCGGTGCATGATCTTCGTACCCCTTCGATGCTTCCTTGATGATGACAATATTATTTAATTCATCCTGCCGGCAATACAGACCATGCTCATCGGCAAATGCTTTCAGATAATCACTGATCTGTCTGGTATGACCCGATCCATGGGGGATCTTACAGATTTCCTCAAAATAGTAAAATACATTCTGCGGTTCCAGATTTTCAAGTATACGCATCCCCAAACTCCTTTCTCCTTGTCCCTCTCACTCAAAAAAGATCCACCGGATCTTTTTCTCATATGCATGGCAACTCAAAAAAATCCACCGGATCTTTTTCTCATATGCATGGCAACTCAAAAATGATCCACTGGATCATTTTCTCATATGCATGGCAACTAAATTCATGCTTCGTCTAAGACTCGCATTCATTAAGTGTTCCGGACTGGTTCGTACTAAGTGAAAGCTATCCTTCGGCTTGCTTTCACTTAGTGCTCTACACAAGAACCCCCGCAGTCATAGGCTGCGGGGGTATCATCTTTATTATGCAAGCTTGCTCTTTGCAAGTTCTGCTAAAGACTTGAAGCCTTCTGCATCATTTACAGCCATTTCAGCAAGCATCTTTCTGTTGATATCAACTTCTGCAAGCTTTAAGCCATACATGAATTTGCTGTAGGACAAGCCATTCAGTCTTGCAGCAGCATTGATACGTGCAATCCAGAGCTGTCTGAACTGACGCTTCTTCTCTTTACGTCCTGCATAAGAGGAAGTTAATGCTCTCATTACAGACTGTTTTGCTACTCTATACTGTTTACTTCTGGCTCCTCTGTAGCCTTTTGCAAGCTTTAATACTCTGTTATGTTTTTTCTTGGCATTTACGCCACCTTTAATTCTTGCCATTGTTCATATCCTCCTAACGACTATAGTGTTTTATTACAGATAAGGTAAAATCTTCTTCATATTCTTAACATTTGTTGCATCTGTAATAGCCGGCTGTCTAAGAGCTCTCTTTCTCTTAGTAGTCTTCTTGGTTAAGATATGTTGCTTGTAGGCTTTACTTCTCTTTAACTTGCCTGTTCCTGTAACTTTAAAACGCTTTGCAGCAGATTTGCTGGTTTTCATTTTGGGCATAACTGATTTCCTCCTGTATACAATAATTATCTATTTTAACTGAAACTAACGTTTCTCAGTTAAAAACATGGTCATGCTTCTTCCTTCTACCTTCGGTGCCTTTTCTACGACACACACGTCCGAAAGAGCTTCTGCAAAATCATCTAAGATATGCTTGCTGCTTGCCATATGAGCCATTTCACGTCCACGGAAACGTAAAGTCACCTTCACACGGTCTCCCTTGGTCAAAAACTTCTTTGCAGCATTAATCTTCGTATTTAAATCATTCGTATCGATATTGGGTGATAAACGTATTTCCTTAATCTCGATTACCTTCTGCTTCTTTCTGGCTTCCTTTTCCTTGCGAGCCAGTTCATAACGATACTTTCCGTAATCCACAATCTTACACACCGGTGGTTTTGCTGTCGGCGCAATCTTTACAAGATCGACCCCTGCTTCCTCTGCAAGCTGTAACGCTTCCTTGGAAGACATGATTCCAAGCTGTTCTCCGTTTTCACCGATCACACGTACTTCTTTGTCTCTAATCTGGTCGTTAATAAATAATTCGCTAATAACTTTACCCTCCCTAATAAAGAATAAAAAAAGTGGACAGCATAGCTATCCACAATACTTACATCTTTCCTCTGCGCCCGTTTTCTTAAAAGGGCATATGGAAAATATAAACACCTGCCAGCACAATTACCGCAGGGTGAGAGTGGATACTCTGCTTTGTTTTCACATGCTTATACAGATTAACACCCCACTTGCCGGATGTCAATACTATTTTCGAATTTTTATGTATTTTTTATAAACCATTTTCAACCTTTTTATATTTTATAAAAATTTCATTTACTACTCTTTCACCAGACGGATTTCCCCTTCGGATACTTCAAAGTCTGCTAAAAGCTCATCGTCTGAAAGCTGGTTATAGGTAATAATGTGGGTATCCCTCGCCTGAATAATGTAGGCAAGCTGCTGGACCTTCTTATTGTCCACCTCAAAGCTGCTGCGGATCTTATATCCCGGAACACCTTCCATATCGTTACGCGTGAACTCCTCAATCGTAATGTCTACGTTCTCGCCCTGCTTCGCATAAGCATCCTCTAATTCCTTTTCAAAGGAGGCTGCCGTCAGATTATCCGGTACGGCGCCGTCTCCGGTTCCTTCAAGCACCGTATAATAAATATTCGAAGAGTCCAGTGGACTTAAGGAATGCACGTACATTCCGGGAACGGTGGAGGATTCCACGTATCCGACCGGAATCAGGATTGCACAATAGGCAATTGAGTCCCTTCCATTATCCTCAATCTGCTTTAATTCAAAGTTCTCTACTACTATGTACTGATCTTCACGAACCTCGGGATTCTGAATCCCCGCAACCGTAATTACTTCCTTTTCACAACCGGTAAAACAACAGGCAAGCATTATGATACTTCCTATCAACGCTGCTTTCTTTCTAAAATGCATTCTTTGGTTTCCTCAAATCTTTCCCTGACAGCTTTCTTTCAGCGAAACGTTCTGTTATTGTTATGTTCAATCATATACATGACAACAGAAACTCCGGGCGGCTTAACACCGCCCTCGGAGTTTTTCTTACTTTCCGTCAAATGTTGCACATGCCGTTTCCTTGCAATCACATGCTCCACAGCCGCGAATATCAACGCGGGATGCTGTACACTTATAATTTTCATTATACATGCATTTTGCCGCTTCGCAATCAATACTGATATACTCGCTCGGATGTTCTACTGCACTTTTAAAGCTGTCACCCTTCTTTTCGGTAAAGCTTTCGCAACAGGTATCTGCCGAACAGGATGCATGCTTGCCGCCTACCATGATGTCCCCCTTGGAACAACGTTCATTTGCGTTGTAAGAACAGTTCTGTACTGCACATTTTAATTCTGCCATACTATTACCTCCTTTACGCTGTACGGCAATAGTATGTGCGAATACTGAATTTTTATTCAAATAATAATATTATTGTTACTCCGTTACCTCTTCCTTACGGATTTCCTTGGTACGGATTTCTTCACTGATCTGGTCGATAAATTCCTGTAACGGTTTCACGCCTTCGTCCCCTGCGAAACGGCTTCTTACGGATACGGTTCCGTCTGCCTCTTCCTGCTGTCCGACAATCAGCATATACGGAAGTCTGTCCATTCTTGCTTCACGGATCTTAAAGCCGATCTTCTCGGAACGGTTATCTGCTGTTACATCCACACCGGCCTCTGCCAATGCCTTACGCACCTTTTCTGCATAAGCTTCATACTTTTCAGAAATCGGAAGGACACGTACCTGTTCCGGACAAAGCCAGGTCGGGAATTTGCCCGCATAATGCTCAATCAGCCAAGCAAGTGTTCTCTCATAACAGCCAAGAGAGGTTCTGTGAATGATATACGGACGTACCTTTTCACCGTTCTGATCAATATAGTACATATCAAAATTTTCGGCGATCGCGCAATCAAGCTGTACTGTACACATGGTATCTTCCTTGCCATATACATTCTTAGCCTGTGTATCAATCTTCGGTCCATAGAATGCAGCTTCTCCTTCTGCTTCCACAAACGGAAGGTTCTCCTCAATCAATACCTGTCTTAATGCATCCTGGGTCTTTTCCCAATATTCATCATCCCCAAGATATTTCTTCTTATTATTCGGATCCCACTTGGAAAGACGGAACGTAACATCATCCTGTAATCCAAGTGTTTTTAAAATATAAAGCGTCAGATGGAGACAGTTTCTGATTTCCTCCTCTGCCTGATCCGGCCGAATGACATTGTGCGCCTCTGTAATGGTAAACTGACGGACTCTTGTCAGTCCATGCATCTCACCGGAATCCTCTGCACGGAATAAAGTAGAAGTTTCACTCATACGGTAGGGCAGATCACGGTAGGACTTCTGGGTATTCTTATATACATAATACTGGAACGGGCAGGTCATCGGACGAAGCGCAAACACTTCATCGTCCTTTTCTTCATCTCCTAAAACGAACATGCCATCCTTGTAATGATCCCAGTGTCCGGAAATCTTATAGAGGTCGCTCTTTGCCATTAACGGAGTTCTGGTTCTGACATAGCCCCATTCCTTATCCTCCAGATCTTCAATCCACCGCTGGAGCTTCATAATCATCCTGGTTCCCTTCGGAGGGAAAAGCGGAAGTCCCTGTCCGATTACATCTACCGTAGTAAACAGTTCCATCTCACGGCCAAGCTTGTTGTGGTCACGCTTCTTTGCATCCTCTAACTGTTCCAGATAAGCATTCAGTTCTTCCTTCTTATTAAAGGCTGTACCATAAATCCTCTGGAGACGGGCTTTCTCAGCATTGCCTCTCCAGTATGCCATGGAAGAGGAAGTGAGCTTGAATGCCTTGATACCCTTCGTACTTATTAAGTGTGGTCCGGCACACAGATCCACGAAATCTCCCTGATCGTAGAAGGAAATCTCTGCATCCTCCGGCAGATCCTCAATCAGTTCTACCTTGTAAGGCTCTTCCTTATCCTTCATAAACTGGATTGCTTCATTTCTCGGAAGGGTAAATCTCTTTAATTCGTGACCTTCCTTGATAATCTTCTTCATTTCTGCTTCGATCTTGTCAAGATCCTCTCTTGTGAACGGCTCATGTTCAAAATCGTAATAATATCCGGTATCAATGGCTGGTCCGATGGCAAGCTTTGCCTGCGGAAATACTCTCTTAACTGCCTCTGCCATAACATGGGAGCAGGTATGACGGATGACACGTAAGCCTTCCGGATCCGATGCCGTCAGAATGCTCAGATTGCAGTCCCTGTCAAGAACGGTTCTCAAATCGACAACCTCTCCATCCACTTCTCCGGCACATGCCACTCTGGCAAGTCCCTCGCTTAAATCCTGAGCGATCTCATATACGCTCATTGCTTTGTCATATTCCTTTACGGAACCATCCTTTAATGTGATTTTCATTTTCGTATCCTTTCTGGTTGTTTATGTTTTGTTGTCCAATATTCTTGAATTTATTTGTAACTATTCAGAGCCATGCAGAATTGCTTCCTCTATGGAATTACTCTTCATCCTCATCATCTTCGAAGTCTTCCCAGTCAAAGCCGTTATCACATGGGCTGTTGTTTCCGTTATGGCTTCCGATCGTGACAAACTTTCTCGGGGAAGTCAGTAAACCAAATACCATACCTCCCAAAACACCTACCGTAATGGCAAGAACCAGTTCACGGTTTGATATGGTGGTGCTGTCTGCTAAGAATTCTTTTACCTTTTCAATTCTTTCTTTCATATAAGTCATCCTCCTTTATTTTCACTAAGTATTCTACATATACTTGCTGCACTTTTCAGCTTGCTTTCACTAAGTGCTCTACTCAAAAATGATCCACTGGATCATTTTCTCATATGCATGGCAACATAAAAAATCCCATGCATTCTGATAATGCATGGGACGTATCATACGCGGTTCCACCCTGCTTGCTCTCTGCGCCATAACGACTTACGAAAGCCACTCAACATCTGTAACGTAGATGATACGGACCGGATTGGGGTCACTCCGAGGTAGTTTTCCATTGCTTCCCGCAAAGACATTTCCAGCACGGCTAACCGATGTCTCTCTCTGTTACCTTCCACAATGTACTCGTCTCTTCAACGTTTTATTCTTCATTCACTTCTGATATGCTTTATCTTATTCCGAATCAACGGATTTGTAAAGTACCTTTTGAAGTTTTCTTATGCTTTATTTTATGTTTTCTTTTATGCTTTCTTTCCGCAGCATTTTTTATACTTCTTACCACTTCCACACGGACAGGGATCGTTGGGATAGATCTTCTCCGGCTTTACAACGGTTGTAGAAAGCTTCTGGATGCGGTAAAGCTCCTTACGGGTATCTTCATCAAAAATGTCTTCCCATTCCGGGAGCTCATATAACCAGTCTGCCTGTGCAGCTACCATATTCCTGTAAAGTAATTCCTTGTCAAAGCCAAGGTTTACTTCCGTGTCCTCTTCCATCTCTTCAATGGGGTTCTGTTCCTTTAAGCTGTCATTGATTCCATCTAAAAATCCGGTCATGGTCATAATGTCCACACCGTACTTCTCAGCCAGTTCTTTCACAGTTCCCTTCACTACTTCATCCGGGTTCTTTAAGAGCTGTGCATAAATGTCCTTTTCTTTCTGAAAATAATCTGCCCAGAGTCTCTGCAGATCTCCCTTATTTGCGGTAGCTGAATAAGCCATATCCCGCCAGGTTTTAAGCAATGCCATTGTTTATTCCTCCTGATTGTCTGATATTTCAGACAATAATTCGTATAGATTACGTAAATTACCTACGCTACTGTATTATAACCCAGATTCTCCAAATTGTAAACCATGCAATCCATCTCATCTGCAAAGAGCACAGATAAAAAGAGGCCGCCATAAGGCAGCCTCCTCTTCGTACTATTTCATCTCTTTTGACTGATGACAGGCCATGCCGCATCCGGCACAGTTGCCACCACATGAGGATTTCCCACTTCGTTTATCCTTAACCATCTTGTAGATGACTGCACCAACAATGGCACACAACACAAGAAGTACGATTGCTGTTCCCATAGTCATCCTCCTTTTCTACTACTTTTCTTTATTATCTGTTACTTATTTCAGTTTTGCAAGCTCTTTATCAGAAGTCTTTAAGGTTGTGCTCTCCTTGTAAGGACGAACCAGCAGATAAATAAATCCTGCTACAAGTAAGAAGGCAACAACGGTTCCTAATCCAAATGTGCCTGTTGTAAATAAGGTACCAATCTGGTAGATGCACAGGGAAACCACATATGCTAAACCGCACTGATACAGAATTGCAAACCAGAACCACTTTGCATTGTTCATTTCACGCTTGATTGCACCCATAGCTGCGAAACAAGGAGCACACAGAAGGTTGAATACTAAGAATCCGTATGCTGCGATCGGAGTCATAACCTGTGCTAAGCTTCCCCAGATTTCTGCACCATCTTCTGCAACTTCTGAGAAACCAAAGAGCAGACCGAAGGTTGCTACAACGTTTTCCTTTGCAATCAGACCACTGACTGCGGCAACTGCCATCTTCCAGCCTTCGCCGGCCTGTGTCCATCCAAGAGGAATAAAGATCCATGCAATGGCACTACCAATCTTAGCCAGGATACTTTCATTTAACTGTTCAGCCTCTAACATTCCAAAGCCGCCGTCTGTCCATCCAAAGCTCATTAAGAACCAGAGAACAATGGTAGAAAGAAGGATAATGGTACCTGCCTTCTTGATGAAGGACCAGCCTCTTTCCCATACACTTCTTAATACGTTACCAACGGTAGGCCAATGATATGCGGGAAGCTCCATAACGAACGGTGCAGGATCGCCTGCGAACATCTTTGTTTTCTTTAAAACAATACCGGAACAGATAATTGCTGCAACACCTACGAAGTATGCACTCCATGAAACCCATCCTGCATTATCGAAGAATGCACCTGCGATCAATGCAATGATCGGAAGCTTTGCTCCACAGGGAACGAATGTGGTGGTCATAATGGTCATCTTACGGTCTCTGTCGTTTTCAATGGTACGGGAAGCCATAACACCCGGAACACCACAGCCGGAGCCGATCAGCATCGGGATGAAGCTCTTTCCGGAAAGACCAAACTTACGGAAAATACGGTCCATAATGAATGCGACACGGGCCATATATCCGCAGGACTCTAAGAATGCCAGGAACAGGAACAGTACCAGCATCTGAGGTACGAATCCAAGTACGGCACCAACACCGGAGATAATACCGTCTACGATAAGTCCGGTTAACCAGTCTGCACAGCCAATGCTTTCAAACAGGCTCTGTGCACCCGGAACAATCCATTCACCAAACAGGGTGTCATTGGTCCAGTCTGTTAAGAACGCACCAACAGTTGTTACAGATACATAATATACTAAGAACATAACTACTGCAAAGATCGGTAATGCAGCGATACGGTTGGTAACCACACGGTCAATCTTGTCAGATACGGTTAACTGCTTTTTGCTCTTCTTTACATAGCATTCTTTAATAACAGAAGAAATGTAAATATATCTTTCGTTGGTGATAATACTTTCAGTATCATCATCCATTTCCTTTTCGATGGAAGCGATTTCTGCGGATACATCCGGAACCTTCTTCATCTGCTGTGCGATCTTATCATCACGCTCTAACAGCTTAATTGCGAAGAATCTCTTCTGTTCCTCCGGAACATCACTGCCAAGCTTATCTTCGATGGATTCCAGTACATTTTCAACTTTGGTATTGAACTTATGTACCTTCGTAGCGGTTCCAATATTTGCTGCAACAACGGCTGCTTCTGCTGCCTTCTGGATACCGGTACCCTTTAATGCAGAGATTTCAACAACGGCCGCACAGCCCATCTTTTCTTTTAACTTATCGAGATTGATCTTATCGCCGTTCTTGTTTACGAGGTCGATCATGTTTACAGCCATGACAACCGGAATACCCAGTTCCATTAACTGTGTAGACAAATACAGATTACGCTCGATATTGGTGCCATCCACGATATTTAAGATAGCGTCCGGACGCTCTGCAATCAGATAATTTCTGGCAACTACTTCCTCTAATGTGTAAGGAGAAAGGGAATAGATACCGGGAAGATCCATGATGATAACATCCTTATGACCTTTCAGCTTTCCTTCCTTTTTCTCTACGGTAACTCCCGGCCAGTTTCCCACGAACTGGTTAGAGCCTGTCAATGCATTAAATAACGTGGTTTTTCCACAGTTCGGATTACCTGCTAATGCAATTTTCATAATTTTACTTCCTTTCTGTTTGCTCTATATTATTTGTATTATTCTACTTCGATCATTTCAGCATCGGCTTTACGCAGAGATAATTCATAACCGCGGACCGTTACTTCGATCGGATCTCCCAGGGGTGCTACTTTACGTACGAATACTTCTACGCCCTTTGTAATTCCCATGTCCATAATTCTTCTTTTTACAGGACCTTCACCATTTAATTTTGCCACTTTGACTGTCTGCCCACAGGCAACTTCTTTTAATGTTTTCATCTTTTTCCTTCTTTCTACAACATTTTATAATATTATGATGTGATTCAATCCCTCTCATGACGATCGAATGGGCACTCACATCACCATAACCTTATTCGCCATATCCCTTCCGATTGCAACACGGGAACCTTTGACATTGACAATAATGTTACCGTCAATCTGGGATACTACTGTTACCTCTCCGCCGGATACAAAACCAAGATTCTCAAGAAATTTTCTGGTTTCTTCTTTGCCGCCGACCTTACAGATTGTATTGATTTCGCCTTCTTTTACCATAGATAGTGGCATACTCATTACCTTCTTTCTCCTTAGATTCGGTTTCTCCTCATTTGTAATTGAGAGTCATTTTCATTTATTTCATGGTTAGTATATGCTAACGTTTATTAGTTGTCAATAACTAAATAGGAAAATTTATCAACTTTCTTTTCAATTCATGGGTGCAAGAAATGAAAAGTTGGTGTATACTGGTAAACAGGTATTAAATTACGTAAATGGGAAATAAATGGGAGGAACACATGCATAATAACCAATCATCAGAAGATTATCTGGAAACGATATTAATTTTAAGCAAGCAGAAACCCGTGGTACGATCCATCGATATTGTTGAGGAGTTGGGTTACAAAAAATCCAGTATCAGTGTTGCCATGAAGAACCTGCGGGAACGTAACCATATTGAAATGTCCAAAGAAGGCTTCATCACCCTGACTCCATCCGGCCGTCAGATTGCTGAGATGATCTACGACCGTCATCAGTGTCTCACGAAGTGGCTGACTGCTCTTGGCGTGGATTCTGCCGTTGCTGCCGAGGATGCCTGCCAGATGGAACACGTCATCAGTCAGGAAAGCTTTGAAGCTATTAAGAAGCATATTGCCCAGGTGATTGAATAAAAGAAATAAACGTTTCCGCCACATGCGAAAGTATATGATTTTTCTTCCAAATGAGTGCATATGAAGCATAAGCGTCCGGATGATCCACTCTCCGCACACAGACATCCTGTTCACGAACCAGTGCCGAAATGGATTTCGGATAAATGGAGATTCCAACTCCATGAAGGCTTAGTTCATATGCATTCATCATATGTGCGATGCGTCCCCGGATCACCGGAGTCTTCCCTGCTGCATCGAACCACTTGTCGATCTTTTCTTCTGCAACGGCTTTAAAATATCGGATATGGCGAAGTAACTACATGAGCAAAACTTAAGCTGTGAAACAGCGGTTTTGCGAATGAAGTTCTGAATAGTTACCACATTTTTATATTTTAGGTAACGCTCCCTAAAAAACCTTCCGGATCCGTTCCAGGCACTCCGTAATGATCTCTCTGGGTGCTGCCACGTTGATCCGCTGGAAGCCTGCTCCGGTATGGCCAAAGATCTTCCCGCTGTCAAGCCACAGCTTCGCCTCATAAATGATCCTGCGGTCCAGCTCCTCCGGATCAAGTCCTGTTCCCCGGAAATCCAGCCACATTAAATACGTGCCCTCTCCGTCAATCACCGTTACTCCCGGAAGCTTTTCGTTCACATATTCTTTCACATAGCGGATATTCTCTCTGACGTAAGACATCATCTGTTCATACCACTCATCGCCCTGCTCATAGGCCGCTTTGGCTGCCACCAGTCCCAGTGCGCTTAACTGGCTGATTCCTGCTGCATCCATTTCATGCTGGAAGCGCTTTCGGAGCTCCCTGTTCGGAATAAAAATATTGGAAATCAGCATGCTCGCCAGATTGAACGTCTTACTGGGTGAGGTACAGCTTACGGAAATCTCCTCATATTCCTTCTTCACAGTAGCAAACACCGTGTGCTCTCCCCGGAATACAAAATCATTATGGATTTCATCACTGATTACCTTCACCCCATGCTTCACGCACAGATCTCCCATTGCGGTCAGTTCTTCTTTCGTAAATACCCGGCCTGTCGGGTTATGCGGACTGCACAGAAGGAACAGCTTCACATGGTGTTCTACGATTTTCTTTTCAAAATCTGCAAGATCGATATGATACCGGTTGTCCTCTCCTAAGTACAGATCGTTGCTCACAACGACTCTTCCGTTATCCCGGATCACCTCGGAAAACGGATAATATACCGGCTGCTGGATCAGGACGCTGTCTCCTTTTTCCGTAAAAGCCTTTACCGCCATGGCAAGTGCAAAGACCACTCCCGGCGTTTTAATCAGCCATTCGGGACGGATCTCCCAATTGTGGTGTCTTCTCATCCATCCGGCCACTGCCTGAAAATATTCCTCCTTGGACTCCGTGTAACCGAAAATAGCATGTTTCGTCCGTTCCATCACGGCATCCTCCACATAAGAGGTGGTCTTAAAATCCATATCGGCTACCCACAGCGGCAGCACATCCTCCGGCATTCCTCTCCTTACCGCGAAGTCATATTTTAAGCAATCGGTTCCTTTCCGATTAACGATCTCATCAAAATTCAAATTTCTCTCCGGCATATAGCTGATCCTTTCCGTAAATGCTGTTATTCATCCGACTCGTAATAACGATCTCCCATACTATTGTAAAGACGCAAACACCTCAGACAGTTCCCCGAGAAGATCCTCGATATCCTCAATTCCGGTAGACAACCGGAGGGTACAAGGTGTAATTCCGTTCTTTAAGCGTACCTCTTCCGGCACATCGGCGTGTGTCTGCGTGGTCGGATAGGTAATTAAGGTTTCTACCCCGCCAAGGCTCTCCGCAAATTTAATCATCCGTACCTGCTTCAGAATCTCTAAAGCATGTTCCTTCGAATCTACCCGGAACGTAATCATGGAGCCAAAGCCTCTTGCCTGTTTCTTCATAACTTCATAGCCCGGATGCTCCGGCAGTCCCGGATAATAAACCTTTTGAACAATGCTCTGTGTCTTTAACCATTCTGCGATTTTGATGGCATTTGCCTGTGACCGTTCCATACGGATTCCCAGTGTTTTCATACCACGCTGAAGCAGCCAGCAGTCAAAGGGAGCAAGACCTGCACCTGTTGTTTTGATTAAAAACCGCAGCTTGTCCCTCACCTCTTCGTTATTGGTTACCAGAAAACCTGCCAGCGTATCATTGTGTCCACCAAGGAACTTGGTTCCGCTATGTACTACCACATCTGCTCCCAGCTTTAACGGATTCTGGAAGTAAGGGGATAAAAAGGTATTATCCACAATGAGCAGCAGACCGTGCCGTTTCGCAATCTCTGCGATGGCTGCAATATCTGAAACATTCATCATCGGGTTGGTCGGTGTCTCAATATAAATTGCCCTGGTATTTTTCTGAACGGCTCCTTCAATATCATCTTCTGCACAATTCAGGTAAGTAAATTCATAGTTGTTCTTTTTGTTCACATGGTCAAATAACCGGATGCTGCCCCCGTATAAATCGGCTTCGACAATCAGATGATCTCCCGGCTTGAACAGTTCCATCAGTAAGGTAATCGCTGCCATTCCGGTAGAAAGTGCAAAGGCATCCGTTCCACCCTCAAGACTTGCTACCACCTTTTCCAGATGCTCCCTTGTTGGGTTCTGTAATCTGCTGTAATCAAATCCGGTGCTCTGTCCTACCTGCGGATGCTCATAGGTTGCTGTCTGATAAATGGGGTAGCTGATTGCCCCGTAGTGTTCTAATTTTCCTTCGGTCTCCTCCAGATGGAGACATCGTGTGTTCAGTCCTCTTTCCATGGGTTCTGCCTCCTCACGCGCTTCTTAACATATGCGATCGCTTGCTTTATATTTTATCCTAATGTAGCATAACAACTTCTCTCTGTATAATTCACATCACTTATCGCCGGTTATAGGTGAAATCTATAGCGAATCCGATCCGGACTGCAGAATTATTTTTATCCTGTTATTTTGTAACTAAATGACATTGGGTTCAGAATAGTTACGTTATTTTTTATCATAACATATGGAAACAATCCGGTTCATGGGAATTCCAATTCCGCTGTCCATCCGGACAACATGCTCCACTTCATCGATCTTCTTCACCGTACCGGTATCGGTAAGATAAGTGCCTCCGCTCTTTCTTGCATCGGGCTGAAAATAAGTAAGGGTTACCTGCCATTTCTCGGACAAATGCCGGGCAATTTCCGAAAGCTGCTCATTAATCTTTGCAACCGCAGTCTCATCCAAGGTAATCTCCTCATCCGTAAGTCTCTGCGTTTCTTCAATTGCCGCATCATAACCGGTAAGCGCTGCAAACGGTGAAAACTGTGCAGCCCGGTCATGGAGCGACATATGCTTGCGTTCGGTTGACTGATGATGCGGCAGATCAAGGAGATCGTCATATCGGTGTTTATCCTCATAATATTCACTCATGCCTTATGACCTCCGATCTGCCTGTTCCGCTCTCTGGTCATGGCTCCCTCTTCGAGATTCATTCCCTTCAGGACGGCATTCTTGCCGAATTTCTTCTGCAGATCCAGAATCGCATGCTGGATCCGCTTCTCCTTTTGAAGCTCGGTCTGTTCCTGCTCCTTTTCCTTCTTAAGTGCCTCATAATCGGTAAAAAGATCCATCTGCTCGAAGACTTCCTTTTGTTTCGCTTCCTCTTCCGGAATCACCCGCGATGCCACAACATAGATTCTGCGTACCAGCAGATCCGGGTTGATAATCCGGTCGTACAGATCTTCCACCGCTTTCATAATCACTCTGGTCGAAGACGTATATTCCGGCAGATTTGCTGTTCCGTGCGCATGCTTCGGCACCTTTCTTCCATAACGGTCGGTTGTGACCTCTCCGTGGAATTTTTCCCGGATGGCCGGATCGATCAGATTATCAATGTCATAACCGATGGTAAGCACCATCTGGTCGGTCACAAGCCCCTTATCCACCAGATCCAGTACTAACAAATCGGTCATTTCCTTCACGATAAGCTTCGCCTTTTCTGCGGTGTAGGCACATTGCAGAACCTGCCCGGAGCCCACGCTGTTTTTCTCCGGCTTATATGCCTTAATCTGCGCAATGGTGGTCGGCTCCCATCCCCACGCATGATCAATTAACAGCTCTGCATTGATTCCAAATAACCGGTACAGCAAATCTTCCTTATAATATTCATTCGGCTTTCCAACCGAACACCGCGCCACATCGCCCATCGTATACAAACCATTCTCATTAAGCTTCCTTGCATATCCGGGACCAACCCGCCAGAAATCCGTAAGCGGCACATGATTCCAGAGCTGTTCCCTATAAGAACGCTCATCAAGCTGTGCAATCCGGACACCGTCCTTATCTGCCGGGATCTTCTTTGCCACAATATCCATTGCGACCTTGCACAGGTACAGGTTCGTCCCAATTCCTGCCGTTGCAACAATCCCGGTCTCCTTCATCACATCCTGAATCATCCGCAGCGCCAGGTCATGGGCACTCATCTGATAGGTCTTTAAGTATGCAGTTACATCCATAAATACCTCATCCACGGAATAGACGTGCATATCCTCCGGTGCCACATATTTCAGATAAATATCATAAATCTGCGTGCTGTATTTCATATAATATGACATTCTGGGAACTGCCGTAATATAAGACACCTCAAGTCCCGGATCCGCCGCAAGCTCTGCGGCATTCGAAGATGCCCCATGAAAGCTCCCGCCGGGCGCATGCCTTTTCCGTTCCCGGTTTACCTCACGGATCCGCTGAACTACTTCAAATAAACGCGCTCTTCCCGGGATGCCATAACGTTTCAGTGAAGGCGATACGGCAAGACAGATCGTCTTCTCCGTTCTCCCGGGATCCGCAACCACAAGATTCGTTGTAAGCGGATCCAGCCCCCTCTCTTTACATTCCACGGAGGCATAAAAGGATTTCAAGTCAATTGCAATATAAATTTTGTCTTCCATTTTAACCTCCCTGGTTTTCTCTGCAGCTCATTCCATTATATCATAAGGCAGAAAATAAGAACAAGTGTTCTTTTGAGGATCACCTGTCCTTATCTATTTTCCCCCGTATAGGCTATTTCATTCTTTTATTCCTTATTGCCGTGGCAAATAAATAAAATCTTGATTTTTCTCATATTTCCAGTATTTTCGGGCTTTCCAAGCCTTTTTACCTTTCTTCATTTTTCACTTATTCTGGCATATCTTTGCATATTTTTGTCATCAATTTTGGTAAAAACTTTGGTAAATTTCAAGTCTGTACCAAAGGCACGATGGACACCCTTGCTGTTCAGCTATACACTTCCTCGTTGCCTAGGCGTGTTCGGGACTTTCACCCGTTAGAGCGCGCCCATGGTGCGCAAACAAATAGCCATCTGGATTGTTAGCCCAAATCCGGCACTTTCACCTGTAAATATTCAGGTTCTGTAAGTAACAGCCCACGATCAATATTTTTATCAATTGTGTTTGCATATTTGCTTGATTCAAACAGAATATCCAGAATAATTTCCACAGGCACATTAGTTCTCGGAGATTCAAACTCGAATTTAAAATGTCTCTTTTCTATATTGTTCCTGCCTTTACGGATTTGTTCTTCATATGCCTTAAAAGGAAATATCTTGGATGCTTTTTCAAGGTAAACATCCACATCTATTCCAGGCCCTACGATGATATCTATATCTGTAGATAATCTCATTGGCTTATCAAGAATTACAAGAAGAGAGGTTCCACCCTTGAAAATGAATGGCAGTTCTACTCTTCTTAAAGCTTCCAACAGGCCGAATGCAAATAGTACCCGCTCAATTAAGTTTGGATCACAAAGAAGTGTTACACTATCACCACATCCAATTCTTTCGCCCGATTTCAAAAAACTTTGGATCAAATTCTGATTTATAAAACACATTCTTTTTTATATAGGCACAGTATACCACAGTTCCTGTGCCTATTCGATAACATTTACGGCTTCTTTCTGTAAGAACTCATCTTCTACACAGTAACCTTATCCCCTTCTATCGTGTGGCTTACTCTGGATCTTGTGAAGTTCCTTCTCCGCATCTTCAAGTTCAACATGCCGGATACGACCCTTATGAGAAGAAACTTCTCGGTATCACAGCAATGACTTCTCTTCTCGGTAAAACGAAGTTCAATGAACTCCTTGGAGGCTTGATTGAAAAGCCACAGGGGAAACCAACACTTGTGCCTGAATCGGACAAGCGACAGACACTTAACACGGCAATTGATGATTTCAAAGAAATTTAGGAGGATAATACTATGCCAAATTTAGTAAACAACAATAACAGATACGGAAGATTAACAGTACCTACAAAGGTAATCACAGGACCAGACGCAAGATTCTCATACCTCAATGCATGGGAACCAAAGGCAGTCGATGGTGGCAAGCCTAAGTATTCAGTTTCACTTATCATTCCAAAGGATGACACCGTTACCATCAATAAGATTAAAGCTGCCCTTCAGGCTGCATACGAGGAAGGTCAGTCAAAGCTTAAAGGTAATGGCAAGTCAGTACCGGCTCTTACAGCAATCAAGAATCCACTTCGTGATGGTGACATTGAAAGACCTGATGATGAGGCATATGCTAACAGCTATTTTGTGAATGCGAATTCCGCTTAGTATATTCTAGGTATTGTACCAAAAACGGACTTATTCCTCTCCTTCTTCGAAAAAGAAGATATCCTCTACAGTACGTTCAAACACTTTCGCTATATCCATAGCAAGTTTCAATGACGGATTATATTTCCCATTTTCCAAATTTCCAATTGTCTCCCGGCGGACCCCCACCAACTTTGCAAGTTCCGCCTGTTGCATATTATTTTCCTTGCGGAGTTCATGCAGCTTTGTTTTTAGTATAGGCATATCAATCACTCGTCCTTTCTTCCAGCCAGAATAAAATGCCAGTAAGAAGTTGAACCACTCCGATAACGAACGGATATAACTTGGCTATATTTACTACCATATTTCCAAGAACTACCGAGCCTATACCAATAATCAAAAACAATGAAACTGTGATATCAAGCGTCATTGCCTTTGCCTTTGATATGTGTAGAATTGACATCTCATCATCAGCATCCACTTTTACAAATAAGGCAATGCAAGAAGTTATGATTGCCATAATTAAAGCAACGATACACAGCACTTTTGTAACAATGTTATTTGGCAACAGATTTATGGCGGCGTATATCAGCCACACAAATCCATTCAGGGTATATCGTAAATTATAGTGTTCTGACAAACTCATCGGTTCTTTCTTATTCATAATCACCATCTCCTTTATGTGATATATTTCGCTCTTATGTTACATAAAATACCACTCATATATTCTCTTGTCAATATAAATGTGCGAAATACACCACACGGTTTTAAATAAAAAAAGATGCCTGTCACTAGGAAAGACACCTCTCTTTATCCGACATAGATTTTACATCTATTTTAATAATTCCTGTTCTATACTAAGGACATCTGGAAAAATCAACTTTGCTCCCTTTCTCTGCAATGCTAAAACTTTTCCTGCTTTATCCTTTAACTCCTTTTCCAATCTACCATCAACACGAACTGGTATACTTGCAACAGAGTCCAGATACTCATTTTTCATATATTTTTCTGTGATCGGGCACATATTTTGAATCAAAAATGCCTTCTCATGACCAAGCACTTCTCCAAAAACAATTGTATCGCACCTATGATACTTTTGCATTTTCTTATTATAGATTCCTTTAAATTTAGAAGTCTGTGATGAAAATGGTATCATCCAAAACAGCTGCGTATTACTATCCTGGAATGCATAAAAGCATGGTCTATCATGTAACTGTCCATTTACCGTTTCCTTATTCTGCATCAAATAAGAATCTGGAAAATCCTTAAAGTATTGATCATCAATATAATAAAAATGTCCTATTTCCATTTCTTCTCCTATCATCAAAAAGAGGCTCCGTCCTCTCGAACAGAACCTCAAAACATTTGAACTCGACCTTTTCTAAGTCGCATATCGAGTAGCGACAAACATTTGAACTCGACCTTATTTGAGTTGCATATCGAGTAGCAACAAACATTTGCAGTAATCTCTTACTGTACTTAAAGTATACATTCAAATGTGCCGCCTGTCAAGGTCAAATACAAGTTCAAATCACAGCTTGCGGCTGCATTAATATTATATGTCCGCATCCAACTATATATTCATTTTACACGATACTGCCAGACCATTTAACGATTGCACACTATATAACGATAGCCTTTACAATTTAACGATTGCTACTACCGTTAAAATCTGCACTTCTACATCGGCTCATTTGCATTCCCTCATTCGTAGTATTACCGTAGTCCCCAATTGCTCTAACTACCAGACTATGCCCCGTTTTGCCCCGGAACGCCCTGTTTTGCCCCGGAACGCCCTGTTTTGCAAGGTTTTCTAGGGTTATAGTGTATGCCCGGGAATTACAGATTGTGGCAAATCAGAGCAGAATTGAGCAAGTTGTTACTACCTGTTAGTAGTAAAGTTGGTAGTAAAAGGGAAAGAGTTACTACTAAGGATTTTCGCTAACTTCACTTCCGCTTGGACAGTTAATGTTCTTTTCCGGATATCCAATAGTTCCATAATCAATATTATCGGAAGTTGTATCTTAAAAAATATACTACTCTGATATAAAGCCACCAAAATTCCGGCAGACTTATTGTTCTTACTTTTACACAGAAGCAAACCAATAGATGGATTATCCTGCTCTTTTTTCAAAATGCCGTCCACGACTGACAGATAAAAGTTTAGCTGACCGGCATATTCCGGCTTGAAATCACCGGTTTTCAATTCAATGACCACATAACAGCGAAGATTCAGGTTATAGAATAACAAATCAACATTATTCTGTTTTCGGAATGATCAATGTAAAAATCATCGCCACCTACATTCAGGTGATACTGATTGCCCAGAAATGCAAATCCTGTTCCAAGCTCCAGAAGAAGCTTTGTGACATCCCGAACCAGTGCCTGCTCAATATCACGTTCAAGCATATCTTCCTGGAAGGGAATAAAATCAAAAACATATGGGTCTTTCATGGTCTGCACTGCTAATTCGCTTTGCGGAGATGGTAGACGATGCTCAAAATTTGTGACCTTATCTGCCAGAACCTGCCGCTGATACAAGTTGCTTTCAATCTGATGAACAAGGACATTTCGAGACCAGCCGTTCTTTACAGTTACATTTGCATACCATATATGCTCTTCCACAGTTTTGACCTTATCCATCAAAGCAATATTATGATACCATGTAATTTGTGCAAGCACCTCTTGCACAATTTTTCTATCAGAAAAACGGGCGGCAAACTTTGCCATATACTTCAGGTTTCGGACGGAAGACCCTTTTCTCTCTGGAAAAGCCACCTGAATATCATAAGAAAGATTATCAATAAATTTATTCCCCATGTTTTGTATTCATTAATGACCGTTCCAATATCATAATAGAGGAGTAGTAAATCCGAATTTGCATGAATCGTTGCACGATATTGTGCATCCTTAATTTCTTGCTTGATGTTTTCAATAACAGAAAGGTACTCCTGTGTATTCATTAACACACTCATCGCCTCGCTTTCACATAATCCTTATCATTACTTTTCTCTTAATATGCAATTCTAAAATAATCCAGGTATGCTTTATATTTATCTTGCGCTGTCAGGCAAGTATCCGTCAGATACCCTTTTTCAGTATTCCATTCCTTCAATCCACGATAATAGAACATCTTCAGATTATCCTCTATAATGAACGGAACAATATTATATTTCAGGCATTCCTTGAACATAATCAAGCGCCCCATACGACCATTGCCATCCTGAAATGGATGGATACGTTCAAACTTTACATGAAAATCCAGAATATCTTCAAAGGTCTTTTCTTCCTTGTTATTATACTCCGACAGCAATTTCTTCATCCTATCTGCAACTTCTTCCGGAAGTGCAGTTTCCATACCACCGACTTCATTTGGCAGTTTCTTGTAATCACCGACAGCAAACCAATCCTTTCTGGAATCACTGGTTCCATTTTTTAGAATCAAATGCAACTCCTTGATAAATTTTTCCGTCAATGCCAATTTTGCGTGATCAATAATCATATCAATACATCGAAAATGGTTTGCTGTTTCAATCACATCATCTACATTGAGCACTTCTTTTTCTATGCCGATGGTGTTTGTCTCAAAGATATATCGGGTCTGATCGTAGGTCAGCCGACTGCCTTCCATGTGGTTTGAATTATATGTTAAATCAATCTGTGTCTTATGGTAAATGCCTCCAGAGTATTTATTTGCTTTCTCATCCTGCAAAATATCCAGCAAAGTCGTTGTTTTTTCTTTCTTCTTGTTAGAACGCTCCGGCTTTTTGGCATTTTCCGGAATATTCCATGTTTTTCCGGTAAGAAATGCTCCCGACACACGACCATGGGCACAATAATTTCTTACACTACGTTCAGATACATCCCATTTTTTTGCCACTTCAGCAACTGAAAGATATCGCATCTGCCGTCCTCCTTTTATACGATAAAAAGCATATTCTGTGAGCCTTTTATTATCATGATTCCCAAAATCACATTTACTATGGTTAGTATACCACATCATCGGCAATAAATCCATGATTTTACACTCATTTTTATGTTGTTTTTGCCGATGCAGAAAACTCAAATAAAAAAAGGATGCCACTTCCTTACAAAGTAACATCCAGTCTCACTTATTTTGCTTTATTGCAAAACTACCTCATGAATCACAATCTCTTCTGCCCGATTGTAAATGCTGTTCATGGCTCTTACCCACGCCATCTGATCATGCTCTTTCAGCTCATCCGTCACATTCTCTGTTTCCTGCATCTTCCTGATAATGAACTGCAATCTGCTCTGTGCCTGTTCATTCGGAAGTTCCAGTACCGGAATATAGTAATCTCCAACCAGCTCATACTCAATACCGTTTTCTTTAATCCTGTTTTCCATCTTCTCAACCTCGATTCATGATTTTTATGTCACAGTATCACGGAATCGGTAAAATGTGCTGTCCTTCTTGATAAATTCTTCATGCTTCTGTCACCTTCCATTTATTCTCTGAGTTTCTTAATCAAAGCTGATGCTTCAGTACCGCAATCACCTTATCGTAGTTTTCCGGCTGATGAGGAAAGGTACAGTTGGTACATACCTTGATGGTTTTTCCATTCTTCTCCATATAGGAAGGCTTCCCCGGACAGGCCGGCAATTGATACATCGGGCAGTAACAGAACAGACAGTTAAAGTCCGTTAAGCCCTTGTGACAAGGGAAGTATTTACAATCTTTATTTTCAAAAAAACGATAGGAATTCTCCATAACGTTACCTCTTCCTGTTTTGATTCCTGTTTTGAAAGTTCCGTGCCTTTTCTACAAAGTGCTCCGCGAAGCTAGGATTGGACGGATAATACAGATGGGGAAACCCGAGAAACCAGTCCGGTGTTGCGATGACACTGGGATAACTCCTTCCGGTCACCGGTTTCACTGCCATGCAGTCCTCTCCGTTATCGGAGCTGTCATAATAATGGAACTCATGCCCGCGGATCTTCGTGCCTTTCGGCAGAAACGCAGCTTTCCCTTCCTGCAGTTCGATATACCCGAATCTTACCAGTTTTCCCTTGTTTGTGCAGATGCCGGGCAGCACCCCCGCCATCCGGTATTGCTGTCCCTCCTGATCCTCAACCGTTTCATGCAGATACATAAATCCACCGCACTCTGCCACGCAGGGAATATTCTGTTCCATGGCAGCCCGGATCTCATTTCTCATTGATAAGTTCTGTTCCAGCTCTTGTAAATGAAGCTCCGGATAGCCTCCTCCGAGTAAAATGCCATCGCAACCCTCCGGCAGATGGGAGTCATGGAGCGGCGAAAAATAACGGAGCCTTGCCCCCTGTTCTTCCAACAGCCGCAGATTGTCTTCATAATAGAAGCAGAAGGCCTCATCCCTTGCAACCGCGATGATCGGAGAGTCACTATCATTGTCTGTCATTCCCCTTGTTTCCGCTCTGTCTTCATCACTTGATTCAATGATTGAGTTTGTCACTGACTCCATATAAGGCAGTTCCACCGCTTCTGCCGCGATCTCCCGGATTTTCTCTATGGAAACGGTCTTCTGTAATTCTGCTGCAAAATCCCGGATCTGCTGTGTTACTTCCTCCTGCT
Source organism: bacterium (assembly GCA_963618065.1). Taxonomy (GTDB): domain Bacteria; phylum Bacillota; class Clostridia; order Lachnospirales; family Lachnospiraceae; genus Suilimivivens. The sequence goes on along the minus strand of CAVERH010000017.1, from coordinate 29,316 downwards.
CCTTCGGAAGCACCAGCCCAAGATGTCTGCTTTTCAGTTCCAAATGCTTCTGATCCGGAACATACCCTACAACCGCAACCGGAAGTTCCTTTTCAATCAGTGGTTTGATGGTCTGATAATAGGCTCCCGACATCCGGTTTAAAATCACGCCGCGGATCAGCTTCTCCGTATCATATCGCAGGAATCCGGCAATCAGCGCAAGGACGGACTTTCCCATTCCTTTCGCATCCACCACAAGTACAATCGGTGTCCCTGTCACCTTTGCAAGATGATAGGACGATCCTTCTTCCCGGATACCACCAAGTCCGTCATACAATCCCATGACCCCTTCAAGTACCGCAAGCTCTCCTTCCGTTCTGCCAGCCTTTAATAAGGTGCATGTCTCTTCCTCCCCGGTAAAAAAGGTGTCAAGATTCTTAGAAGGTACACCCAGCACCTCCTTATGAAACATCGGATCAATATAGTCCGGCCCACACTTATAAGAAACAACCGGAATTCCCTGCTCCTTAAGGCTTTGTAACAGCGCACAGGTAATGGTTGTCTTGCCGCTTCCGCTTTTGGGTGCTGCGATCATCACTCGGTCAAGCTTCATACACTTCTCCTTCTTTTCTGAAATTACCCGAAACATTAAGCTCAATCATATACATAACGATTCAGAATCTCATTCCTGAAATCGAAACGAACAGATCCACACCAGATTTTCTGCCTGCATCAGGTGATAAGAGCCTACCGGTTTCATGCGGTTCACCTGTACCTGCACAAGCTCTTCCTCCGTTATCCGGAACTGTGTCAGAATCTCCTTTAACTCGGAAGTGGTCTCTAAACTGATGGCATTTAACACCACCCGCATCTTAGGATTCTTTTTATAAAGACAATCCAGAATTTCTCCAAGCTGCCCGCCGCTTCCCCCGATAAATGCATGGGTCGGAACAGGAAGAGCCTCTAAGGCTTCCGGAGCCTTTCCTTTTATCACATGAAGATTGGGAAGCCTGAACCTCTCTCTATTCTGTTCGATGAGGGACACGGCTTCTTCCTTCTGCTCGATGGCATAAACCGCAATCGAGCCCGAAAGCCCAGCCATTTCCACCGCTACAGAACCGGTTCCGCTTCCCACATCATACACCACTGCTCCTTCGGACAGAAGCAGCTTGCAAATGCTGAGTTCCCGGATTTCTGCCTTTGTCATGGGAACCTTATCCCGGATAAATGCTGCATCCCCGCGGTAAGGCGTTACGATCGTCTTATCGGGAACCGGATTGAAAATAAGGCAGGTATATAAGCCCTCCTTGTGGCTGCTTTGGCACTCCTGTGGCGTTAGTGTCCGGATCTCCTGCTCCGGATAGGACAGTTGATACCCAACCGTCACAACACAATCCGTAAGCCCCTCCCGGACCAACAGTTCTCCCAAGGTCTGCAGATCCAAAGCCCCGGACATCAACAGAAACACCTTCGCATTCGTGCGGATCTTCTGCGCAAGATCCGGCACCTCTTTTCCATGCATGCTGATGAGCAGTGCATCCTCATAACGCTCTCCCATGCAGGCTGCCAGATAGGAAATCGAAGAGATTCCGGGCCGGATCATAACGGTTCCCTGCAGACCGCCTCCCTTTATTTCTGCGGTCAGTGCTTCGTACATGGCCTTGCAGCCACTGTAAAATCCCGTATCTCCCGAAAAAAGAATCACCACCCGGCACGGATTCCGATCATACTCCTTCTTTGAAAGCTCCTTCAGATACGGCAGAATCTGCTTTGCCATGTAATACGGTTTCTTCTCAATCCGGGGGGCATATGACGCAATCATACGCTCTGCCCCAAGCAGAATGTCCGCATGATCAATTGCTTCCTTTACTTCCCCAGTAAGGCTCTTTGGATTCCCCATACCGACTCCGGCCAGCGTAATTTCAAAACGGATTTCCTTACGAATCGACTTTCCGCTGAGATTTTCAAGCTTTGTCACCACTTCTTCAAAGGAATCTCCCTCTTCCTCAGCCATCGTTCCGACCACATAAACCGTGATATTGGTACGTTCCGCTGCCTTTAGCTTTTCCGGAAAGCCACCTGTTCTTCCGCTTTGCTTCGTCACAAGGCACTGAATGTCATATTGCCGCAGCATGGCTTCATTCATCTGCTCGGTAAACGGTCCCTGCAACGCCAGAATCTGCTTTCCAACAATGCCCTGCTCCATACAGATCTGAATGCTCTCGATGCCTGGAAGCACCCGGACATAGAGACGTTCTTTCAACTTCTCATGGGCGCAGTACCGGAACAGATCCTTGCTCCCGGTCGTAAGGAGAATATTACCTGTGGTCCGGCACAAAGCCTCCGCACAGGCTTCATGATCTTCAAAATAACGGACGCCTTCGATTTTGCCTTCCTCCCGCTCTCTTTTTAAGCGTAGATAAGGAATGGGCAGAGCTTTCATCGCCGCTTTGATATTCTGCGTCACCACCGTAGCATATGGATGGGTCGCATCTACCACAGCAAGGAAATCTCCTATTCCCAGGAAATGCCGGATCTCTTCCCGATCCATTCTGCCCCGGTGAACCTTCACAAGCGGATGCTCCTTTAACACAATTTCTCCATATTCCGTTGCCACGCACACGGTATGCCTAATCCCGGCATCTGCAAGAGCCTCAGATAAGGCTCTGCCCTCCGTTGTCCCTGCAAAGATTAGTATTTCTTTCAACTTGATACCCCCGCTTCGTAATCAGTTTTCCATCGATGATTTCCGATCCTGCATTTCCGATAAACACAGTTGTGAACATGTTCACCTGCATATTCCGCAGCTCCTTTAATGTGCAGACAACCGCTTTCGTTCCTTCCCTGCCGATATTCTCCACATAACCGCAGGCACGGTCTTCTTCCAGTGTTTCGAGTAAAATATCACAGGTCCGTTTCAGATAATCCTTCCTTTTATGACTGGACGGATTATAGATGGCAATGGCAAAATCTCCCATGGCTGCTGCCCGGAGCCTTTTTTCTATCTTATCCCAAGGCGTTAAAAGATCGCTTAAGCTAATAACACAGAAATCATGGTTCAGTGGTGCCCCCAATACCGCTGCCCCGCTGCAGGCTGCGGTAATTCCCGGAACTACAATAAGCTCCGTATCCTCATAGCTCCTGCCCAGCTCATACATTAAGGAAGCCAGCCCATACACTCCGGCATCTCCACTGCAGATCAGTGCCACCTGCTTTCCTTCAGCAGCCTTTTCAAAGCACATCCGGCAGCGTTCTTCCTCCTGCCGCATCGGCGTTGACAGCAGTTCTTTTTCCCTGAACCGTTCCCCAAGCAGATGGATATAAACCGGATAGCCGACAATGACATCTGCTTCCTCCAATGCCTTAAGGGCCTCTCCGGTCATCATTTCTTCTTTTCCGGGACCCATTCCTACGATATAAATTTTATTTTTCATAAAAAGACACGCTCCATCTTCGTTTTGCAATCGCTGCAGTCATTCCATCCTCTGCCTGCTTACCCGTGATGAGTATTCCATCCGGGCCGCTAAACCGTAAGGCAGCCCGCTCGCAGACATTATCAACGCCCACCTGACTTTTCACAAACTCCGACGCATGGAAAGACCCTTCCACCTGCTGTAATTCCTCTGCGGAATAGGTGACAAAGGGAATGCCATAATGACTGCTCATCCAGAGAATTCCTTCCTCGTCCTTTTTCCGGTCAATCGAGGCTAACGCCGCTACCTGCTCCATGGAAATGCCGCTTTCCTTAAGAACCCTGTGCACAAACTGATCGATCTGCTCTGCCGCCTTTCCCCTCTTACAACCGATCCCGATGACATACTCCTTCGGACGCAGGGTAAGAAGACGCCCCTGCCCATAGGAAGCCGGGGCAACCAGGACATCCGCAGTTGATTCTACCGACATGGCCGGAACATTCATTGTTGATTCTGTCGGCGCAGCAGGAATGTCTTCGGAAACTTCTGTCGATATAACAATGGCATCTGTGTGGAATTCAGAAATACAGGGAACCAGCCGGATGCCTTCCGGAACATTTGTCCCTTCCAAAAGTCTTTTTCCTCCCAGACTCCCCGTTTCTCCTTCTTGCAAATGCCCTTCTTCCACTGCCATCGTCACTTCTTCTCCTGCCAGAATGCAGGATGACACTTTGGCAATTCCCTCCTTATTTACAATATGTAACGCATTCCGTCCGGCAAACAGATCGACCGCGAAGCAGTGATTCAAGTCGGTTGCCGTTGTGATGACCGGGATACTTCCCATTCGCTCTGCAAAGGAAAGTGCCAGTTCATTGGCTCCTCCCACGTGCCCTGCCAGAACAGGAATCACAAAGCGTCCCTGTTCATCCATTACAAGCACCGGTACATCACTTAATTTATCCGTAAGGAACGGAGCAATGGCCCGGACCGCTATTCCACAGGCTCCGATAAAAAGAATACTCCTGCGCTCCTTCATCTGCTCGCCCGTCCATTCGGTAATCGGCTGTTCCACATAAGAGAGTCCGCTTTCTGCAGAGTTCTTTTCTGTAAGGTTCTTTTCTGTAAGGTTCTTTTCTGTAAGGCTCTTTTCTGTAAGGCTCTTTTCTGTAAGGCTCTTTTCTGTAAGGCTCTTTTCCGCATGGGAACACTTCGTATAAAGGCAAAAGTCCTTCTCTGGAAATGCCTTTTTGATTTTTAAGGACAGTTCGATTCCTTTTAACGTAAAGCTGATGATACTTACTTTCATTCTTCTGTTTCCTTTGCTTTTCGGAACTCGGTCGAAAAATCCGGTGCATAGAGTCTGGACTTCCGGTAATGCTGATGCGCGATCGCATCCCCGACAAGCACCAGTGCCGTCTTGTAGATTCCATGCTCCTTTGCAGTAGTCGGTAACGTTTCCACCGTGCAGACATAAGCCTGCTCTTCCGGCCAGGTTACTTTATAGACAAGAGCCGCCGGTGTCTCCCTCCGGTATCCGCCCTTTATTAATCGTCGGCTCAGTTCTTCCAGCATTCCGGCACTCAGGTAAACCGCCATGGATGCCTGATGTGCGGCAAGCCCCTCGATCTGTTCCTTTTCGGGCACACCGGTTCTGCCTTCCATCCGGGTGATAATAAGTGTCTGGGAAATATCCGGCAGGGTGTATTCCAGATTCAACGATGCTGCCGCTCCGAAGCAGGCACTCACGCCCGGGCAGCTTTCATAAGCAATCCCTTTTTCCTCCAGCGCATCCATCTGTTCGCGCACCGCCCCGTAAATGCTGGGATCCCCAGTATGCAGCCGCACAATTACTTTTTTTCTTTTCTCCGCCTCTTCCATGATCGCAAGGACCTCCGGAAGCGTCAGTCTGGCACTGTTATAGATTTCACAATTCTTTTTTGCATAGTGTAAAAGCTCCGGATTCACAAGAGAGCCTGCATAGATAATGACATCTGCTTTTTCCAAAAGATGCATGCCCCGTACCGTAATTAAATCCGCTGCTCCTGTTCCTGCGCCAACAAAGTAAACCATTCTTCCACTCCTTCACTCTTTGCCAGTTCTCCGAATTCGTTTGCGTACATGAGACATTCAACCTGCATTTTTCCCCCGGCACGCTTATTCAGATAATAAAAAATCCGCTCCATTGCTGTCTCCATGACCGATGCTCTTTTTCCGCACGAATCGAGGATTCTTACAGCTTCTTCGGTTGTGACACAGGTTAAAATCTGCTGTGCCACGGGAAGCTCTGCGCCTACTTTTACCGCAAAAGCAGTCAGCAGCTCCATCCGGCAGTCCCCTTCCTTAGAATGGGTATTCATGATGCCGCCCGCTACCTTTATCAGCTTTCCGATATGACCGGTTAAAAGCATTTTCCGAAAGCCAAGCTCCGCCGCCATGTCAATTGTCTGTCCGATAAAGTTACTGCATTTCACGCTCCGGTCCAGGTCATAGTGATAGACCTTTTTCATATAATCCAGTCCATAATTTCCGGGAGAAACCACGACGTAATCATACCCTTCCGCTTTCCGCTGGTTGAGCTCGACACGGATCGTATCCAATATCGCCTGATTGCTCATGGGTTCCACAATCCCGCTTGTTCCCAGAATGGAAATGCCGCCGACAATGCCAAGGCGGGGATTAAAGGTCTGCTGTGCAAGCTCCTCTCCTCCCGGCACGGAAATCTCGATCTGCAAAATTCCCTGATAATCCAGAATATGACATACCTCCAGCACTTCCTTTGTAATCATTTCCCGCGGCACATGATTGATTGCCGCATTTCCTACCGGCTGGTCGAGTCCCGGCTTTGTCACTCTCCCGACGCCCGTTCCACCGTCAATAAGAATCCTTGCCTGTGTCCCATTTTCACCGGAATCCTTCTGTTTCTCCGGGAATGTTACCCTGGCAGCAATCCGGGAACCGGTTGTTACATCTGGATCGTCCCCACCATCCTTTATAACCGCACAGGTAACGCATCTCTCTTTCCTCTGAATATCGGTAATCTGTGCGGTATAAGGAATCCCTTTGGGCGTTTCAGTGGTAATTTCTGTTTTTTCCATCCCGGAAAGGAGCATATAAGCGGCTGCCTTGGCGGCTGCAGCGGCACAGCTTCCTGTCGTAAAACCGTATCTCATATTTTTATCCTTAATCTATCATCTATACTTTGGTTTGTTTCTGTCATCTATCAATCATATTTCAACCTGTATGAATCCTTTACTATATAGTAACAATTCAGACAATCCATTCATGATCTGTTTCGTGTAAGTTCATAGATCAATGCGTTGCAGATTGCTGCGGCTACATTGCTGCCGCCCTTTCTGCCCCGGTTAATAATAAAAGGAACATCCGTTTGCAAAATAAGCTCCTTGGCCGCTTCCACATTTACAAATCCAACCGGAACTCCGATTACAAACGACGGACGCCAGTCACTGCTCTGCATCATTTCATAGATCTGAATGAGTGCTGTCGGTGCATTTCCTATGGCAAAGATCACCGGCTTTTGAATCCTGGCTGCCATTTCCATGCTGATAGCTGCACGCGTCGTTCTTCGCTCCCTGGCAAGCTCTGCAACTGTTGCATCTGCCATATAGCAATGTACCTCTCCACCCAGTCCGGCCAGTGACCTCTTGTTGATTCCGGAAAGTGCCATATTCGTGTCCGTTACAATATCGGCTCCCTGCCTAAGAAGCTCCTTGGCAATCCCTACTCCTCCCTCCGAAAAGGTCAGGGTCTCCGTATATTCAAAGTCTGCGGTCGTATGGATGACTCTTTTCGTAATCCTTTCCTGCTCCTTGGGCAGCACAATTCCGCGCTTTTTAAGCTCCCCGTCAATGATCTCAAAGCTTCTTTGTTCAATCTGTTCCGGTAATAAATGTTCGATCACGGTTTTAAACACTCCTTTATTGCTTCCAGTAATTGCAGATTTTCTTCATGACGCTTCACAGCAATGCGGTAATACCCCAAGGATAGTCCTTCAAAATTCGAGCAGTCCCGGATCAGAATTCCCCGCCACAGCAATTTCTCATACAGAGTCTCCTTACAATAAAGCAGAAGAAAGTTCGCTTCTCCCGGAAATACCCGGATCCCCATTTTCTGTAGTTCATCTGTAAGAAACCGTCGCTCCTTTTTCACATAGCGGACGGTCTCTTTAAGGTAAGCTGCGTTTTCCGAAGAAAGGCACACCCGTCCTGCCTTTTGGGCAAAGACCGACAGATTCCACTCCGGAAGCTGCTCCCGGATTTTCCTAAGGAGTTCTTCACTACTGATCAGATACCCAAGCCGCACTCCTGGAATGGCATAGCTCTTCGTAAAGGCCCGCAGTAAAAGCAGCCGGTCCTCTTTCCCGATTTCAGAGAGCATGGAGTCCTGCCCTTCACAGAATCCGATAAAGCATTCATCCAGTAACAGCCATGTGCCGGTTTTCCTGCATTTCCCCAAAAGCTGTTTCAGATACCCCTTCGAAGTGAGCACTCCGGTCGGGTTGTTGGGGTTTGCCAGAATAAGAAGCTCCGGACTTTCCTGTTCCAAAACAGGAAAGAGCTCCTCTGTTAATAAAAACCCGTCCTCTTTCCTTAGCATAAATGGAATCACCTTGCTTCCTGCTGCCTTGGCCACATGCTGATAGCCATAAAAGGAAGGACATGGGATCATGATTTTCGTCGGATGCAGGGCATGCACAACTGCCATCAGAAGCTCCGAAGCCCCGTTTCCAAAGAGCAGATTTTCTTCCGGAACAGCAAGCTTCTCCGCAAGGCTTTCTTTCAGTGCCAAGACCTCCATATCCGGATATTCCTGCACGCTGCTGACTGCCTCATGCAACGCTTCTTCCACTCCGTCCGGCATTCCAAGCGGATTTATATTGACCGAAAAGTCAAGCCGGACCTGATTCCGGTAGATGTCTCCACCGTGTATTGCTTTGTTTTTCATCGTGTTTCTCCGGCTCCTTTCTTCCGAACACTTACAACCTGTATTTTGAAATACTGCATATTTCTATTTTACCAAAAGTAGATATGCAATTCCCATCAACCCTATACACAAAAGCTCACAAATCCAGACAGTGAGATACATAAGGTGATTGATCCGTTTAATATCCTCGAATTCCACCTTGCGCACCGCATCTCCGATATAAGGTTTTTTCACTATTTTACCAAAATAACTGGCATCTCCGGCAAGTTGGATTCCAAGTGCTCCCGCGCAGGCCGATTCCATCTGCGCCGAATTCGGACTGGCATGGTTCCTACGATCCCTCCGGTGAATCTGAAACGCCCTTTTTCCGTCATATGCCCTTCCACCAATAAAAGCAGAAAGAATCATCAGATAAGCACTGATTCTGGCAGGAATATAGTTCACCGCATCATCCACCTTCGCCGCAGCCCTTCCAAAATAGAGATAACGGTCGTTCTTATAGCCAACCATGGAATCCATCGTATTCACAGCCTTATAAAAGAAGCCCAGCGCCGGGCCGCCCAGTGCCAGATACAGCATCGGTGCAATCACACCATCCGAGGTGTTCTCCGCTACCGTTTCAATCGCCGCCTTGGCAACTCCTGTCTCATCAAGTACGCCCGTATCTCTTCCGACAATCATGGATACCGCCTTTCTCGCTGCCGGAAGATCTCCCCTCTTTAAGCAGGCATAGACCTTCATGCTCTCAACTTTCAGGCATTTCGTTGCCAGAATCTGATAGGTCATGATGGTTTCCAACACCAGACCTATGTATGGATGCAGGGCATAACCGCCGAACAAAAGAGCTGCGGTCACCACGGTTACACTAAAAAGCACCAGTACAACCAGCACGATTCCTCTATGAAATTCTCTATGGTCATTTCTTTCGCTTTCTTCCGAATTTCCCAGCAGTTTCCGGTCAAGTACTGCAATCAGGTTGCCAATCAACCGGATGGGATGCGGCAGCCAGTAAGGATCTCCCAGCAGAAGATCCAGAAGGAATCCCAGAAGGAACGCTGTTATGTGATATTTCAGCATCGTATTCTCCCATAAGATATAACATTCAGCCATTCTGTACTACCAGCAGCTTATAAAAGCTTATGAATCAGCATGCCTGAAATGTTTCATTATGATTACTCATTATTTCATCATTCATTATGTCTATATAGTTTACATAACTAATTTACATAACTCATCCATATATATCTCCCCGGATGACTGCCCGACGGTTATTATACAGCGGTATCCCTCTCCGTTTCCAATCTGGAAGTCGAAGTACTCACCGTCTGTAAAGCTGCTGCACACGGCCATAATCGTTCCCCCGTGAACCACGGCAGCGATTCTCAGACTCTCATCTTCCTTTTTCTGCTTTACTTCATTTTTCTGCTTTGCTTCATTTTTCTGCTTTCCTGCATTTTGCTGTTTTTCTGTATTCTCCTGCTTCTCTAACTTCTTCTGATTGTCTGTATTCTTCTGGTTCTTTACATTCCTGTCATTCTCTGCGTTTTTACGCTCTTCGTTTCTATCTACGACCTGCGCAGCCGCAATCCGGAGCATTTCCTCAAATCCCCTCCTGCACCGTTCAATAAAGTCCTCCCGGCTTTCTCCTTCGGGAAACGGCAGTGTTCCGTTGCTGTCAATCCACGCCTGATACAGGGCATCCCCCTGTAAATCCTGATAATTCTTTCCTTCAAAGAGTCCAAAATCCATCTCCCGGAATTCCGGAATCACGTACTGCTCACAGTCCCCAAACAAAAGCTCTGCTGTTTCCCGGCACCGTTCCATGGGACTGACAAATAAAGCTTGTAAGGATGCCGGATCAGGATAAAAACCCTTCCTTTGAAACGCCTTTAACGCCTCCCGTCCTTCTTTACTTAACGGCTCTTCCGTCCTCCCCAGATACCGGTGCTCACGATTGGCTTTCGTTGCTCCGTGCCGGATCAGGTAAAGCTCTATTTGATTCTCTGACCGATTCCGCATAATACACGCACCACCTCATCTGCTTTTTGTGCAAGCCGGATCAGAATTCTTCCGGTCTGCTCCCGGTAGGCTCTTTCAAACGCATCCACCGGAACGATTCCGTTACCGATTTCATCACAAATCAGGATAACCTCCGGATGCTTCTCCACAAACTCCATCACATACGCTTCCAGTTCCTCCGGGGTTCTTTCTTCTGCCAATTCCCGCTTCACGACATGATGGAGGTGATTGATAATCAGCGTCTTTTCTTCCCTTGCTGCTTCTGTCCGTACTTCCTGTATCTCCCTTTCTTCCGGAAGTACACCGTCAAAGATGATACACTGCTCTTTTCCTTCCTTTTGCAGGACATAATGTAATTTTCCCTGCGCCAGACCGCCTATGATTAATTTCATAATTTTCCTCTTATGACATATTCACGGATTAAGATACATACCCATAAAATGTTTCCTGAAACTTTTTCTATGCATCCAATATCAATCCGAATAACACTATATCCCTATATCCCTATATCCTTAAAACTCCTACCTACATAACATCCTGCTCTATCCTAATATGGTAACCTGCTCATCACTGCCACAGCAATTATCACCACTTCTTCACACAGCAATACAAACCATCCTGCAGTATCCCCGGTAATTCCACCAAGCTCCTTTTTCGTCCGGTGATGGTAGTAAGCAAATGTCAAAAGAGCTGCAAGTACCGCTGCTCCTCCCAGCAAAATCGACTGCCACAGCATGAATGCGATACACAGGATTCCCTGCACATAAAGGGAGGCTTTCACGATCCGCTTCTGTGCCTTGCTTGCAAACAGGTAAAGCAGGCCATCACTTTTCGCAGAACGGAAGGTAACCACTGCAATGCCGCTCAATACCCTCGACAGCACAAATCCGGCACACACAATCCAAAGTCCGCTCTCACCTTCGATCTCCGAAAATGCGCCCAGATAAACCAGTCCGTAGAGTGCCAGCATAATCACCGAAAATGCACCGATATGGGAATCCTTCAGTATTCCCAGCTTCTTTTCCTTCGGCTGGTACGAATGAAACGCATCCATTGTATCCATAAAGCCGTCCACATGAAAACCGCCGGTAATGAGCAGTGGAATGACTGCTCCTCCCATCGTATAGCAAAGCGTTCCCGGTCCAACATGTTTACATAACATGGACCAAAGACCAATACCAAGTCCAATCACAGCCCCGATCCATGGGAAAAAGCATAACATATATTTCATGTCTTCCTCTTTCCACTCAAACTGTGGCATCGGAATCCCCGAATACATGGAAAAAGAAATGACAAGAGCCTTTAACAGTTTCATAATAACGTTCCTTTCCAGACAATCGGAATACCGGTCACAACCTCAATCACGGTATCAGCCATAGCCGCCAGTCTTTCATTGACCTGCCCCATCGCTTCGATATATTCTGCGGTCGTTTCTTCATAGGAAATGCCATCCTCAAATACATTGTTTGTCACAATGAGCAGGTGCTCAAGCTGGCGGTTCAGTGCTTCTATTCCATCAAAAATCTGTGCTGTCACCTCATCCTTTAACCGGATTTCCTTTTCTGCGAACATTTCATTCGCAACCAGATTGGACATACATTCCAGAAGTGCCGTATTCTGCGGAATTCTCTGTCGGTCAGCCGGTTTTCCGCAATCATACGATAATTGTGTAATCTTTACCGCTGCTTCCCGAAGTGCTACTGGCTGTTCCAACGTAACAAATCCCTTTCCGGCACGAAGCCTTTGATGACGCCTGATTTTGGCAAGACTTTCTTCCCCAAACGGCTGCATGGTTGCAATATAATATTTTGTTTCTGCCTGCGTGGATAAGCGCATCAGATATTCTTCCGCAAAAGCAGACTTTCCGCTTCCGCTGCCACCTGTGACTAAAACTACCATAACCTGGCATTCTCCTGACTTCCGGCAATTTTATGTTATGGTAACTATTCAGAATAGTTACATATTATGTAAACCTCTCATATGCTGTAATCTGCATCCCGGAAAAGGTGGTTCCAGCCTCATACAGCTGCAACGCCACATCCAGAAGGGCAAAGAGCATAACTGCTCCCGTTCCTTCTCCAAGTGCCATTTTCCCATCGATCACCGGCTCTATCTGCAGCTCCTTCATCAGTAACTCTACAGCCGGTTCCTTCCCCTTATGTGAGGGGAGCAGATACTCCTTTGTCCCCGGAAAAAGGAGTTCTGCAGCGAGGGCTGCCACCATACTGATTACCCCGTCTAAGACGATGGGAAGATGAAGGAGCGCACCCCCCACGTACATTCCGACAAGTCCTGCAATGTCTAATCCCCCGACCGTTCTTAAAACCGTGAACGGATCTGCCTCATACAAATCATAGCTCCGGATTGCTTCCGTAATCAGCTGCTGTTTCCGCAAGAGTCCTTCCTCACTTAAACCGGCTCCCTTTCCGGTTACAAGTATGGGATCACACCGTAACAATGCCGCTGTCACGGCACTGCTTGTTGTCGTATTTCCGATTCCCATTTCCCCGGCTGCCAGAAGCGTATAGCCGTCCCTCTTACATTCCTGTACCAGCTTTATGCCTGTTGCAATGGCTTTCACAGTTTCTTCTTCCGTCATGGCTGGCTCCCTTCGGAAGTTCCGTGTCCCGCACCGGAGCTTCTCATTCCGCACGCCCGGAATAGAGCCCTTGTGGAGCATTCCGATATCCACAGGAATCGTCACGGCTCCGGCTTTCCTGCTCATCTTCCCGATTGAAGATTCGTTTCGTCCCATGGCCTGTACGACTGCCGTCGTGACTTCCTGACCACTCTGGCTTACCCCCTCTTCCGCAATCCCGTTATCGGCACAGAAGATCAGTACCGCCTTTTTCGAAAGGTCAAGCACCTCCGTCCCCAGAACTGCTCCTATCTGCGCGGTAAGCGCTTCAAACCTTCCCATCCCGTCCAACGGCTTGGCAACACGATCCCAGTTCTGCTGCACCTTCTTACTCACCAATTCATCCGGTGCCTCTATTTTGATCTGCTTTAGTTCCTCCCTGGTATATTCCTTAAATACCGGCATTCCGAAGCATTCCATAAATTTCCTCCATATTTAAGTAAAGCCGTAAGGTATCTGCCAGCTTATCATACTGCTTTTCCTTAAAGCTCTGATAATCCTCCAGCTGACCATCCTGCATGGAAACGCCCTTTATTCCGGCAAGAGCCTGGACGACCTCCCCTGCAATCTCCGCCTGGTCAAACAATCCATGCACATAGGAACCATAAACATTGGGATTTGTTCCTGTCCGGATCACCGGCTGATTTTCCGACAGGTCCTCGCCTGTCTCTTCTTTCGACAATGTCTTTCCCATATGAATTTCGTAGCCCCGGAAAGCCTTTCCGGACATTCCCTGCAATGGTCCTGTTATCTGTCCTACACCGCCTTTTGTCTGGCAGCGCCGCTTTTCCTTCTGTAAGATGGTCGTTACCGGCAAAAGCTCCATTCCCAGGATAGAACCGCCCTCTTCCACACCATCAGGATCCTCTATTGCTTCTCCTAACATCTGATAGCCTCCGCAGATTCCAAATACCGGAATCTCTTCTGCCAGCTTTTTCACTGCGGCCTCCAGACCGTTCTGCCGCATCCATTTCAGATCGCCCATCGTATTTTTGCTGCCCGGAAGAAAAATAAGATCCGGATGCTGCAGCTCACTGATCGAGGTCACGTAACGCACTGTCACCTCCGGAAGCTGCTCGAAAACATTGAAATCCGTAAAGTTGGATATTCTCGGATAATGAATGACCGCAATGTCAATCAGCCCTTCCTTTTTACGGTCAAAACGCTCGGTAAGGCTGTCCTCATCCTCAAGTGCCAGCTCCATATAAGGAACCACTCCTGCAACCGGAACGCCGCCCTTTTCTTCAAGCATCGCAATTCCCGGATCGAGAATCGACTGATCTCCCCGGAATTTATTAATAATAAGACCCTTCACTCGGTTCTTTTCCTCTTGCGTTAAAAGCATCAGCGTCCCCAAGAGCTGAGCAAACACTCCGCCGCGGTCAATGTCCCCGACTAAAAGCACCGGCGCATTCAGCATATGTGCAAGTCCCATATTCACAATATCATTTTCTTTCAGATTGATTTCTGCAGGACTTCCTGCTCCCTCAATCACAATAATATCCGCATATTCCTCTAACTTCCGGAATGCTTTCTGAATGTCCGGAATCAACTGCTTTTTGTAGGCAAAATAATCCCGTGCACTCATGTTGCCGATCACTTCACCATTGACAATAACCTGAGAGCCGGTATGATTCGTGGGTTTCAGCAGAATCGGGTTCATACACACCATCGGATCAATTCCTGCCGCTTCTGCCTGCATGACCTGTGCCCTTCCCATTTCCAACCCTTCCTTCGTAATAAAGGAATTGAGTGCCATATTCTGTGATTTAAAAGGAGCTACACGCCATCCGTCCTGCTTAAAAATCCGGCACAGTCCGGCTGCCAGAAAGCTCTTACCTGCATTCGACATGGTTCCCTGTATCATAATTACCTTTGCCATCTGTTTATCCCCACATTCTGAAAATCAACTTCAATCCCACTCTCCTGCGCCCAGTTCAGCAGCTCTTCGTTCTCCTTCTCGAAGCTTCCGAAGCTTTTCCGGCAGCAGATCAGTTTTTTGCAGTTTCCCAGAATGTTCTTCGCTTCCTGCAGGGTTTCCCGAGGAACCGGCTCAAAAGCTTTCGTTGCAATCACCTTACCGGCAAGTGCCTTTGCGGTCGGATAATCCAGATCATTCTGAAACAGGATTCCGGTTGCAAATGGCGTGCCTTCCCGCTGCAGTTTCCGGTAAACAGCCTTGCCTCTGCCGCCTCCTGCCATCACGAAGACCTCCGGCTCTCCCTTCGGTGCCGGAAGATCCATATTTCCGGTTGTTTCCTCGTAGCTTCCCGCGGTAATGTCAAATAGCTTCGCAATATATCCTTTGTCCAGCACCTCTGCCGGAGTTCCCATCCGGTCTACCCGGTGATCCCGGATGCACAGAATCTGATCGGAAATAAGCTCTGCCAGTTCAATCTCATGCAGGGACATAATCACAGCCAGCTTTTTCTTCCGTTTCATTTCCTGTAACACCGACAAAAATTCCAGCTTATACTTTACATCCAGATATGACGTCGGCTCATCCAGAATCAGAATTTCCGGCTCCTGACAGATCGCACGTGCCAGCATAATCCGCTGCCTTTGTCCATCACTGATCCGAGTAAAATCCTGTTCCTTAAACTCCTCTATGTGCACCAGCTTCATAACCTCTGCTACGGCCTCCCGGTCCTTTTCCGAAAGAATGCCGAACCGTCCGGTATAAGGATATCTTCCGGTTGCCACAACATCCTCACAGGTCATCATTTCCGTGCGCAGACGCTCCGTCAGCAGCACGGAAATGGTCTGTGCTCTTTTGGATAATGACATTTCCTCCAGGTGACTGCTTCCCAGCATGACCGTACCGCCAAGCAGTGCCAGCTGTCCTGCAATGCTTTTGAGGATAGTCGATTTGCCGGAACCGTTCGGACCGATCAATGTCAGGATTTCTCCCTTCGAAAGTCCGATCTCGATCTGCTCCATCAGTGGTGTTCCGTTATAGCCCACTGCCATTTTTATTGTACGAAAATAATCCTTCATGCGCCCATCTTCTCCTTGCTCCTACGAACCATCACCCATAAGACAACGGGAACTCCAAAGATCGCCGTTACCGTGCTGATACTCAATTCAGTCGGTGCCAGAACCATCCTTGCAAGAAGATCACAAAACAGACAAAATACCCCGCCTCCAAAAAAGCATGCCGGAATCATCAGAATCGGCTTCGCCGTTCCAAGAAGCTGCTTAACAAGGTGCGGCACTGCGATTCCCACGAAAGAGATCGGTCCTGCAAACGCCACAATACATGCCGATAAGACACTGGACAAAACCACCAGCGCAATTCGTAAAAGCCGCACATTCACTCCCATGTTCTGGGCATAGCCCTCTCCCATCTGATAAGCACTTAAGGGTTTTGCCAGCAAAAAGATACAGATGCAGGTAATGAAAACCACCACTGACATCACCCTCACCTGATTCCAGTTCATCCCGGAAAAGCTTCCCCGCGACCAGTTATGCAGATTCACAATCTCTGCATCCTCCGCGAAGGTCACGACAATCTCGGTAACGGCCGAACAAATATAACCAATCATCACACCGCTTACCACCAGCATCGACATCCGGTTTACCCGGCGTGCCATCAGCAGCACAAAGCCCATACAGATCATGGCTCCAAGAAACGCTGCCAGAATCATCGTAAAGGAGGTTACCTTTATGGAGCGGCCCATTAAGAATACCATAAAAAGAGCCACCATCATTTTCGCTCCGGATGAGATACCCAGTACAAAAGGTCCCGCAATCGGATTATGAAAAAAAGTCTGTAATAAATATCCGGCAAGGGCAAGCGCCCCGCCAAGAATTAACGCAGCCAGCGTCCGCGGCAGCCGGATGTCCCACAGAATTCTCGCATTCAGTACCTCCTGCCCCCGGACGGAAGAAAGAATATCCGGAAGCGGAATGGACACCGTTCCGATGCAGACATTCAGAATCAGAAACAGAACAATCCCTGCTGCCAGGAAAAGGAACGCCGTGATCACTCTTAATCTTCTGTTATGATGCATATACTTCCCTCCCCTATTCCAGCCGGAAAAGATACTTCATCTGCGTCTCATCTCCATGAAGGAGCATGGTATGAAAATCCTTCATCAGCTCGCCAACGGACATCGACTGCTGATAATAGTCATTGGTCGTACAGAATACATTTCCCTCCTGCACCGCCTTAAAATCCTCCAGAACCGGACATTTTTCAAGGAGCTGTGCAATGGAATCCACGCCACCGTCAATCGTGCTGTTATAAATCAGGAAATCTGCATCCTTTGCCCCCTGATAAAACTCCTCGATCTGGATATTCATAGTCGAACGTCCGCTTTCTTCTCCCATATCCTCAAAAATATATCTGCCACCTGCAAGTTCAATCATTTTCGGAATATAATCGGAGCTTCTCCGGATCTGTACCAGTCCGTTTGAGGTAATAAAGAAAAATGCCACGGTCTGATCGGTCTTTTCATCCGATGTCACTTCCTCTAAAATGTCCGTCTGCTCCGCGAAAATCCGCTCTGCCTCCTCTTCCTTTCCCACCATGGCACCGAAGAATTTAATCCATTCCACCCTGCCAAGCGGATGGGATTCGTAGCTGGAATACTCAATCATCACCGGGATTCCGAAGTCGTTCAGCATTTCAATCACCTCAGGCGTATGCGTAATCATCCGGTTTTCAATGGCAAGGGAACAGTTTTCCGAAACAATCTTCTCATAGTCCGGCTTACTGTACTTTCCGGCATACAGAATATCGCCCCGTTCCATCGCTTCCCTGGCTTCCTCTACATACCAGTTTTCTTCCTTCTGCCCGGAAAAACGTACCGTCTCGAGGGCTTGAAGCTTTGCAAACATATCCATTACCGCAGATGATACCAGATACAGATTCCGGATGGGCTGCTGCATGACAATGACTTCTTCCGGAAGGTTTTCCGGTACTTTCTTTCCCTCCGGCACCACAAGAATCTGCGTTTCATCCATCGTCTTCAGCATCCGGTAGCCGCCCTCATAATAATCCACGGAAAAATTCTCTGCATACTGCAGCTTCATGCAGCCCTCATAAACCAGTTCTCCTGATTCCGCCTCATTCGTGCTTTCCAAAGCAGCTACTTCCTGCGCATCCATAACTGGAGCAGAATCAGAAGAAGGACTGCTGCAGCCTAAAAGCCCAAGCAGTCCCAGCAAAAACAAACCAGATACGATTGTTTTCTTTCTTCTTTTTCTCATAGATCGTTCCTCTTAATCGAGCGCCTTGATCGTGTCGGAATGGAACGTCAGGGTATACTCGATTTCATGTGGCTTACTCATTGCCACAGTATCTCCGATTACTGTCACCGGCTCGTCAAAAGCGGCTACCGGAATCTCAAATACGGAATTTCCTTCGGTGTTTTCCGGAAGAAACTTCTCTCCGTCTACCAGCATATAATCATAGTTCGGACTGCTCCATTCTACGGTGGCTGTTACCTTCTGATTCTCTACGGTAATCGTTACAGGAGAAGCAATGCTTGCACGTCCGCTTCCCCCTTCAAAGGTCATTTTCACTAAATAGCTTCCATCGGTAAGCTCCGGAATTCCGGCTCCTTCCGAAACAGCCTCTGCGTTCTGTTCCTCTGTAACAGCTACAGGGTTCGATACGCAGACCTTGTGATCATACCACTTGCCCTTGGCACCAATCAGGGCAACATCAAATTCTTCCTCCAATGCCGGAACCGGAATATCAAATCCATGCACCTCATCCGTCATGCCATCACTGTAGGTTACCTCATCCACTGTCGGCTCTAAGAGCTGCACACCATCCTTCTGCGCATCCTGCGCAAGTCCCGGATAAAGATTGAGGATTTTCTTGGATGCCAGAGATACATGAATGGTCATCTGTCCATTCTCTACCGTCAGAACACCCTTTCCATCACATGCTTCACTCACATGGAACATAGAACTGTCCGTGGAAAACTCCGCATTGTAAATTCCATCAGGAAGTGCTGTTTGCTGATCCTCTGTATTTCCGGCACAGGCACTTACAAAAGCCATACTGACGATCAATGCACCTGTCAAAAAAAATGTTTTTATCTTACTCATTATTTCCCTCTATTATTACCTGCTCATTGGGTACTGAATAGTTACCGTTATTTTACTAATTCATGACATCCGCAGTATGCTCTACATAAATCTGCTGGATTCCTTCAATTTCACCAAGACCTGCGACCTGGGTATCAACACTGTCAAACTTACCGGAAGCCTTGAACATGCTTAACCAGGAGTCCTCATCCTCTCCTGCCATGTCATTGTTTGCATGGTCTCCGGCAACAACCATTAACGGACGAAGAACGACTTTGGTATATCCTGCTTCTGCTACTGCTTCAATAACTGCTTCACATGCAGTCTCTTCGGGTTCTCCTTCTACGGTACCGATAAATACGTTGTCATAGCCAAGCTCCTGCATCTGTGTCTGCATCTGGCTATAGGATACCTTGGCTGTATGAGAGGTTCCATGTCCCATGAATACAAATGCAGTACCGTCTTCCTTTGCCGCATCCTGACTGTCATAGCCTGCGGTCTTTACTGCTTCTGCGGTAAGGATTTCAGCAACAGCCTTCTTATCTGCATTGATTACCGTTGCATCTTCCCCTACTTCACCAAGTAACGGCTCTGCAACCTGAACGGATTCGAACTGATCCTTGTAGTTATCCAGTTCTCCGATTAATTCATCGTACTCTGCACCATGCATTAAGTGTGTCGGCTGTACAATCAGGTTCTTAACACCGTTCGCAACGGCACGCTCCAGTGCCTGATTCACATTATCAATCATTTCACCGTCACGGGCCTGTACATGGTTAATAATAATCTGAGCGGTAAATGCTCTTCTTACAGACCAGTCCGGATAAGCGGCCTGCAGGGCATCTTCGATTCCCTTAATATCAGCCACACGGCTGTTGTTAAAGGAAGTACCAAAGCTTACTACCAGGATTTCATTTTCACCGATTTCATCCTGATTACGTGCATCATCCTTGGAAGCATCTCCGGTATCTCTTCCAAAGTAATCCGGATCGGCATTTTCGCCTTCTACCAGTTCCTTCTGTGTATCCGTCAAAGCATCCCATGCAGCCTTTGCATCTGCACACTGCTGATCGGTGTTTTCGGTTCTTTCCTGAACATAAATTGCATCAATCAATGCTGCCACATTGTCTGCTGCCATTTTGTCTGCATCCTCACTCTCTGCTGCATCTGTCTCTTCCTCTGTAGCTTCTTCGGTTTCAGAAGCTGCTGCATCTTCGGTTGTGTCTTCGTTCTGTGTGGCTTCTTCTGCGGTTTCCTGTGTGTTACTGCTTCCACATCCGGCAAGCGTACATACACCAAGTACCGATGCCATAAGTACTGCTACGATTTTGTTTTTCATACATTCTCCTCATTTCTGCAGGTTTCCTGCGTTTTTTGATTACGAAGTAAGCTGCCAAGAAACGAGAGTTTATGCAACAAAAATAAAAACCCTTTCCTATTTTTAACAGGTAAAGGGTTTGTACACAAAGAAAACGTAACCATCCGGAATTTTGCAAAACCTGCAGCATTCCCAATAGTCCGCATCACGTACAACCTTTTTACTCGTGGTCTGAAACAATCGTTTCTGTACAGCAGTCAGGCAGGTCTCCCGGCTTAAAGATCATCGCATCCGCCATCTTCCCAGTTTCCCAGTGATATTTCGGCTTCTACTCCCTAATTACGGTGACGAGTTCGTACAGGATTTGCACCTGTTTCCCTTTTCACCGGAGCCAACACGCATTTCTAATATGGCAAAACCGCCACGCATTGCTCCGACACCTGAATACTTGGTATTCAATTCATGCGCTAATATAACACATTTTTACAGGAAACTCAACTAAATTCTTTTACGGGAATACAGATTTCCGTGACAAATTTATCTGTGTTATTGGTGATTCCATAATCAATCATGGTAATTTCCCTTGAAAAATCCGCTGCTGTGAGCTTTTCCTTCTCCATATACTCCATCAGCTTTTCGTAACGCTCTCCAGCCTCCTTGTGGCTGCCGCAGAAGCGGATGGATACGCACTTCTCTTCCGGATGCTCTTCAACGCTTCCTTCATAACGATCTTCCTCATCCAGAACAAGAAACACCGAATCGTACTGCTCAAACTGACGTTTCATCAGCTTTTCTTTCGAAATTCCAACGCCCACCTTACCAAGAAATACCACAGACTCTTTCTGATTTTCGGTCAGGCGCCGGATTGCATATTCCAGATCCAGATACGATTGTGGCCGAAGGGAATCCTTTACCACAACCATGCGGCAGCCGGGGAACGTTTTCACCTTAATCACATCCAGTTCGGAGTTCATCGCATCCCGAAGCTGCTGCAGGCGGTGGTCAATCTTCTTCTCAATCAGCGCAAGCTCTCTCTGCTTTTTCACAAGTAATTCCTTCTGCTTAAGCAGCTTATCCTCGATCACATCAATATCACGGTTCTTTAAAAAGTCCTCGATCTGACGGATCGGCATATCGAGTGCCCGTAAATAACGAATGGTATTCAGTACTTCAAACTGGCGCACACTGTAATAGCGGTATCCGGTCTGCGTATCAATATATTCCGGCTTTAGCAGTCCTGTCTGCTCATAATGCCGCAGGCTTCCCGGGCTTAGATGAAACATTCTGGCTACATCGCCAATCTGAAATAACTTTTCGTCTTCCATTCGGATACTCCTTTATTTGTTCTGGATCAGCTTTTCATACTCCGCTTCGTCAATATGATATTTCCTCCGGAGGACCATATACGAAACTAGCAATGCCGCTACCGGAATCAATACCATGCCAAGCCGGAACACCAGCCCCTGTGTGGCAGAGATCTCACCGATATACTGATTTGCGGTAATCAGTGCTTGTTCACTTGACAGTTCCCCACGGTTTACGGCAATCTCCAATGCACTGATTCTCTGACTCTTTGCATAAATTCCGCTCACAATCAGCACCAGCGTCGACAGACCCTGATTGATTCCACCTGCCAGTTTTACGCTGAAGGACCGGACTGCGGAAATCACGGAATCATGCCGCTCGTGAAATCTTGCCTCATCATATTCGATCGTATTGTTAATCATAACGACGATCACCAGATTCATCAATCCCTGAAAGAAAAAGATGAGAAAGCCGATGGCATTTAACAAAATGATGTTCTTTGGCAGCACATAGCCGAATCCAAGGAAACCTGCATATCCTGCCAGTAGGGCGATGAGACATATCTTAAGTATTTTACCTCTTGAAAAGTGTTTTGCCAAGAACGCATAGCTCGCCTGCGAAATCAGCATTCCCAGCCCGTACATCACGGTAAAGTAAAATACCAGATTTCCGCTTTCCGAATAACCATATTCTATATAGAAGAAATTCACTCCAAAAATAATCAGAATGTTACAGGTGATGTTAAAAAAGATAGACGCAATGCCTGCTGCCACAAGCTGATCATTCCTTGCAAAAATGTGATACATATCCTTCAAGGATAACTTCTCAGTCTGCTCCTTCCGCTCCTTTTCCCGGATGCCAAAGGCGGTGAGCATCTGGAAAGCAATAAGCGCCAAGGCCACAACCAGTGCAACGATCCGGTAAGCCATTACCGCATTTCCCGCAATGACGACAGGAACCACACCGGCCACTGAAAACTGACCGATGCAGACGAAAATACTCATCAACGTAACCAGACTGTCCCGGGTCCCCGGATCCGAGCTTAACGAAGGAAGCACGCCCCAGTAAGCAATGTCATTCATGGTATACGTCATTCCCCACAGAAGATAAAAGAGACTGTAAAATGCTACAAATCCCCAGCCCTGCGGTCTTATCGTAAACAGACAGATGATCACCACGGCATTACTGAGCGAACCAATCAGAATCCAGGGCTTAAATTTTCCCATCCGAAAATGCGTATTTTCAATAATAATTCCCATCAGCAGATCGTTGACTGCATCCCAGACCATGCAGACGATCATGGCAGCGCTGATCACGGCAAACTGTACGCTGCTTAAATTCATTGTGTACTGGACATAAAGAATCAGGTACATACTCACCAACGCATACGCAGCGTCCCGCCCTGTCGCTCCAATACAATAGCTCCATTTTGTTCTTGCATCTAATTTATCCTTCATGTCTCTTCCCCCTGTTCGCAGAATCTACAATTTTTAAAATCGTCTTTCGTTTCACCATACCACCGCTTTGATTACAGATACTGTCCACATTTCCTTCCAAAATTCCTTCCAGCATCATCCGCACCTCCGGGTCCTTCACAGACTTCGGGAAATACATCAGCCTCGCCGCCAGCTTCCCGATCCGTATCCATCTTCTGGCAAGCCGGGAATACGGCTGCATCTGCATGAGAGAATTCTTTGTTGTAAATTCTCCCGGAAGGGTATGGGAAAGATGCGTCCTTGGATAAGTATAAATCCTGTCAAAATCTTCTTTCGTAAGAGGCACCGGATTTTTAAGACTTAAAGGACTCTTAAGCTCCACTCCCGAAATCTCCAGTTCCTTTGTCAGCCGGATGTCATTAAGGGAAGCACCAATCTGGATTTCATAAGTGCCTCCGATTACCTGAAACTCCGAAGTCTGATAGACCGCAAAAGCCCTGTCAGTTAACATAACTTCTACTTTCTTCTTTTCGCCGGGCTGTAAGGCGGTCTTCGCAAATCCCCTCAATTCCCTTCTGGCACGAAAAGCTTCCGTCCGCGGATTTCTGACATAAATCTGTGAAATCTCCATTCCTGCGGTCTCACCGGTGTTTTCCACCTCAAACGTAACCGCATAGCTTTGATCCGCATTCTCTGTGATTGTGAGATTGGAATAGGCAAAGCTGGTATAGCTCAATCCATGCCCGAAGCAGAACCGCACCGGCACCTGAAAGGTATCGTAGTACCGGTATCCGACAAAAATACTCTCCCGGTATTCCACCTCATCCGGATGCAGTCGCTGTTCCTTCTGCTTTCCAAAGTTTCCGTAGCTTGGTACATCTTCTTTCCGGTAAGGAATCGTCTCTGCCAGTTTTCCGCAAGGATTCACCTTTCCCGTCACGAGCCGCGCACAGGCCGTCCCAGCAGCTTCTCCTCCCAGATAAAGCTGTAACACTGCCCTGCACCGGCACACAAGCTGCATATCGTAGGGTGAACCGCTTATAGAAACAAACCCGATATTATCATTGATATTCAACAATTCCTGCAGAAGTACCGACTGATTCTGTGGCAGGGAAAAGCTTTCCCGGTCATATCCTTCTCCTTCCGCAATATCTGTCAGTCCACCAAAAAACAGCACCGGGATCTTCCGTTCCTTTGCCTCTTTTGCCAAAAACAGTGCGTCCCTTTCCAACTTCTTATTTCGTTTCCATGAAGTGCTCTGATATCCTCTGGCAAACCGTACGGTAACATGCTCCTTTTCCAAGGCTTCGATCACTGAGTCAACCCGTTCTGTATGGATATGGCTGCTGCCACCTCCCTGAATTCGTGGGTGAAGTGCCAGATCTCCCAGAATCAGGATTTCCTTTTCTCCTGTTAATGGAAGAAAACCATCGTTTTGAAGAAGAACTGCACTTTCTTCCTCAATTTTTCCTGCTAATTCGTGATTTTGGCATCTTGTCCCATAAATAACACCGTTTACACTTTTCCCAATGCTCTGGTCTCTTCCATAGGACTCATTCAACTTCTTAATTCTCTGTACAGCCTCTGTAAGCTTAGAAACCGGGAGTTTTGCTGTCTCTATGGCATCGGTAAGCTCCTTAAAATGATTGCTGTTGCTGTCCGGCATCTCCACATCCATTCCGGCCTTGATGCAGGCAGGGAGGTCAACACAGGCTCCCCAGTCACTCATGACAAGCCCTTCATAGCCCCATTTGCCCCTCAGAATATCAGTCAGCAATTCCCTATTTTCACAGGCCGGTACCCCGTTCAGATAATTGTAACTTGCCATAACCGTAGCAGGCCTTGCCCTCTTCACCGCCTGTTCAAAAGCTGTCAGATAAATCTCATGCAGTGTCCGCTCATCGATCATGGAATTCGAGGTCATGCGGTGGGTTTCCTGATTATTCCCTGCAAAGTGCTTCAACGAAGTTCCGACACCACACTTCTGCATGGAACGGATATAAGCCGCTGCCAATTCTCCTGCAAGGAACGGATCTTCCGAATAATACTCGAAATTCCTTCCGCAAAGCGGGGAACGTTTGATGTTGATTCCGGGGCCAAGCACAACCGAAACACCCAGTTCCTTTGCCTCCTTCGCAATCCCTTCTGCCATTTGTCCGATGAGTACCGGATCCCAGGAGCACGCCACGCTGCTTGCCGTTGGAAAACACGTTGCCTCATAGCTGTCATTGTTCTTTGCTCCATCCTCCTGCGCCCGGACGCCATGCGGGCCATCCGACACCTGAAGTTCCCCGATATGCCATGCTCCTTTTCCTGTCACAAGCCTGCACATTTCTTCTAAATTCTGATCCATAAAACACCCCCATTTTATGTTGCTTTCTAAAACCAGCTTATCATCTTCAAGGTGGAGCCTATATCATTTTTATGTTATCTCATGTTAAATTTATGGTTCTGAATCGTTACAATCTATGTTACAATACAATAGAGAAACAAAAATCTAAAAGGAGCCCGGAATGTCTTCAAATCAGCGTGAAATAAACTATGAATTTCTTACCTCTTCCAAAAATTTTCTCTACGATGCAAGAGAGGATGGGAAGACGCATACGCCTTTCCACTATGAACTCCTGCTATTTCGGGCTATTCAGAATGGAGACCGGAAAGGTGTGGAGGATTCCCTGACGCTGTATCAGAATTTCGGTCTGATCATCGGTCACATGTCTGATAATCCCTTGCGGGAGATTCATTACTGGGCGGTATCGACCATTGCCGTTGCCATTCATTATGCGATTTTAGGAGGATTGGATGAAAGTGAAGCTTATCAGCTAAGCGACGAATATATTCAGGGAATTGACTCTCTTAATACAATGGAAGAATGTATTCATTATCTGTGTGAAAAAGCTATGGAACTGGTCACAAAGGTGAAGGAAAATACCATTCCCCAATGCTCCAGTCCCTTAATTAATCAGTGTGTGCATCTCATTCATATTCATCTCCACAGCCGTCTTAAGATTGAAGATCTTGCCCGGAGCCTCCATGTGTCCCGGGACTATTTATCTGCTGCCTTTAAAAAAGATCGGAAGATTTCTCTTCACCGGTATATTCTTGACCAGAAATTACAGGAAGCAAAACGCATGCTTTCCCACGGCATGTCCATCAACGAAACCAGTTACACGCTCTGCTTCTGCAATGAAAGCCACTTCATACAACTGTTTAAGAAGAAGTATGGAATGACACCGGGGGAATATCTGGCTGGCTGTTCCAGATGCTAAGATCTTGCTTTTTGAAAAATTTCCAGACAGGAAGCCGAAGAACTGATTGCCAATGGCTTTATCGGCAGCTGGTTTGTGCAGTGGATTCAGCTTGCTAGAAAGAACGCATGGTTATATATTCTTTTGAATTCTCCTTAAGAATCCATAGCCTACAAGGCTTGCGAGTATTTCCGTAATTGGGAATGCCCACCAGATGAAGGAAACTCCCATCTGTCCATTTCGGACGAAAATTGAGAATATCCCTGCCAGAGGCAAAATCAATACAAACTGTCTGAGCAGTGAAATCACAAAGGATTCCATACCGCCTTCCAATGCCTGATAGATCCCCTGGTAGGCGATATTCATTCCTGCAAAAAGAAAGCTGATCGAGATAATCCGCATGGCACTTATAAAATATTCCCTCGACGATCCTGCATTAAACAGGTTTGCAAATGCTCCCGGGAAAATTTCCGTAATGGCAATGCCGATCAGCATAAGTGCGATCGTATAGAAGATCCCATACCGGATTCCGTCTTTGATTCTCTTTTTGTTTCCCATTCCATATGCAAAAGCAATGATGGGTGTAATGGCATCCCGCAGTCCAAACGCAAGGAACAATACAAACTGCTGTACCTTATAGAACAGGCCATATGCGGTCTGTGCGGAAGGGCTGAATTTCAGAATCAGATTCATCACATAAACCATAATCGACATCAGCGCCTGTGCAATGATGGCCGGAATTCCGATTGCATAAATTTCCTTTATCGTTCCAGCTTCGGGTTTCATATATTTCACGTCATGCTCAAATTCCTTATTTAATTTCATATGGAAAAGGAATAATAATGCTGCCGATGCCACCTGTCCGATCACTGTTGCGTAAGCAGCGCCGGCTACTCCCATCTCCGGAACAGGACCGACCCCATAGATCATAATGGGATCCAGAATAATATTAATTACTGCTCCCACGATCTGTCCGATTGTTGAGTAAAGGGAACGTCCCGTTGCCTGTAACAGTTTTTCAAATAAGGAAAAGAAAATAATCCCAAAGGAACATACACAGCAGATTCCCAAATAACTGGTTCCCATGGAAATGACTTCCGGATCCACGGTCTGTGAGGAAATGTAAGTCTTAACCCCGAAAATTCCAAACAAAAGGCACACAGCATAAATAATAATTCCTAAGAATAAACTGTTCCCGGCAGCCTTAGCCGCCTTTTTCCCATCTCCCTGTCCAAGCATTCTCGCCAGCAGTGCATTCGTTCCCACACCGGTTCCGATTCCGACTGCTACCATAAGCATCTGCACCGGAAACACCAGCGTCAGTGCATTTAATGCTGCTTCGCTTCCTGCTTTCATGTTACCCACAAAGGCACTGTCCACAATATTGTAAACTGCCTGTAATGCCATGGATAAAATCATCGGCAGTCCCATCTGCACCATGAGCTTATTTACCGGCATTTCCTTCATTTTGTTACTTTCTGTCATTCTTATTTTCCTCCTCTGGCTTGCATTCGTTAAGTGTTCCGGACTGGTTCGCACACAAAAAACGAGTAGCAAAACTGGATTTACGCTAGTTTGCTACTCGTTCAGTAACTCATTATATTTGCTGTTTTCAAAAAAGTCAAACAAATATTTCTCTAATAAACGGTGTTTATGCGGCTTGCTCGTTTCTTTTTTTGTTCTTACCAGATCATATAGATAGAGCTTTCCATCTGCATCACATCTTACAAGCACTCTGGCTCCAAAAATGTTATATCGCTCCAAATTGCCCTCCTCATCATAAACAGGTATTCCAAATCTTGTATTATAGTGATACCATCCAAATTTTGCTTTAGCACCATGTTTATTACTGTAATCCGGATACTCTGATTTATCTGAGGCAATCTGAATCAGCTCACTAATAGCCAGTGTAATGTTAGCCTTTGCCTTCATAAGTGTGAGCATATCCAGTCACCCCATTGCAGCTTTGTCAATTTGGACTTGCAACAATGTCCAAAATACTTGCAATAAACATACAAGGCAAGGTCGTTGGAGCTTACTTAGTTTTTGCGATGGTCTTCTTTCTCTGCCAGCTGAGCCTGCAGAGAAGCAATTAGATCGTCTTTTTCAGAGAGTTGCTGATCTTTCTGAGAGATCTGCTGGTCTTTCTCAGAGATCTGCTGATCTTTCTCAGAAAGCAGTTGTTCTTTTTCAGAGATCCGCTGGTTAGCATCTGCGAGATCCTTTTTCAGAGCAGATATTTCGTGTTTTTGTGCGGCAAAGTTATTTTCAATTCCCTTCATAGTGCGGTTATAATCTTCACGGGCAAGGCATTGCTGACGGATCTGTTCTTCCTGTGTCAGCTGGTAAACTGTTTCGGATGCTTCTTTAAAGTAATGGTTGTTTTGTGCAAGCATTTGTAATTCCTCCCAGGTCTTTGCTTTGAAGAGGGCCGCCCAGTGGTCGAGCTTGTATTGTCTGTCCTCTTCAGCAGCCAAATCAATACGAGATAAGTCTAACACAGATATACGCAGCTTGTCACTATATAACGTATGATTTTTTACGTTAAGAAACTGGTAAGTAGCGTAGAATTCAGGATGCTCGGGAAATAAGGTATAGTCCAGGAGTCCAATCTGAATGACCGGATGTGTGAGTTGGTAGTCTTCACCTTTTTTGAGATGATCAAAATTCCGGGCAAGATAACTAAGGGAACGATCCTGCCAATTGTTTAAATTGATCACCTGCATTTCAAGATTGAGGATATGATGCTGATTCAGGATCACATTGATATCCAGTACAAATGTTTTGTTATCAATGGTATCGCCCAACCGAATGGGGTTAGTAATGATTACGGAAGAAATATCTGATTCCTTCATATGCAGCAGGGCACAGATAAGACCCTTCAGGACAAGATTATTCCGTTGTAAAAGAGCACGGAACAGGTAATCATTTGTCATGGGTACGAATAAGGCACCACTTTGAGGAATGCGGATGTAGA
>CAVERH010000016.1:37636-56147 GCA_963618065.1 bacterium | reverse complement strand
GCCACAAAGCCAATATAAACGACCACAAAACCAACATAAACAGCCACAAAACCAATATAAACGACCACAAAACCAACATAAACAGCCACAAAACCAACATAAACGGCCACAAAACCAACATAAACGGCCACAAAACCAACATAAACGACCACAAAGCCAACATAAACAGCCACAAAACCAATATAAACGGCCACAAAACCAATATAAACGACCACAAAATAATTGTGATTTTGGGTGGCACGTGGTACAATGGTACTATATATTTCCGGAATAGGAGGGATTACCATGAAAAAACTCGGAATTAAAGGAAAGATGATCTGTATCATCATTCCGATTATACTGGCCATTATTATTTCATTTTTTGCATTATCCAGTAATCAGATTGTGAAGCTGGCGAAGGAGAAGCTGACTTCACAGTCACAGATGTATACGATGGATATTTCCAGATGGACGGATAATATTCTGGCAGAGCTGAATGTATATGCGAAGGCGATTGACGAAGGAACCTTCCAGAATGATGATCAGATTCTGCAATATCTGGAAACATCAATGGGATTGAATGTCGCCTGTCCGAACGGCATCTATTTAGGAGACGATTCCGGTGTGTATCTGGATGGCTCCGGCTGGGTTCCGGACAGTGACTGGGTACTCACAGAGCGTGACTGGTATCTGGAAGGGAAGGATCATGAAACGATTGCTTTTGGCGCACCGTACTTTGATTCTCTTTCCAAGCAGATGTGTGTAAGCGCCTCCGTGCGGCTTCAGAATTCCGATGCGGTCCGTGTGTTGGCGGCAGACGTATATCTGGATTATGTTTGTGAGAAGATGCAGCAGATTGAGTCCGGTATCGGCGGTCAGGCATTCCTTATACAAAAGGACACGCAGAAAATTCTGGCACATTCCGATACAGAGCTGATCGACAAGCAGCTGAGTGATGCCGGTATGGACAGTCTTTACGTGAATATCAGCAATCTTCTTACAGAGAAAGAAAACAGCAGTCTTTTACAGGAAATGTTCACGGTATCCGGTGACAGCGCAAAATATCTGGTATGCTTAAATGATATTTCGGGAACGGACTGGTGTCTGGTTACAACAGTATCCCAGCGTCAGGTGCTCAGTGCGCTTCACTGGCTTGAGTCCGTGATGCTTTTGATAGCTATACTGGCAAGTATTGTTCTGCTGATTCTTTTGATGAAGGTAACCAACGGAGTGGTAAAACCCGTCCGTGCCGTTACCGGTGTACTGACGGATGTGGCGCAGGGAGATTTTACCCGTGATATTCAGGTAAAGGGATCGGATGAAATCGCCCATATGGGCAACAGCATGCAGCAGTTTGTCGTGAATATGCGCGGGATTATTACAGAGCTTACCAATACAGCCGACTGGCTGAAGGCTCATTCCAAAGAAAACGAAGAAGCGTCTGAAAATCTTATGACATCAGCGGATGAAGAACAGAGA
The DNA here is from genome assembly GCA_963618065.1 of bacterium. GTDB lineage: Bacteria > Bacillota > Clostridia > Lachnospirales > Lachnospiraceae > Suilimivivens. The sequence continues at coordinate 54,689 of CAVERH010000016.1, read as the reverse complement.
GAAATGGATACGCTGAAGCGTCAGGCGGATGTGCTGACGCAGACTGCAAACCGGGTTTCCGAAGAAATGACGAAGCTTGCAGACATCATTTATCAGACAAAGCAGGAAGGCGGTCAGGCAGATTCGATCATTAAAGAAACCGCAGCAGCTTCCCGCAAGGGACAGAATGCGTTAGGCGATATTAAGAACAGTATGCAGGAGATTGAAGATACGACCTTCTCTCTTGCGGATCAGATTAAAGAAACTTCTGCAGCCATTGATAAGATTAATGACATGGTGACCATGATTGTACAGATTACCAGTCAGACGAACCTGCTTTCCTTAAATGCTTCCATTGAAGCGGCGAGAGCAGGGGAAGCCGGAAGAGGCTTTGCCGTAGTTGCACAGGAGATTGGCACACTTGCCGTGAACAGCGGACAGGCTGCTACTGATATTTCAAAGCTTACCGAAGAGATCCGGGAAACCATGGCACGTGCCAATGAGCATATGGAAGCCAGTGTGTCCGGTGTGAAGAACAGTGCCCGGATGGTGGAGACTGCATCCGAAACCTTCCGGAATGTCTTTGACAAGGTAGAGGAGACGGATACGATCGTACATCGTATGGTAGATATGGTGGATGAGGTCAACCAGGTATCCTCCGGAACGGTACAGCTGGCAGAAGATCAGCTTTCTGCTGCACAGGAGATCACCGATTCCGCAGAGCGGTTGAGCACCTGCAGCCAGAGCGTTACCGAGAACAGCAGCCGTGTAGCCGGAAATGCCAAGGCACTCGAGGAGCAGGCAAACGGACTTGCTGATCGTATGAAGCAGTTTAAGGTTTAAAGAAATTGTTACGAATAAGCAGGAAATGAGAGTGGGAATCCGTAGATCCGGTATCAGGGTCTGCGGATTCCTTTTTTGAGTTTTATAGGAAATTTCATTGGAATTGCTGGTTTATTTGGAAAAGATCATATGGAACTTTTGAAATTGATGTGGCATAATCTTAGATAGATTTAATCGATTAAAGTAGAGGAGTGTAGAGTTATGACGATTTTAAATCAGTTGAACAGCACGCCCATGTACCTCATTTGTGGCGGCATCATTGCATTTGTGGCAGTTGTCTGTGTGATTTTTCTGGTCAGGGCTTATCGGGCAGGCAAGGCACTGGGAATGGATGAAACGAAAATGAAACGGACGATTATTTCGAGTGCGACATTCTCCGTACTGCCGAGCGTCGGAATTTTACTGGGTGTTATTGCACTTTCCGGAAGTCTGGGAACACCGTGGCCGTGGCTTCGCCTTTCCGTGATCGGAGCACTTCATTATGAGACACAGGTAGCGCAGGCAGCAGCAGAACAGGTGGGGATGACCACACTTTCCGCATCGGAAATGACAGCAACGTCATTTTCTACCATTGCCCTGTTGATGAGCATCTGTATTATGTGGGGAATGGTATTATCCATCTTCCTGAACAAGAAGTATACGCAGAAGCTTACGAAGAATTCTTCTTCCGGTAAATCAGGATCTGCCGGTTTTGCGGATCTGGCGATGACTGCAATGTTTATCGGGCTTGTAAGTACCTACATTGGCCGTTACGTTGGAGGCTTTATTTCCGAAAACGGTCTGTTTACTTTTAACGGTGACATCATTCCTCTGGTGGTTATGGTAGTTTCCGCACTGGTAATGGGAATCTTCGTATTCCTGTCCGAGAAGAAAAAGATTGGCTGGGTGGACAGCTTTTCCATTGCAGGAAGTATGATTGCAGGCATGGCCGCCGCTGTGATTGTAGGGCTGATCTGAACCTGAATTTCACGGTCCTGCTTTGAAAATTAATGTCAGGAAGCCGGAAAGTAAACGTAACTATTCAGTACAGGCCGAAGCATTTGCTGCTGAGACCGTAAGAATATGATTTAACAATGCAAGATCCCATCGGCGAAGCCGGTTTGGAATGGATTTTGCATCTAGTGAATACTGAGAGTATATGGTTGAGCAGATAGGAATAGAGAGATATGACTATCCTAGCAGATACATAGAAGCAATAGAAAGAAGGGACACGAAAATAATGGAAGAAAATAAAACAAGTACGTGGGAAGAATATCGGAAACGCACGCATGTAATCGGAAGGATAGCAAGTGCCGTTACACTGGTTATGCTGGTTGGTGCGCCGTTCCTGATAGGAAAATTTTTAGGAGCCTATCCCGATCTTAAGGCTGTGGCGAGAGCCTTTTTATCCGTAGGGCTGGTATGGCTGGTGAGCAGTGTGGCAGAGTTTCTGATCTATACACCGATGCTGGGTTCCGGTGGCGGATACCTTGCATTTATTACAGGAAACTTAATTAATATGAAGATTCCGTGTGCGGTCAATGCACGTGATATGGTGGGTGCGAAGACCGGAACACCCGAAAACGAAATCATTTCTACGATTTCCATTGCAACTTCCTCGCTGGTTACAATTCTGGTTCTGGCAGTCGGCGTTCTTTTGATGGTTCCACTGCAGCCGGTTTTGCAGAGCGAAGTATTGCAGCCTGCGTTTGAAAACGTGGTTCCGGCATTGTTTGGGGCAATGGCATACAAATATTACCGCAAGAATATGCACATTGCCGTATTCCCGCTTGTGCTGATGAGTGTGCTGTTTATCTTTGTACCGGGACTGATCGGCTCGACCAGCTTTATGATTATTCCGTCCGGTGCAGTTGCCATTCTGGTGGCTTGGCTTTTCTTTAAGAAGGGCAGGAAAGACCAGACAGAGTAAGGATATGATTCTGATCAGCTTTAGGTTACGAATTTTGAATCGTTACACTCATTTATTGATAAAGCAAGAAAGGTAACTGTGAAAGGGATGAACAGTTACGAAGAAAGAAGGAAAATTATGAAATATGTAGGATTGGTTTTACTGGGAATACTTCTGATCATTCTTTTATTGCTGCTGACTGCTGTAATCCGGACGCTTTTGATGCCAAGCAAAACCTCCGGTTATCAGGCCAAGGCAGATGAGAAGGAAGCGCTTCGACTTGCCGAAAAGCTTTCCAGAATGGTACAGTATGATACGACCTCCCATGCCGGGATCGCGGAAGTGGAGAAGTATCTTGGCTTTCATAAGGTCTTGGAGGAGCTTTTTCCATTGGTACATAAAGAGCTTCGAAAGACCGTAATTGACGGAAATCTGTTATATTACTGGAAGGGAAAATCCTCCGAGAAGCCGATTCTCCTGATGAGTCATCAGGATGTCGTTCCGGCAGAGGGCGAGTGGATTCATGCTCCGTTTTCCGGAGATATTGCAGACGGAAAGGTCTGGGGACGAGGCACAGCAGATACCAAGTGTACGGTGATGTCCTTTTTTGAAGCGGTGGAGGAACTGCTTGCGGAAGGATTTGTGCCGCCGACGGATGTATATCTGGCCTCCTCCTGTACCGAGGAATGGGCAGGGGACGGAGCTCCGAAGCTTGTAAAGGAGCTGCAGCGCAGGGGAATCCGGCTGTTCCTTCTGTGTGACGAGGGTGGAGCGATTATTACAGAACCCATCGGCGGAATTCATGGTAATTTTGCAATGGTGGGGGTATTTGAAAAGGGCAAAGCGGATGTGAAATTTACTGCTAAGAGTAATGGAGGACACGCCAGCGCACCATCCAAAGGAACGCCGATTGCCCGTCTTTCTGCTTTTGTGACCGAAGTTGAGAAGCATTCACCGTTCCGTAAGAAGATGCTTCCGGAGGTTTCTGCCATGTTTTCTGCATTGGCACCGTATGCGTCCTTTGGGTTAAAACTGGTGCTTGGAAACCTGTGGCTGTTTAAGCCGCTCTTAAACGCAGTGCTTCCGAAGATCAGTGCACAGGCAGGAGCCATGCTGCAAACTACGATTGCATTTACCATGCAGTCAGGTTCCGATGCCTATAATGTGATTCCGCAGGAAGCAACCCTTGGAGCCAATATGCGCTTCATCCCTCACCAGGGAGAGAAGGAAAGCCTTGAAATTATTCAGAAGCTGGCTTCCAAATATGGTTTGGAAACAGAGATCGTTCATTCCAATGATTATACAAAGCCTGTGGATATTCACGGTGAGGGCTATCATCTGGTGGAACAGGTGATTGCACAGACCTTCCCGGGACTGCCGTCCAGCCCTTATGTGATGACTGGGGCAACCGATGCGCAGTTCTACAGTCCGGTGTGTGACAACTGTATCCGCTTTGCACCGGTAGTCTATGGTCCGGAGCAGATGAAGGGCATGCATGGTCTGAACGAAAATATTGAATATAACTGCCTGCCCGGCGCCGTTCAGTTCTATAAGAATCTGATCCGCGTAGAGAAATGAAAATTAAAAACAAGATCAGATACTTGTTTGATTCATATGAGGTGATATCAGATAATGGAGATTAAAATAAGAAAATATGAGAAGCAGGATCTTCCGGAGATGATCCGCATCTGGAATGAAGTGGTAGAAGACGGAGTTGCATTTCCGCAGGAAGAATTATTGGACGAGGCAAGTGGAAGCGAGTTCTTTGCACAGCAGACATATTGCGGAGTGGCAGAAGTCATTGCGGATCCAATGAATATCGAAGATCAAAAGACGGAAGAGGCTTTCCCAAATGAAGGAGCTGAAAATGACCTGAAATCCGGAAGGATTTATGGACTGTACATTCTGCACCCCAACAATGTCGGACGCTGCGGACATATTTGCAATGCGAGCTATGCAGTTTCCAGAGATTCCCGTGGCCTGCATATCGGGGAGCAGCTGGTAAAGGATTGTCTGATTCAGGGAAAAGAGCATGGCTATGGAGTGCTCCAGTTCAATGCGGTTGTGGCAACCAATGTTCATGCGCGGCACCTGTATGAACGGCTTGGATTCACACAGCTCGGAACGATCCCGAAGGGATTCCGTATGAAGGACGGACATTACGAGGATATTTGTCCTTATTATCATGAATTATAGATGCAACGTAACGACTATGATACATTAATCCATTGACCTAACAGGCAGAATGAGATATGGTATTGCAGGATAAAAAAGTTAGTAACTGTTCCGGGTCTTCACAGCTACGAAAGATACGAGGAGATAAAGTGTGAAAATTTCTAAGAAAACATGGAAGCTGGCATTTGTGAAGTCTCTGCCAATCATGTGCAGCTATTTTTTTCTGGGTGCAGCCTATGGAATTATGATGGAAGAAACGGGATTTCCGTGGTATGTGGCTCTGCTTTTGAGCATGACCGTATATACGGGGGCATTCCAGTTTGTGCTGATTACCTTTTTAAGCACAGGGGCATCCTTATTGACGATTGCGATTACAGCACTTTTAATGAACAGCCGTCAGAGCTTTTACAGTCTGACGTTTTTAAATGATTTTAAGCGGATGGGGAAACGGAAGCTGTATATGATTCACAGCCTGACGGATGAAACATATGCTGTGAACTGTACACTGGAGCTTCCCCGGAAGGAAAAGGAAGATACGATGTTCGGTGTTGCGCTTTTAAGCCATTGCTATTGGACGGCAGCAACGGTAGCCGGTGCGGTGCTGGGGCAGCTGATTCCCTTTGAATTGGAAGGGATTGACTTCTGCATGACAGCATTGTTTGTGATTATTTTCATGGATCAGTGGAAAAAGGCATCCGGCCATATACCGGCACTGGCAGGTCTGACCTGTGGAATTGTATGTCTGCTGATCTTCGGACAAAGCAGCTTTATCCTTCCGGCGTTACTTCTTGCTTCCGGAATTCTGTTCTTTGTGGGAAGAAAGGAGGCCGCAGAATGAGTACACCAATGCTTGCTGCCGCCATTGTGTTATCTGCGGCGATTACGTTCGGACTACGTGCCCTGCCGTTTCTGATCTTTTCCGGCGAGCGGAAGCTGCCCGGCTGGTTACAGAAGCTGGGAGAACTGCTTCCTGCGGCAATTATGGCAGTTCTGATTATTTACTGCCTGAAGGATGTACCCGGTGATATTACCGGAGTCGGCATTCGGAAGCTGCCTGCAGTACTGGTTGTAGTGGTCAGCTATCATTTTAAGAGAAGTACCTTTTTAAGCATTTTTCTTGGAACAGCGGCGTATATGCTGTTGCTGCACTTTTTTTAATATGTGCTTTGATTCGAAAAACATAAAACAAAATACTCGAAAAACATAAAACAAAACACTCGAAAAATATAAAACAAAACACTCGAAAAATATAAAACAAAACACTCGAAAAATATAAAATTACATTGTATAATATATAATATGAAAGCGATACTAACATAAAAGGTAACGATTCCGTTACCATCAAAGAAGCTATTTGTACAAAATAAAGTAAGAAAGTATAGAGAGTGAAGATATGGAATATATTCGAAGAGTGATTGATGACGAAATTGACAGAAGGACAGAAGCTTTTAACGCAGTCAGTATCATTGGACCCAAGGGATGCGGCAAAACGAGAACTGCGAAGGAACGATGTAAGACAATTATTGAATTTCAGGATGAGGATAAGCGGGATGGCTATATTGCTGTGGCGGAGACTTCCCCTAAGCTTTTTCTCAAAAATCCCAAGCCCATTTTGTTTGATGAATGGCAGGACGCTGTAAAGATATGGGGAACCATTCGAAAGGACTGCGATGATAATCCGGAAAGTGTCGGACAATATTTTCTGACCGGGTCTGCGAGCAAGAAAATCGATACACCACATACCGGAACCGGAAGAATAACCGAAATTGTTATGTATCCCATGACCTTGTGGGAAACCGGTGAATCTAATGGCAGAATTTCTTTGTCAAAGCTGATGGAAGATGCTGACTATGATATTGATGGGGTGACATCGGATGTTTGTCTGGAACAATTATTCTTTGCGGCATGCCGAGGAGGATGGCCGCGTTGTCTGGCTCTGCCCGGGGATAGTGCCAAACTGGAAATTTCAAAAGACTATTACCGGCAAATATTCCAAAAAGACATTACTGCTATTGACGGAGTAAAGAGAAATCCCGAATGGACAAGGGCACTATTATGGTCATATGCAAGGAATATGGCAACTACGGCAAAAAGAGCAAGTATTTATGCAGATGTCAAGGCAACCCAGAATGTTACAGATGTAACACTTGCGTCATATGTTGATGCTTTGGAAGCATTGTTTGTTATAAAAGATATTGATGCATGGACTCCTCAGATCCGGTCAAAAACGGCAATCAGATCGGCTAAAAAGCATATTTTTATAGATCCCTCCATTGGACTTGCAGCACTGGGGATTAATCCGCAATATTTTAATAATGATTTAGATTTGTTTGGTCATGTGTTTGAAAATATGGTAATAAGAGATCTGTTGGTCTATGCAGAAAATCACAATGCGAGAATCCTGCATTATACGGATGACATAGGACTTGAGGCTGATGTTGTATATCAGATGGAAGATGGACGGTATGCGTTAATAGAAATAAAAACAGGAGCAAACAGAATACCGGAGGCTGAAAAATCACTTTTAAAATTCAGAGAAGTGCTCCGGAGGTATAATCAACAGGCACTGAAGGACCCGGCTCATCCCCGGGCAGTATATAGAGAACCTTCTGAGCTGATCGTAATTTGTGCAAATGCACCAATGGCTTATACAACCGATCAGGGGGTAAAAATAGTTCCCATAGGCTGTCTGCGGGATTAAATGAGCCGGTCATAATAGGAAGGGAAGTTATCCTGTATTCAAATCCCCTTTATAGATTGAACATACATCTTGAATTAAAAAACTCTCACCCCTTTTTTATTTTTTTCAGGAAATAAATTGATATTTTTTGTCCGATTGCATATAATAAAGATGTAAAGAAAGTAAAGAAAACCAAGCAACTTATGAAAGGATGATAATTATGGAAATAGCAAAAATTTCCAGTAAAGGACAGATTACCATTCCAATATCGGTAAGAAACAAGCTAAAACTCAGAGTTGGCGATAAAATTGTCATTTTTGAAGAAAATGGAAGGTTTTATTTTGAAAATTCTGCGATGGTTGCATTTAAACGGGCAGAAGAAGCTTTTGCAGGTGAGGCACAGAAAGCAGGATTTGAAACAGAAGAGGATATGCAGGAGTATATGAAAGAAATCCGGAAGGAAGTAAGGGGGCATTGATTTGAAGGTAATGCTTGATACCAATATCTTTATTTCGATGATCTTTTTTCCTTCTGTACAGACCAGAGAACTGGCAAGAAAATTAACAGAAGGCCATCAAATCGTGGTGTGTGATTATGTGATTGAGGAATTACGACTTGTAACGGAACGTAAATTTCCGGCAAAAAGCAAATTTCTTGACAGATTTTTTATGGAACTGCCATTTGAACTGGTTTATACTCCCAAAGAACTGGATTTAAATGAGTTCCCCGAAATGAGGGATGTGAAAGATGCTCCGATACTTGCAACAGCACTTATGGAAAGCATAGATGTATTTCTGACAGGAGATAAGGACTTTCTGGTGTTGGATGTAGAAATGCCGGAGATACTTACAATGAAAGAGTTTTTAGAGCAATATTAATATAAGAATAAAGAAAGACGTGAGTCATGGAAATGTGGCTTGCTAGAGAACCTTCTGAACTGATCGTAATTTGTGCAAATGCACCAATGGCTTATACAACCGATCAGGGGGTAAAAATAGTTCCCATAGGCTGTCTGCGGGATTAAATGAGCCGGTCATAATAGGAAGGGAAGGATTGGCAACAACAAAAGGCACACAGGTGAATTCCTGTGTGCCTTATCCTGTTTTCAAAATAACAGTTCAGCCTTGCCCATTCATAAACAGCCGGATTGTAATTGTTTCATGAAACAAACATCTTGAATTATTGCCGTTCCGTAACTGTTAATCCCAGCTTGGATGCAGCTCCATAGAAGCCGTACATGGTTTCGGTATCTGTCAGAACCAGAGTGTAGTCAGTTCCGGCAGGGAACGTGATTTGTAATTTCTGATCCTTGTACTCAAACGGAATGGTTACGGTGACATCATTGCGTTCTGCCATCTTCTTCAGCAGGTAATCGCTGATGGTGCAAAGCTTTCCAAAATCAGTTGTAACAGTTCCGTTCGCCGGAGCGTCCTTAACGAGACCATACAGTTTTTTTACAATGGCCATGCTTGCCGGAATTGGTTTGGAATCTTTAACCGCACCACAGGAAACGCATTTATATTCCTCCACTCCGTCTGCATTCGGCTGCGGATCTACCGTCGTTACCCACTGGAAGTTACATTCGTGTGTGGGGGGGGTAGAAGCAGGCACCGAACTGGTTTGGGAAGAAGTAGCACCAGAATCGGACTGGGAAGGAGAAGCAGAGGGAGTGGGATTGGATGAAGAGACAGGGCTAACATTTATTCGTACCCGTCCTTGGTCGTTATCCCAGCTATCATACTTCCATTGTGAAGCAATATTTGCTAAATCGGAAAAATAATATGTACTATTTATGTTAAGCGTAGTTCTCTCAGTATATACTTCAGCATGTTCATCACGTTTATACCTGATAATCCACTGTGTAACTTCGCCATAATTTGTGTGATTCGTTATACAAAGAGAATCACCACTTCCAAAGGTCTTCCCCCCTAGCTCTGCCGAGATGAGATCATTAAAATATTCATTATAATTAAGCTCTTTGTTCTCTGCACACACATCCATCTGCATCCCACCAAAGATCCCAACAACCATAGCAAAAGAAATAGCAAGTGTTATCAAATTCTTAAACCACTTCGGCTTTATGTGCTGTTTTGTTTTTCTGTTTTCGTAATTCATGTTATAGTCCTCCTATTAAAGTATTTAAAAGTATAATCGGTCATATGTTCAGAAGCTGAATGGGAATTCCATAAAAGGAATGCTTCCGAATATCTATTCATATTTTACCAAGCCGCCAGCGCAGTGTCTAGCCCTAAATACATGAAACCGCTGCTTTTTTTGGTCCAAAATAAATGTGAATTCAGAGGGAAGACACATATTTTTCACAAAATCTTTGTTCTTTTTTCACATTTTTCCAATACAGTGTTAACAGACCAAACTTGTAAAGGAGGCTTTTCGATTGATTGAAGTAGAAAATCTGACAAAAGTATATGGAAAGCATATGGCGCTTGATCATGTGACTTTTCAATTGGATGAGGGAAAGATTTATGGATTCTTAGGTCCTAACGGTGCAGGAAAAAGTACGACCATGAATATTATGACCGGCTATATTGCACCATCGGAGGGGACGGTTCGGATCAATGGGTTTGATATTATGAAGGACGCACAGGAGGCCAAGCAGTGCATTGGCTACCTGCCGGAGCTTCCACCGGTTTATCAGGATATGACGGTAGAAGAATTCCTGACCTTTGCAGCAGAAATTAAGAGGATTCCGAAGCAGGATCGGAAGACGCAGATAGAAGAGGTTATGAAGATGACCGGCATTGCAGACATGGGACACCGTCTGATCCGTAATCTGTCAAAAGGGTATCGGCAGAGAGTCGGCTTCGCACAGGCAATTCTCGGATATCCGGACATCATTATTCTGGATGAGCCTACGGTTGGACTGGACCCGAAACAGATTATTGAAATCCGTGAGCTGATCCGGAAGCTGGGAGAAAAGCATACGGTGATTTTAAGCTCCCACATTTTGTCCGAGGTGCAGGCAGTCTGTGATGAAATTATGATTATCTCGAAAGGAAAAATGGTGGCAAGAGGCACCTCCGAAGAGCTGATTCATCAGATGGAAAAGGATGTTTTACTGGAGCTGGAGGTCGAGGGTACGCCACAGGAGCTTACAGAACTGCTTCAGCAGTTTGAAAAAGTGGAATCCTTCGAACTGATTGAGGGAGAGCAGCCGGAAATTACAAAGGTAAAGATCCATACCTCGGCAGAAAATGACATTCGTCGTGAGCTGTTCTTTGCGCTTGCCGATGCCCATATGCCGATCATGTCGCTTTATCGTAAGGAAGATTCACTGGAAGAAGCATTCCTTGAACTGACCGGAGAGGCTGCAATGAAGGAGACTCTGGAGAAGGAGAAATCCGGAAGGGCAGGACTGCTTTTACATAGGAAGAAAAAAGAAAGTAATTTGGTTGATTCCGGACCAACGACAGATCACGACAGAGAAGCTCAGAAACCGGAAAACAAGGAAGACAGAGAAGCTCAGAAACCGGAAAACAAGGAAGAGATTCAGGGAGGTGAGGAAGATGCCGGCAATTTATAAAAAGGAATTAAGGTCTTATTTTCATTCGTTTGTAGGGCCGTTATTTATTGGTGTGACGCTGTTTTTGTTTGGTATTTATTTTGCAGCGTATGATTTGTTCATGGGCTATCCGTATATCGGATATGCGCTGTCAGCAGTCATTTTCCTGTTCTTTTTCAGCGTACCGGTTTTGTCCATGCGGATTCTTGCCGAGGAGCGGAAGCAGAAAACGGATCAGTTTTTATTAACGGCACCGATTCAGGTTTCGGATATTGTGCTGGGTAAATTTTATGCACTGGCAACCCTGCTTCTGATTCCGGTTGCGATTATCAGTATTTATCCATTGGTTTTGAACGCATTCGGTGAGATTTCCTTTGCGGAAACCTATCTGGCGCTGGGGGCATTTTTCCTCTATGGACTTGCCTGCATTGCGATTGGCGAGTTCGTATCGTCCATTACGGAAAGCCAGATGATTGCGGCAATTGTTTCCTTTGGATTCCTGTTCGTGGGATATGTGATGAACGCAATCTGTAACATGATTTCCTCTACCGGAAACTGGCTGACGAAGCTTCTTTCTGCTTTTGATATGTCGGGAAGATTCGATGAACTCATGGATGGAAGCCTCTCGCTGACAAGCTGCTTATACTTTTTAAGTATCATTCTGCTGTTCCTGATTTTTACGGAACAGTCCATTCAGAAGCGGCGTTATCATGTTTCGAAAAAGAACTTAAGTCTCGGCGCCTACAGTTCGACGGTGATTGCCGGAAGTATTGCGGTTGCCGTAATTTTAAATCTGATTGTTGCAGAGCTTCCGAGCCGGTATACCGTTTTTGACCTGACCGCAAACAAGCTGTATTCGCTTACGGATGACACAAAGGAGCTGGTTAGCAATATCGGAGAGGATGTCACGATTTATGTGCTTGCCAATGAAAAGCAGGCAGACAGTACGCTGGCAAACACCTTGGACAGCTATGAAGGATTAAGCTCCCATATTAAGGTGACCTATGTGGATCCGGCGGTGAACCCGAAGTTTTATACGAAGTACACGGATGGAAGCATCAGCTCCAACAGCGTGATTGTGGAAAGCAGCAAGCGCAGCCGTGTTGTGGATTACAACGATCTTTATGTTTCAGAATTTGACTACTCCACGTATTCCCAGAATGTGACAGGGTATGATGCAGAGGGACAGATTACCAGTGCAATTTCTTATGTTCTGTCCGAGGATATGCCGAAGATTTATATGGTGACCGGACATGGCGAGCTGGAACTGGATACTACCTTTACGGATATTATTCAAAAGGCAAATATCGATACAGAGACCATCAATCTGATGGATTATGATGCGGTTCCGGAGGATGCGGCAGCCGTGTTTGTGAATGCGCCGACCGAGGATCTTTCCTCAGATGATGCAGAGAAGATTCTGACTTACCTGAACAACGGTGGTGATATTTTCGTCAATACAACCTATACCGGAAAGGATATGCCGAATTTTGAAAAGCTTCTTGATTTCTATGGCGTGCAGGTTTCCAAGGGACTTATCATTGAGACGGCACAAAACAGCTATTATCAGGATCCGTTTTACCTCCTGCCCACGATTGAATATGATTCGATCACATCGGACATTTATTCCGGTAATTCCTACATTTTCGCGCCATACTGTCAGGGCTTAACCTATACGGATAAGGAGGATGTAGAGGTGACTCCGCTCCTTGCTTCATCGGAGAACAGCTATGTGCGTGATGATATTGAAAACAGTACCAGCTATGACAAACAGGATGGCGATGTGGACGGACCATTTTACATTGGATTGTCCTGTACGGCACAGGTGAGTGGTTCGGATTCGGAAGTAACAGAGGATGAAAGCGTTGATGACACACAGAAGTCTGGGGATCATTCTACGGGTATCATTTTCTCAAGCGAGAATCTGTTTACACAGGAAGCCGATGTTATGGTTGCCGGAACGAACCAGAAGCTGTTCTCCGGTGTGCTGCAGGCATTCGAAACAGAAGATGGCGAAAGCAGCAGTGTCGTTATTCCGGTCAAGAACTATGAAGTCGAATACCTGACCGTTTCCCAGAGCTGGATCTCAGTGCTGGCACTGATTACCGTTATTGTCATTCCGTTTGGATTCCTTATCATGGGCTTCGTGATCTGGTTCCGCAGAAGAAAGCTGTAAGCTTTAAGAATCTGATAGGGAATGATGATACAAAGTAAAATCAGGAATGAAATGCCGGAATCAAGGTGAAAAGGATAAGAATGAAAATACCTGAAATGAAAGAAAAATGAATTAAGAAAGCAGGTGATGGAGAATGAACAGGAAAAGTAAGCGGAATTTAATGGTGTTGCTGGGGCTTATTGTAGTGCTGCTGGTGGTTTTCCTCTTCCTTAAGAAGAATGAGGATGCCGATTTTATGCAGGAAGAAGTCAGCACCGAAGAGGAAAGCGTACCGGTAGTCAGCATCAATAAAGACGAAGTGACCGATATAGAATTTATCCGCAGCGATGGTTCCTATACATTGCACAGGGATGGTGATACCTGGAGTTATCTGGAAGATGCTTCAATAGATGTAACCGAGAATGCTACCGAAGATGTGACAGGAGATGTAACCGAAGATGTAATCGGAGATATCGCAGAAGATGCCACCGAAGATGTAACAGGAGATATAGCCGAAGATGTAACCGGAGATATCGCAGAAGATGCAATAGAAGATGCAACAGGAGATGTAACAGGAGATGTAACAGGAGATATCGCAGAAGATGCAACAGAAGATGCAACAGAGGATGTGACAGGAGATATAGCCGAAGATGTAACTGGAGATATCACAGGAGATGCAACAGAGGATACCGTTGGAGATGCAAGCGAAGAAGCTTCAGACGGAAATACAACGGGTGGGGATGCTGACACAACCAGAAAAGTCGATCAGGACACGGTATCCACATACTTGGACAATATTTGTGCACTTACGGCCAAGCAGGAGATTACCGGCGTGACGGATTTTTCGGACTATGGAATCAGTGAGGAATCCGATAGTGTTACCCTGCAGCTTGCCAATAATCTGTATGTATTCCGGATCGGAGACTACAATTCCCTTGCAGCCGGATATTATCTTACGGTCAATGACGGCAGCAGTGTCTACCTGATTGACAGCAGTACCTATTATCTGCTGCACAAGGATTCTTCTTATTTTGAAGACACGAGTGAGGAAGAGAGCACAGAAGAAAGCACGGAGTAGAGCACAGAAGAAAGCTTACGTTCCATTCCGGAGAAGATCGCCTGATGAAAAAGGTATTCCGGCAATACTACAGGGAAGGAATTTTTGAGGAGATTGCCACAGATGTTATCCGTTCCACTGCCGAGGAGTGCCGTCAGAACGGACATTTATATTTTACAATAAACACGGCTGATGCTTTATTTGCAGATAAGGAAAAATTATGTATTTATATTTTACAATAAACAATTATGCAAATAAAAAAACCATAGTGGACATTTTTGAACAGAATGAATACGAAACGCAGTATGCGGAACTTGCAAAAAGGGCTTGCAAAAAACAAAAAAGGTATGATCAAAAGAACGGAACGAAAGTAAGAGTATACCGGTAGGATTTGGCGGCACTCAGGCAGAAATGCCTGGGTGCCTTTTATTGTCAAAGACGGGAATATATCATAAGCTTTTATATTGTAACAGTTTTTTGGTGTAACAGTTCAGCCATGCTGATTGATGATACCGGGGATTGGACATAAAGAGCATACGTGAACGTTATATATCCAAATTTAGTAATGAGGTCAGCCCTAATTATTGAAAAACAGTAGAAAATTGGACTTATATTGAGCAAAAAGAAGAAAAATGTCCAAAAGAAAGACGGTGCGGAGCGTAAAATCACGAAAAGAAATAGAAAATTGGACATAAAATGAAGAAAAAAAGAGAAAAAGTCCAAAATGAAGCTTGTGGTGAGTAAAATTTGAGAAACCGTGGAAACCGATTGGACTGAATTGCGAGAAAATAATCAAATAAATCCAAAAAGTTAGCTCCCACGGTGTTACAGTCATCTTGCACAATCATTTCTGCATGGCTGAACTGTTACTTTTTAGTTGAGCGTAGAAAGAAAATCTATTGCATCTATGTGATTTTCGTGTTATGTTTTATAAAAGTAAGTGATTTCTGTGGCATCTGTGGCATCTATTTATATTTGAAATCAAATAGAGAACTCTGTCAGAAAATTCGAACTCAAAATTCCACAAATGATAAGAACCATATTGGAATAATTAGAAGTATATCGAAACAATTATATCTATATCCAAATGATTGGACTTATATCGAGATAATTATCTATATTGAAATGCTTAAAATGATATGGAAGGAATTATTGTCATACCCTGCGGTATCGCTATATCAAAAAGAAAGCAGCGATATATTAAATCTTGTAACTGATTTAGAACTCAATTCATAAAACAATAAAACCGCTGTTTCACAGTGTAGTTTACCTCATATATAGTTACTTCGCCACATAAAATTGCTGTTCTGTACGAATGGAAGCATTCACAGAAAGCAATTTTGCATGGCTCTGTATAGTTACCCAATTTTAAAATCAAATCAATTAAAGCTCTAATATCATACAGGCATAAAATAAGAAGTGTTCATGTTCAAAATATCCATATTCAAAATATACATCATAAAGGGAGTATTATGTCATACGAAGGAATGAAAAATAAAAATCAAAAATTACAGGAAGAAATTGCCGAACTACAGTTGAAAATAGGAGAATATCCAGAAGGTAATCTCAATTGTATAAATAATAAAGGATATTATAAGTGGTATCATTATAAAGATAATATGCAGCTTTATATTCCAAAGAAGCAGCGGAAATTAGCAGAACAGCTTGCAGTTAAGAGATATATGTCAGCACTTCTTAGGGATAAAAAGAGAGAAAAGGAAGCTGTAGAGCTGTATTTAAAACATTGTGTTGCGAATGATGGGTTGGCAGAAAAGCTTTTGAGTAATAAGGAATATCAAAATTTGCTGTCAGATTATTTCCGACCGGTAGATTCATCGTTATCAGAATGGATGCAGGCTTCTTATGAAACAAATAATAAATACCCTGAGCAGAAGATTTTGAAATCATGCTCCGGCCATATGGTTCGATCAAAATCAGAAATGATGATAGATTCGAGTCTGTACATTCACAGGATTCCTTTTCGATATGAGGATACGCTGGTGTTGGATGATATTACGCTGCATCCGGATTTTACGGTCCGGCATCCAAAAACGGGAGAGTATTTTTATTGGGAGCATTTTGGCTTAATGGATGATCCGGTTTATTGCAAAAATACATTTTCCAAACTTCAACTATATACAACGAATAACATCATCCCCGATATTAACCTGATTACGACGTATGAAACCAGGGAAAGACCATTGAGTATGGAGAAGATTGAAAGGATCATTGCCGAGCATTTTATAGAATAAACGATGAAAAGGCTATTGTAGAGTATTTTCAGAACGAACTATAAATGAATTATTGCAGGGGGATGTCATTCTTTCTATATCATTTTCAGATAAGGATAAGTAATTGGATATAAACAAGGTAATTGTGGGCTATATATCCATAAATATTTAGCAGTTAGGGAGAGGAGATAGGAGTTGATAGTGAAAATGGACATAATGAAGCCCTAAGAAGTGAAAAAGCCCAAAAACAGGCTAGGTCAGAGGAAATCCAAGAAGCTATGAGGATGAAAATAGATAAAAAAAGAAAAAAAACAAGAAAAAAGTCCAAAACCAAGGGAGAACAGGAGACAAAGGCCAGAGTCTACAAGAGATATTGGACATAATGAAGCTTCAAGAAGTGAAAAAGTCCAAAACCAAGCCAGATCGGAGGAAAGCCAGGAAGCCATGAAGATGAAAATGGATAAAAAAGGAAAAAAACAAGAAAAAAGTCCAAAACCAAGGGAGAACAGGAGACAAAGGCCAGAG
>CAVERH010000016.1:0-37550 GCA_963618065.1 bacterium | reverse complement strand
GAAGATGAAAATGGATATAAAAAGGAAAAAAGCAAGAAAAAAGTCCAAAACCAAGCCATGGTATAGAAGCCGGCATAAATAAGAAAGCTATAACGGCAAACATAACGGCAAACACAATGGTAAACACAACAGTAAACACAACAGAAAACACAACAGAAAAACACAACAGAAAAACACAACAGAAAACCACCCCTGTACATCAACCGATGTACAGGGGTGTTACTACAATTAAATTCAATTCTTATCATGATACAAATGTCAGAACAGATCGTTAAACATAATTCATCGGATCTGTCTGGGCTTGTCAGATGCATTCACACTTGATCTGCTCTATTTGCACCATACTTACTGAACAGTTACAGAAGTAATATGAGGGTTCACACCTTCATACCAGTATAAGAAGCCTTCCATGTCAACAACATCGCCGACCTTGAGGTTCTGAACTGCCTTGTAAACATCGCTGTCCTTATCGCAGAGATAAGATTCAACAGTGAAGCTGTAGGTGTTTCCGTCAAGGGATACATTGAAGTATAAGTCATCACCTTCTGTACCGGAACCATCCCATTTGTAAAGGAATGCATCACCTGCATCGTTGGCAGCTTCTACGGTCATACCCTTGAAGGATACGAACTGGTTCTGGGAATCAATTAATTCATCCTTGCCAAGTAAATCGGTAACATCCTTAGCGGTTGCGATGAAGGAATCGCCTTCTTCGATTTCAAAGGTAGCATCGGTAATTTCAACCTCGCCGGACCATTCGGACTTATAACCGGTAACCTTGATTAAGGTTCCGGGAACAAGCTTCTCATAATCCTCTTCGGAACAAGGCATGTTGTAGATAAAGAAAGCACCATCCTGATTCTGGGTGTAGAACGTAGCCTGTCCGACACCGTTGTCTTCCCACCAGCCCTGCTTAGCCTGTACATAGGTTTCTACACAAACCTCGGTATCTACATCAGCAGCAACATAGTCAGCGTAGCTCATAACGCCCTCTGTAGCAACTGTGGATGCATTCTCGGCGTCAGCTTCTGCATCAGCATCAGCGGTTTCTGCTTCATCAGCAGCTTCTTCCTCAACAGCTTCGGTGGTTTCTTCTGTTTCTACAGCGGTTTCTTCGGTAGTAGTGCTTTCAGATGTGCTGGAGCAGCCTGCTGCTACAAGTACAAGAGAAAGTGCGAGTGTTACAAATAATGATTTTTTCATAATAAAATTCCTCCTAAATAGATGTGATATCACACTTGGTGATAATTGCAATTCACATTATACCTTAATATTCTGATAAATCAATGGTTATTTTGCCTATTTTTCCGCTTTTTCATTGCTTCGGATATAACATATAGTAAAATTCCTGCCCAGGTAACAGCGAGAGAAGTCAGTAAAATGACGGCTGTCTGGGGCAAAGGTCCTAACTCCGCTCTGCCGGCAGAGTTCATATTCTTCTGGTCGAGACGGTATAGCGAGGTTACATCCTCAAACATGCTCTTCATATAGGTATCATCTACCGTCTGCTTGCGTCGGGTGGATTTCGTGACATTTTCAATCATCTGACCGGCAGCATCACGAAGGGAAGCTGAGCCGTTAAATACCGGAGTCACAAAGGTGTGGCCGGTGTTGTCAAGCAGGAGCTTGGAGGCCTTGATTTTTACCTCATAGTAAAGATTATTGTCCTCACCCTCGCGGGATAAATAATCCTGATATTCGGCAGAATCCTGTGCCTTTGAAGTGACAGGTACATAGCCTTCGGTTTCGGAATAGGCAATCTGCACGTCATTGGTGAGCAGATACTGGGTGAACAGCCAGGAAGCAAGCACCTCCTGCGGATCCTTCTTGTTAAAAACGCAGACGGAGGGTCCCTGGGAAATCATCTGCGGATTCTCAGGATCGAACTGCGGAATCATCATGACTTCTGTTTCGAAATCGACAAGGGAATCCTCACTGATATCAGAAAGGGGAGCATTGGTTCCCATCCAGGTAGCACCGGCCGTTGAGTCAATTGCGAAAATACATTGTCCTGCATTCAGGAAGTTCGCCGGATAGCTGGAAATCTTAAAGGTGGAAAAAGCACCTGTCTTTGCATGGGAAGCAATGGTATAAAGGAGCTCTGTGGTGGTGTCGTTAAAGATTTCGATATCGCCGTTATCGGTCGAATATCCGGCTCCCTTTTGCTTCAGCATCTGGATCATCATATTGTCCGTGGACTTGTCTATGAAAGGAATCATGACCTTCTGTCCATTGACGGCAAAGGTACCATCCGCATTCTGCTTCATGGCAGCCTCGGAAACCTCCCAGACGAAATCCCAGGTCAGAGTTTCCGGCAGGGTATAGCCGAGCTTTTCCACATAGGTCTTATTCACATAGCAGGCTTCTGTGGAGCGCATATAAGGCAGTGCATAATAATGACCGTTAAATTCACATTCGTTTAAGAACTGGGGAATGATCTCATCCTGCGCAGGTCCGTCAAACAGAAGCTCCGATCCTCCTAGTCCGTATTTTTCATTGGTAAAAAGAGTATCTAACGGAACCACAACGTTGCTTCCGGTGAGGTAGGTGGCAATATGATCCGGATAGGTAATGCAGACATTGGGAGTGGTGTCCGTTGCAATATTCGTGATGACATCGTTATAAATCTTGCCGTAATCCGTGTAGAGACGTAAGTTGACGGTAATATTGGGATACAGCTTCTCAAAATCTTCAATCGCTTTTTTGTAGATCTCGGTCTGGGTTTTGTTTGTATCATTTTTTGCCCAGAAGGTAATTTCATAATTCCGGGAGGTGTCGAAGTCCTCCGGAACGGTGAAATCATTCTGCCCTTTGGAGCCGTGGCAGCCGGTAAGTCCGAGTGTGCCGACGATCAGGGAAAAAGTAAGCAGTAATTTTCCAATGGCATGTTTTCTCATCCCTTTGTACCTCCTCTTGATACGCCTGCCATGACCTTTTTGCGGAAAATCAGGAACAGCACAATCAGCGGCAGGGAAATTACCACAACCGCAGCCATCATGGCGGGGATGTTTTCACGGCCGAAGCCGTTTTCACGGATTTCCTGAATGCCGTTGGATACCAGATAATAGTTCGGATCATCGGTAATCAACCGCGGCCATACATAGGAATTCCAGCACTCAATGACCTTCAGGATAATGATGGTAATAAGTGTCGGGCGGCAGATCGGGATCATGACCCTGCGCAGGTAGCGCAGATCCGAGGTGCCGTCCACCTTGGCGGCATAATAAAGCTCGTCCGGAATCTGTGCGAAGTTTTCACGCAGCAGATAGATATAGAAAACCGAGGTCACGGACGGCAGAATCAGTCCTGAAAAGCTGTTGCGAAGATCAAGGTTTGTGATGGTGACGAAGTTCGTGATGATCACAAGCTCATTCGGAATCATCATTAAGGACAGGAACAGAGCAAAGGCAATGTTCTTGCCGCGGAACTGAAGCCTTGCAAAGGCGAATGCCGCGAGTGTAATTACAACCAGCATAATTGCAGTGGTAATTACGGTGAAAATCAGGGTGTTCCACAGGTATCTTCCCAGGGAAACCGTGGTAAATGCATCGATGTAGTTCTGCATGGTCGGTGACAGGGTGAAGAATGACGGAACGTATTCGCTGTTGTAGGAGCTGTAGCTTTTTACGGAGGTGAGGATCATCCAGTAAAAAGGAAACAGAACCATAACCGCCCAGAAGACCAGCAGGGTATAAATCACAACATTTCTGACAATGCCTTTTACTTTGGCAGATTTCTGAAGCTTTTCGTAATCCATGGCAGTGTCCTCCTTAATAATATACGTGCTTTTTGCTGACCAGAAGATTGATGCAGGTAATGGTCAGGACAATGGTAAACAGGATGATGGCAGCTGCCGACGCATAGGAAGGATAGCCACCGCTGTTACCGTAAAGCATATCGTAAACATAGCCGACGATAGTGTTCATTTCAGCAGCATTCAGATCGGTGCCGAACAACGCAACGGCATCGCTGTAGGCCTTGAATGCGCCGATGAATCCGGTGATGACCAGATAAAAAATCATGGGAGAGATCATCGGAAGGGTAATCCTGCGGAAGATTCTCGCGCGTGAAGTACCGTCTACCTTGGCAGCATTGTAATAGGTCTGGTTCACGGAAGCCAGTGCACTGGTCAGAATCAGGATTTTAAAGGGAAGAACCACCCATATTGTGTAAAAACAAAGCACGAACATTTTTGCCCAGTAGGGGCCGTCGATGAAATCCACGGACTGTCCGCCGAAGGCTTGGATCAGGAGATTCACCATACCGTCCGTGTAGGCGGTCTTTTTGAACAGAATCATAAAAACCAGACCGACAGCTAACGTGTTCGTCACATAGGGCAGGAAATAGATCGTTTCAAACAGCTCCTTTAAGGGCTTGATCGAGCTTAAGCCCAGTGAAATAAACAGAGCCAGGAGCGTGGAAAGCGGCACGGTAATAATAACAAGAAGAAAGGTATTTTTCACAGCCTGCAGGAAATAGGTGTCGTGCAAGACATAGGAATAGTTGTAAAGTCCGACGCCGAAGTAGGTCTGGGAAGCGGAATTATAGCCTTCCTCAAAGGAATATACAAAAACATCAATTAAAGGGTAAATCATAAATACACCCAGAAACAGGAATGCGGGCAGCAGATAAAGCCACCCTTTGAGGTTATTTTTTTCCATCATGTGTGTAGTCTCCTTCCTTATCCATCTGTTTCTTTCATGCAGGTGGATGCTTCATCGTATTCGGTAGCTCCTGCTGTTATTTCTGCGTGACGATTCGGTAATGCAGAATCAGGATATGGTGTAAGGAATACGCAGCTGGGTATCCTTGTGGAACAAAAATACCTTATTTGGCTTCAAATCAAAGGAAACAACCGGAGAGCTGGTGTCTACGGAGTTTTCGGCACTGATAATGGAACGGATGGCCGCATTTTCGGACTCTTCTTTGGTAGAAACGACACTCACGTCACGTCCCATGACCTCTACACGGTTCAGATTACAATGAAGAGCACCGTTTTCACTCAGGATAAAGCCCTCCGGACGAACGCCGACATAGACCTCCTGATCCGGGACATCCTTTACCTTAAAAAGGTCATCCTTTCCTATATATAAGGTGTGCTCCTTCACCTGACCGCGGAAAACATTAATTGGAGGAGTCCCGAGGAACTTCGCAACGAACAGGTTGGCAGGATTGTCATAAACCTCCTGCGGCTTTCCGATCTGCTGGATTACGCCCTCTTTCATAACGATAATCATATCCGAAATGCTCATGGCTTCTTCCTGATCGTGGGTAACGAAGACTGTTGTAATTTGGGTTTCGCACTGAATCCGGCGCAGCTCTTCACGGGTCTGCAGACGAAGTCTGGCATCCAGATTGGATAAAGGCTCATCAAGGAGAAGGACCTTCGGCATTTTTACTAACGCACGGGCAATGGCAACACGCTGCTGCTGACCGCCGGAAAGCTCACTGGGCTTACGATCCATCAGCATTTCAATCTGGACAAGTCTGGCAGCCTCTAATACGCGGCGATTCATTTCTTCTTTGGAAAGCCTGTCTTTTCCTTTTAAATTCTCAAGAGGAAACTGGATGTTCTGCTTTACCGTCAGATGCGGGTACAGGGCATAGTTCTGGAACACGAGTCCGACGCCTCTGTTTTCGGCAGGGAGGTTGGTTACCTCGTCCTCTCCGAAGAAAATCTTACCTTCACTTGGCTTTAACAGACCACTGATCAGGTTCAAAGCGGTACTCTTGCCACAGCCGGAAGGACCGAGAAGTCCGATTAGCTTGCCATCCGGAATTTCAAAGGAAAAATCATTGACGGCAATGATATCCTCACGGATTTTCTTGTTTCGGTTAGGAAATCTTTTCGTTAAGTGCTCTAATACAATTTTCATAGGGTCCCCCTTTTCTTAAATCCCATAGGAATCTCGTAAGTCGCTGGAAATGTGATCCAGATCCGGATAAATGGATCCTTCTGTGATGCCGAACACACGCAGGCTGTCGATGAAGTATTTCTTGCGCTCACTTGGAATAATGATCTTATACAAGGTATTCTCATCACAGATGTCTTCAAGTCTCTGCAGAGAATTGTGTACAGTAAAGTTGGACTGCTGTGCATACATACGTAGGTTGTTGTCGGTAGAGCTGCAGGCGAGGATGCGGTCGGCAACCTCCGGATTGTGGTGATTGTGTTTAAAGGCCGGCAGCAGCATTTCCTGTGTGGTATCCGCATCAATCGGATAAATGCAGTGTCCGAAGCCCTCCCGTTCATTGAGACGGGCCGGAACCAGAACCCATACACAGGCATCCAGTGTTGGCTGTACCTTATAGGTTTCGGTTGCAAAGAAGGAGGCAATCAGCGGTGACTGACTCCAGTCCAGCATCCGCGTGGGAAGTCCGTAGTGCTGCATAATGGAAACCCATGCGGCGTAGTTATGTTTTTCCGGGGGATTCTTCATAATCTGTCTTGCCCGGATATAAAAATCATTGGTAATGTAACGCTCCACATCAATCCGCTTCTGACTCCGCTGAATTGAGGGAATTAAGGACAGCTCCGAATTCTCTTCGCCGCGATACCACAGCTTCAACCCATGCTTCCGGGTCAGGCCGCTTACGAAATGAAGCAACTCATCCATGGTATGAATTTCCTGTATGATCATGAAAAACACCTCGCTGTTATCATAAATATTGGCTCTGAATAGCTGACAAATAAAGCGGAATCACAGTCCTGATCAGTGATAAAGAGCCGCATCAGTCTGATTATAGTTGATTTCCATGCATTTCACAAGTCAGAAGTCGATAGGGAATTGTGTTTCTTACGATTTTATATTATGATGTAATGAGTGCAAAGAAAAACAAGCGGCTGCGAAGCAGACATTTGTTTTTCTGCACTCATTAACGAGCATGCATCTGTCGAAGACAGATGGAGAGTGCAAAGCACGGGCATGCGAGTTTGAAATGCACAAGAAACAAGCGGCTGTGAAGCAGAGGAAACATTTATGTTGACAACAGCATAACTGTTTTGAACAGTTGTAAAATAACAGGCAGAGTAACTGCATAGTTATATATAAGGAAAGGATGGAATTTAGGAATGAAATACGATGTAATCATCATTGGAGCAGGACCGGGAGGAATCTTTTCGGCATATGAGATGGTGCAGCGCAATAAGGATATAAAGATTGCAGTTTTTGAGGCAGGCCATGCGCTCGATGAGCGTCACTGCCCGATTGACGGAGTAAAGGTAAAGACCTGCGTGAACTGTAAGAGCTGCTCGATTATGAGCGGCTTCGGAGGAGCAGGTGCTTTTTCTGATGGAAAATACAACATCACCAATGCATTCGGCGGAACCTTATACGAATACATTGGCAGAAGCCAGGCGATCGAGCTGATGAAATATGTGGATGATATTAACATGAAGTTTGGCGGTGAGGGGACGAAGCTGTATTCGACCTCCGGCACGGCATTTAAGAAGATCTGTCTGCAGAACAAGCTGAATCTGCTGGATGCTTCCGTACGTCATCTGGGAACGGATATTAACCTGATTGTACTGGGAAACCTTTATGCAGAGCTTAAGGATAAGGTGGACTTCTACTTTGATATGCCGGTTCAGACGGTAAAGGCACTGGACGAAGGATATGAGGTTGTTTGTGAAAATGGCTCTTACTATTCCGATAAGTGCATCATTTCCGTTGGACGAAGCGGCAGTAAGTGGATGGAGCAGATCTGTAAGGATTTACAGATCAACACGAAATCAAACCGTGTCGATATCGGTGTGCGCGTCGAGCTTCCGGCGGTGATTTTCTCCCATCTGACCGATGAGCTTTATGAGAGCAAGATTGTGTACCGTACCGAAAAGTTTGAGGATGCGGTCCGGACCTTCTGCATGAATCCGCACGGTATCGTGGTAAATGAGAACACGAACGGAATTGTTACCGTAAACGGACACAGCTATGAGGGCGCCGATAAGCAGACCGAAAACACGAACTTCGCATTGCTGGTATCCAAGCATTTCTCGGAGCCGTTCAAGGACAGTAACGGATATGGAGAAAGTATTGCGAGACTTTCCAATATGCTCGGAGGCGGTGTCATTGTACAGCGCTTCGGAGATCTGGTAAGAGGCCGCAGAAGTAACGTAAAGAGAATCGAAGAGGGACTTGTGGAGCCGACCCTTTCAGCAACACCGGGGGATTTAAGTCTGGTGCTTCCGAAGCGTATTTTAGATGGTATTATTGAGATGATTTATGCTCTCGATAAGATTGCACCGGGTACGGCCAATGACGATACACTGCTTTATGGCGTTGAGGTGAAGTTCTATAATATGGAAGTGGAGCTCAATGAGAATCTGGAAAGCTGCCATAAGGGACTGTACATTATCGGTGACGGCAGCGGGGTGACGCACTCTCTGTCCCATGCGTCTGCAAGCGGTGTCTATGTTGCAAGGCAGATTGTGCAGTAAAGCCCCCGGAAATGATCTGTCCGGGAATGAGGAATACGGGCAGGTACATATATATAGAAGGAATGTAACGTTTTCAGTACAGCCGGAAAGAAAAGTGAGGCAGTATGAGCAGGGAAAAGCAGTCACAGTATGACCGCATGACAGGACAGCCGGTGGAAAAGCTCATTTTGGAGCTTGGACTGCCGACGACGATCAGCATGCTGGTTACCAATCTTTATAATATGGCAGATACCTATTTTGTCGGAACACTGGGAACCTCTGCGAGCGGAGCGACCGGAATCGTGTTCGGACTGATGGCAATTCTGCAGGCACTGGGCTTCATGTTCGGGCATGGAGCCGGAAGTATTATCAGCCGCAGACTGGGAGCCAGAGAAGTGGAGGATGCCAGACGGTATTCCGCAACGAGCTTTTATGCGGCTCTGATTTCCGGTATGCTGGTATTGGCTCTGGGCTTGTGTTTTCTGACACCGTTAGTGAGGCTGCTTGGAAGTACCGATACGATCCTTCCTTTTGCCAGGGAATATGCGTTTTATATTCTGCTTGCGGCACCTGCCATGGTGAGCAGCTGTGTGATGAATAACATTCTGCGATACGAGGGCCGGGCGTTTTTCGCCATGATCGGACTTACGAGCGGAGGCTTCTTAAATATTTTTCTGGATGCTTATTTCATCCGGGTACTGCATATGGGAATCGGAGGAGCCGGACTTGCAACGGCGATCAGTCAGTATCTTTCCTTCGGAATCCTGCTCAGCATGTTTTTGCGGAAAAAGACGCAGACGACCTTTGCAATCCGCTATATCAGCTTTACGGCTGAGACGCTTGGTGAGATTGTGACGACAGGGCTTCCGAGTCTGGCGCGTCAGGGACTTGCCAGCATTTCTACGATGGTGCTGAATCATACGGCGGGCGCTTACGGAGATGCCGCAATTGCCGCCATGAGCATTGTAAACCGGCTCAGCATGTTCATTTTCAGTGTCGGGCTTGGCATCGGTCAGGGCTTCCAGCCGGTTGCGGGCTTTAACTATGGTGCCGGGAGATTTTCGAGAGTAAGAAAGGGCTTTTACTTTACCTGGATTTTTGGAACGGTGATGCTGGGTGCATTTGCAATTGTAGGCTTTTTGATGGCAGGAACGGTTGTGGCGTGGTTCCGAGATGACCCGGAGGTTATCACCATTGGAATTCCGGCGATGCGGGCACAGTGTCTGGCACTGTTTTTTGTGCCGTTCAGTGTGTGTAACAATATGATGTTCCAGAGTATCGGATATAAATGGAATGCGACCTTCCTGTCTACGCTGCGGAACGGTTTATGCTTTATCCCGCTTATTTTAATGATGCAGTATGCTTTTGGAATTGCCGGAGTGCAGTATGCACAGGCAGCAGCGGATGTGCTCACCGGTCTGATCTGTATTCCGTTTACGGTTGGTTTCTTCCGGAAGCTGCCGGCAGACCGGGAAGGGTGAAAACAGGCAGAAGCAGTTTGGGTATTACCAATATAGTAACTCTGAATAGTTACCAAATATAAAGCACAGAAAATGCATAAAGGATGCGAAAGGAGAGAAAAGGTGAAAAAATCAATCTTTTCAAGGAACACATTAAAAAGAGGAATCAGTGCATTGCTTGCAGTATGCACGGCAGCAGCGTTGTTTTTATCCCCCTCCATGGGAACGGAGGCACAGGCCGCAGGAAAAGGCAGTGTATTGTCGCAGGCCAGCCAGCTGATTGACCGGAAGACGATCGAGTATCTGGCTGCTTTCAGTACCCTGCCCTCTTCCGATGATGGAATGTTCTATCTATATCAGTTAAAAACTTATGAGTATGCAATTCCGGATGAGGCAGCTCCTGTTGCATCCTGTGAGCAGTCATTGAATACGGTGATACATTTTCCGTTGGATTCCACCGCATCGAATGGCAGACTGTATGCGAAGTTTGCTCTGGTGGTATTACAGGGCGGTAAGAAAGTAATGATTGGCAATCCGCAGTATATCAGCAATCCGGAAATGATGGCGACATCCTCCCATCGTGTGCAGCGTCCCGCGAAGTCTACGCAGGGGATTGAAACGACCAATATTATCATTAACGGAAGCGGAACCGGTGATGTTCCGGTGACTCATGTCAACCGTACCGCACAGATTCTGGTCGGGGCAGGAACGGTTGTAACGCATCCGAAGGCAAGTGATGAAGTGAAAGATCCTCATCCGTGGGATCATACCTACTATATGCTAAATGCAGCCAATGATGAAGGAATTGAGGGACTGGTGAAGGATTTGCAGAATTATGCAGCCAATTCCAGAGCGCAGGATTTTATCATTGGCAACGAAGTGAATGAAAGAAAATGGAACTACATGAACTGGACGGACTGGAATTCCTTTGTACGGGAATATACGCAGGCATTCCGTGTATGCTACACGGCAATCAAAAGTGTGAACGCACAGGCCAATGTCTATGTGAGCCTTGACCAGTGCTGGGACCGGAATCGTCCGACCAGCCATCCGGAATATTATTCTTATATTGATGTAAAGGATTTCCTGATCAAGTTTAACAATAACATCAGCAGTACCGGAAATATCGACTGGTGTCTTGCCATTCATCCTTATACTGTTCCGCTTACCTATGCAAAGTTCTGGGATATGTCCGGCGTAACGGTGGAGACACCGGAATACTGCCGTTCCCAGGTGGCAGATAATCATATGGTAACCTTCCAGAACGTGACCGTGGTTACGGACTTTATGAGCAGGCAGGAATACAGGAACCGTTCCGGTCAGGTACGTGATATCATTGTCAATGAATTTGGCGTGAGTGCAACGCAGGGTGAGGACGTTCAGGTTGCTGCTCTGTGTGCAGCCTTCTATTCCTTTGAAAAGAATCCGTATATTACAGAGGTTATTTATCTGGACAATTTAGGAGATGGTGTGGACTCCCGTCTGTCCGAACGTGGATGGGCAGCCTTTAACAGCTTTGGAACAGAGGAAGAGGCCGCTTATATGGACTGGGCAAAGCAGTATATCGGCATCAGCGACTGGTCGAAGGTCATCCGATAGTAAGGAGACAGCATAAAAAAGAATATAACAGAATATAACAGAATATAACAGGTAACTGTCTATTCAGTACAGTTACTATAACAGAACGGGAGGAACAGATATGAATCCGGCAGCAATGTTTAAGATTATGCAGGCTAAGAATACATTTACGAACAATCATCCGAAGGTTGAGGCATTTGTACAGAATGTACTGACCAACAAAATCGTAGAGGGTACGATTATTGAGGTGTCGATCCAGCGGCCGGGTGAAGAGGCGGTTACCACGAATCTCAGGGTGCAGCAGTCAGACCTTGATCTGATACAGAGTCTTAAGGAGCTGGGACAGCCGTGAGACGGCTGAAGGGATTATTGTTCAGGAGAGAGCAGTAACGCTGTTTACTGCAAAGGAGGAGATCAACATGCCGCAGAAGGCAACGGTAGATAAGCTGTTGGCAGAGAGCTTTAAGGAACTGGTGGCTGTGATACCGGTAGAGAAAATCACAATTAAAGAAATTACGGACAAAGCAGGGGTAATCCGTCCGACCTTTTATAATCATTTTCAGGATAAATACGAGTTACTGGAATGGATCATCCGGACAGAAATTCTGGATCCGATTCTGCCGCTGCTTCAGGGAGGCTTCATCCGTGAGGGATTTACACTGGCTTTCCAGAACGCAGAAAAGGACAAGGAGTTTTACAAAAGGGTATGTAAAATGGAAGGGCAGAATTCCTTCCGCATGATAATCGAGCATTGTATTAAAGAGCTGCTTTATGAGTTCATGAAGGAGCAGGTCGGAGAGAATGCCAGACTTCATAACTGGATGACGAGTGAATATCTGGCGGAATATTATGCACAGTCCATGAGCTATGTACTGCAGCGATGGCTGGAATCCGACCTTGTGCTTCCGGCCTCCGAGGTTGCGAATCTGTATTATTACATTCTCAACAACTCAATGGAAGAAATACTGGCAAAGATGCGCTAGAAATGATAAGGGCAGACGAATTTGGTCTGCTCTTTCTTTCTTATACAAATCCACATAAATGTATATTTTTCTTAAACAATTTCTTCTATTCTGTCTGGTTAGTCTATACAAACTACACGGAATTGTATATTTATCACAAACAATTCAATGAAATTGAATCTGTCAATCCTGTCATTTATTTCATAAGATACCCAATAGAAAAGATAGAAGCATAACTATGATAACTGTGAAGCTGCTGAACAGCTGCAGTTAGGAAACGAATCAAGGGGAGCCTTGAAAAGGAGGTTTTATGAAAAAGTTTGCGAAAGGAATAGTCAAATGCAGGTTTATGATTCTGATTATTGCGGTTGCGCTGCTGATCCCGTCGGCAATCGGCTATTTTAATACCAGAATCAACTATGATGTATTAACCTATCTGCCTGATAACATTGAGACCATGGTTGGCCAGGATATCCTGTTGGATCAGTTCGGCGTGGGCAGCTTTTCCATGTATATTGTGGAGGGCATGCAGGCGAAGGATGTCTCTGCCCTGAAGGAAAAGATCGAGCAGGTCGATCATGTGAAATCGGTATTATGGTATGACAGCTTCATGGATCTGAGCATTCCGATGGAAATGCTGCCGGATGAAATTTACGATGCATTTAACAATGCATCGACAGACAGCACCATGATGTTCATTATGTATGATACCGGAATGTCAGCGGATGAGACCATGGATGCCGTTGCCGAGATCCGTAAGCTCTCGAATGAACAGTGCTTCTTAAGCGGTATGTCGGCGATTGTTACGGATACAAGGGATTTGTCCAACAAGGAAACACCGATTTATGTCTGCATTGCAGTCGTTCTTTCAACGATTGTCCTGTCCGTTACCATGGACAGTGCACTGATTCCGTTGTTTTTCCTTTTGAGTATCGGATTTTCCATTATTTATAACCTTGGAACGAATATTTTCCTGGGACAGATTTCTTATATAACTCAGGCATTGACAGCGGTTCTGCAGCTTGGTGTTACCATGGACTACTCCATTTTCCTGTGGCACAGCTATCAGGAAATGCAGCAGACCTATCCGGATAAAAAGGAAGCTATGGCAGAGGCGATTACAGCGACCTTTACCTCCGTAATCGGAAGCTCAACCACAACGGTTGCCGGATTCCTCGCACTTTGCTTTATGAGCTTTACCTTAGGCCTTGACCTCGGACTTGTTATGGCAAAGGGCGTTATCTTCGGTGTAATCTGCTGTGTTACCGTATTGCCGTCCATGATTCTTATTTTTGATAAGGCGATTGAAAAGACAAGACATAAACAGTTCATGCCGAGCTTCGAAAAGACGTCCTCCTTTATGACCAAGCATTATATACTGTTCGCAATTCTGTTTGTGCTGATCTGGATTCCGGCAATCTGGGGTTATAACCATACCAGTGTTTACTACAATCTGGATTCCAGTCTTCCGGAAACTCTTGCGAGTGTGCAGGCGAACAACAAGCTGTCCAATGACTTTGATATGGGCGCAACACACATGATACTGATGGATGTAAACCTTCCTGCCAAGGATAAGGCAGCCATGATGAACGAGATGGAACAGGTCAAGGGCGTGAAAGCGGTTCTAGGACTTGAAAAAATTATTGGCTCCACCATTCCGGAGGAGTTCATCCCTCAGGAGGTGCTTGATGAGGTAGAAAGTGATGAATATGAGCTGGTGCTGATTACCTCAGAATATGCGGTTGCTTCGGATGAGGTCAATGAGCAGTGCGATACCTTAAATACCATTTTGAAAAAGTATGACAGCAAGGGAATGCTGATCGGTGAAGCTCCATGTACCAAGGATCTGATTGAGATTACAGATACGGACTTCAACACCGTAAACGGTGTTTCCATCGGAATTATTTTTGCAATTATCTTCTTTGTATTTAAGTCAGTGAGTCTTCCGGTTATTCTGGTCGGCGTCATTGAGTTTGCGATTTATATTAACATGGGTCTTCCTTATTATACGAACACGACACTGCCGTTCATTGCATCCATCGTTATCGGTACCATCCAGTTGGGCTCTACCGTGGACTATGCGATCCTGATGACAACCAGATACAAGGCAGAACGAAGCTCCGGTAAGAGCAAGGAGGAGTCCGTTACGATTGCACACAGTACCTCGATCCAGTCAGTCATTGTCAGTGCATTGAGCTTTTTCGCTGCAACCTTTGGTGTCGGGCTTTACTCCGACATTGATATGATCAGCGCTCTTTGCAACCTGATGGCGAGAGGTGCGATTATCAGTATGTTTACCGTAATCTTCATGCTGCCGTCCATGTTTATGATTTTTGATAAGCTGATCTGCCATACCGGCATCGGCTTTACACCGGCAAGTGCAGCCAGGGAGGCCGCACGCAGGGCGAGAAGACATCGCGGAGCAGGGAAGCAGGAAAAGAATGCAGTACAGTAAGAAGCTACGTTACCAATAGATAAGATTAAGAGCTTAACAGGAGTCGTTAAGAATCGGAAAGGAAATGATGATTATGAAAAATATGGAAATTAATAAAAAGCTTGGATTTAAAGTAGTTGCCGTATTAACCAGTGCTTCCATGGTGCTTGGCGGACTTGCCGGATGCGGAAAGAATACCACACAGGAAACCACAGCAATTGAACAGACCTCAGAGGCGGATGAGAGTGATGACCTGCTTACCAATGTCATGAATCAGGTCGTGCATCATTCCTCTACAGCCGGCACAGAGCTGCAAAAGGATGAGGTCGTATATGTCATGGCAGATGCACAGGGCAATACGCAGAAGATTATTGTCAGTGACTGCCTCAAGAATGCCAATGGAGACAGCACCATTAAGGACGCTTCCTCCCTGTCCGACATTGTGAATGTTAAGGGAGATGAATCCTATACCGTAGATGCAGATGGCAATCTCGTATGGAATGCAGCTGGCAGCGATATTTATTATCAGGGTACGACAGACAAGGAGCTTCCGGTGGATGTATCCATTAGCTATGAGCTGGAGGGTGAGGAGATTTCTCCTGAGGATCTGGTTGGCAAGACCGGTAATGTAACGATCCGTTTCACCTATACCAATAATGAAAAGACTACCGTTGAGGTAAACGGTAAGGAAAAGGAGGTATATGTTCCCTTTGCCATGATTTCCGGAGCATTGCTGCCTGCTGAGCATTTCAGTGATATTGAGGTGACGAACGGCAGGGTGATTTCCGAAGGAGATAATAATGTGGTAGTCGGTATTGCTTTCCCGGGACTTAAGGACAGCATTAATATTGACAGCCTGAAGGATAAGGCAATTGACGATGAAGCAAAGGAAAAGCTGGATGAGGTAGAAATCCCGGAGACAGTTGAAATTCATGCCTATGCAACAGACTTTGAAATGAATCAGACCATGACGATGGCAATGTCCGACCTGTTATCCGATCTGAATCTGGATGACACACTGGATATTGATACCAGCAAGATCACGGATTCCATGAATGAGCTGAAGGATGCTACCCAGCAGTTAAAGGATGGTTCCACAGAGCTGAATGATGGTATGGCCTCCTTACAGGAGGGCGCACAGACACTGGCAGATAAGTCCAGGGATCTGGATTCCGGCGCAGGGGAGCTCGTGAGTGGCATCGGCACCCTGAATGAAGGAGCAGCCTCTCTCAACAGTGGAGCAGACGAATTAAACAGTGGAGCCGGCAGCTTAAAGGATGGAGCCGCCTCCTTAAATGAAGGTGCAGCTACCCTGAATAATGGTGCAGGCAGCTTAAAGGATGGTATCAGTCAGGTAAACTCCGGTGCAGAAAGCCTGAACAGCGGAGCAGCAAGCTTGGATTCCGGAATCAAGACATTACAGGCAGGAACAGGACAGTTGGCAAGTGGAGCAAGCACACTGAATGTTGGAGCAAAACAATTACAGGCTGGAATTCAGAGCGCTTCTGATGCAGTAGATGCTATTAAAGGTGGATTTGAAACCAGCGAGGAAAATAAGACAGATGCGAATAAATGGGGACTCATTTATGCAAGTGAGCAGGCTGTTGCTGGTGCTGAAAAGTTATATAATGGAATTACAAATCTGATTGCCGCGATGACGACTGTAACCACACAAAATGCACAGATTCAGACCGCCCTATTTAGCATGGAAGATCAGTTAGAGGGAGCCAGAGCGGCAGTTGGAGATATGGGAGATGCTCCTTCTGTTACCTATAGTACAGGAAGCAGTTCAAGCACGGAGAGCTCCTCGACAAATCAGAATGCAGG
Organism: bacterium; assembly: GCA_963618065.1. GTDB lineage: Bacteria > Bacillota > Clostridia > Lachnospirales > Lachnospiraceae > Suilimivivens. Next base: position 20,873 of record CAVERH010000016.1, on the reverse strand, counting down.
CGCGTCTTCTGAAAATTCCTCAAGTACAGAAGCTGCGAATGCAGGTTCTGATGAGACTCAGTCACAAGAAGCAGCGATATCGGTCTCCGATGCTGCAGCAGGACAGGAGACTGCTATAGCTGAAGCAGAGAGCACGAATGTGGAAGCTACAGATTATAGTGATTCTGCGGTAAATGATACAGAAGTGCAACCACAGAGTGAAGAAATCGAAATCAGTGTAGCTTCGGAAAGTAATGAGAGCAATGAAAATAGTGCTGCTGCGTCAGATGCTGGAGATACTACGGATAACAGCAATGAAGGAAATTCCGATACGAATCAAAATGACAGCAGCCAGGAGAGCACATCTGAAAATACAGATGATCCTTCCGGACAGGAAGAATCAGGACAGCAAAGTTCAGACAGTTCCAATGAAGAGAGTAGCTCTGTAGTAAATGTTGATGAAATTGCTGCATACTATTATGAGCTTGGATATAAGAATGGACAGAAGGCTGCATATGATGAGTTCGAGGAGATGCTTTCTGAACTTGCAGCAGTGATGGATAATAATGCGATGCTGTGTGATGGAACAGACGGTCAGACCACAGAGGGAACATTGATTGGTTCACTTACACAACTGCAGGAAGGTGCGAAATCTCTTTTAGAGTTAACAAAAGGAGTTAATAAGGGAATAAACAGAGTTTACGGTGCACTTACACAGTTACAGATTGGTACAGAGGATCAGAAGGGCCAAGGCGGATTTGTTGCATTGAATGCCGGTGCAGCACAGCTTGCAGCCGGAACAAACGATGCTGTAAATGGAGCAAGACAACTGGATGATGGTGCCAAGAAGCTGGCATCCGGAAGCTCAACACTCCTTGCAGGAACCAATACCTTAAAGAGCGGAACCTCACAGCTTCTTACAGGAGCACAGACCTTAAAGGATGGTACTCAGACGCTTCAGAATGGTACCCAGACCTTGTTAAACGGAACCCAGAGCTTAAAGGACGGTACTCAGACCCTGAAGGATGGAACCCAGACTCTGCAGGATGGTACTCTGGAGCTCTTAAAGGGCGGTCAGACCTTGAAGGATGGTACTTCCCAGTTCGTAGATGGTACCGCAGAGCTGAATGATGGTGCTTTACAGCTCCTTGATGGAACCGGAGAGCTGATGGATGGATTATTCAAGTTTGATGAAGAGGGAATCAGTAAATTGACGGATCTCTTCGGAGATAATGTACAGGATGTCATTGATGAGCTGCAGGCAGTCTTTGATGCAGGACGCAGCTACAAGATTTACTCCGATTCAGCTTCTGATATGGATAGCAGTGTGAAGTTCATTTATAAAACAGAAGCGGTCAAATAACGCAGATGGGAGTCAGATATGACAATGCTGGAAATGGCGTTGATCGCCGCGGGTCTGTCCATGGATATCTTTGCATGGACAGCCTGCAGAAGTACCTATTTTTCCAATATCGGAAGAAAGAAGCTGCTTAGCTTTATCGGAGTCTTTGGAATATGGGAATTGGTTTCCATATCGCTTGGCTTTTATGCAGCAAAGCTTTTGAAAATGGTAAAGCTTCTGAATCCGACAGAACGCTTTTTTGAACTGACTGCAGTGCTGATCTTCCTCATACTGGCGATCCGGATGCTGCTGCATGCCATGGGAAAAGAACTGATCGATGAGCACAGGCAGGATGATGTGCAGTTTCTCTCTCTGCTGAAGAACAGCTCGGCAATTGCAGGAAGAACCTTTCTTGCAGGACTTGCGGTTTCCCTGTGTAATACAGGGGCGGTTCAGCAATATGTACTGCTGCTCATTCTGGGTGTTCTGATGGCGGTAGCCGGTCTGTATGCCGGATACCGGTATGGCTTCCAGGTCAGAAACAAAGCCTATCTGGCCGGGTTCCTGCTGCTTCTGGCAGCAGATGTTGAGTTTGCGGTTCGTTTTATTGCTTAATTCATCAGTATATGTGCAGCTGGAACAGCTACTGCAATAATTAAAGCAAATCCTGCCTGTCGAGAAATCGGCCGACAGGATTTTGCTACTTCTGAATATCATTTCCTTGCAGCATATTTAACCGTATTATGGCAAGGTATTCTCATAAATATATGGATTCTTTCGTGATTTTTCCTGTGATTCCCTGTGATTTTAATTGAGTATTGATAGCTTCATAGGGCAAGGTTTTTCCTAAGGAGCAACCACTGGTTGATATTCGGCATTACAAACAACTGATAAGTGCTTGCAAATGCAACTAATAGTTGCATAATAGAATACAAGAAGAACTGTAATAGATTTTGCATCGTAACTGTGGCACTGAACAGTTACAAAATCAGAATGGTGGTGAAAGAACTTGTACGATGAAAAACGAATGGCGGCAAATATCCGGAAATATCGTATTCAGAAGGGATTGAGCCAGAATGAGTTTGCGCTAAGGCTTGGGATCAGCCCCCAATCGGTATCGAAATGGGAATGCGGATTGTCCTGCCCCAATATTGAGAACCTTTGCCTGATAGCAGAACTGCTGGATATATCAATCGATGGTCTGATTTATGGAGAACGGGACGACGCAAGAACCATGATTGGAATTGACGGAGGCGGCACCAAAACAGAGTTTATTTTATTTTCGGAAAGAGGGCGGATCTTAAACAGGATGCTTCTGGAGGGCTGCAATCCCAATACTGTCGGCGTGCAAAAAACGGTAGAGATTTTGAGCAGAGGAATTGATACCTTTTTAAAACTGGATCAGAGTATATGCGGCATTTTCGTGGGTGCGTCCGGGCTGGACTCCGGCGATAACACCATGCAGGTTCAGAATATGCTGAGAGAAAAGTATCCGGCCATGAAAATACAATGTGAAAATGACATATTCAATGTAATCGCATGTGGAAAAAACCCGGATTCCTGCATTGCAGCAATCTGCGGTACGGGAATTGTGGTTTATGCAAATCATGGCGGGCAGTTAAGACGATTTGGAGGAAGAGGCTATCTCTTTGACGAGGCAGGAAGCGGCTATCATATCGGGCGTGATGCGTTAAATGCTGTGCTGGATGCCGAGGAAGGACTTGCCGGGAACAGTATTTTGTGTGAACTGATTGAAGCAGGGATGGAAGGGTCTGTATGGAAACACATTAATATGGTGTATGAAAAAGGACAGGCATACATCGCATCCTTTGCAACGTATGTATTTGAAGCATATGAAAAGGGTGATGTCATTGCAGAAGAGATACTGCAGAAAAATGCTGTTTATTTTGCAGAATTAATCAATCGTGCAGCGCAGGATGAAAAATCACCTTCACAGATTGTGGCAGCAGGAAGCATCGTTAAAAGGAATCCGGTATTTGCACAGCTGGTTCAAAGAAGCCTGAAACCGGGGCTGGAATTAGAGGTGCCGGTATTTCCTCCGGTTTATGGAGCCTGTGTGACGTGCTGCAGATTGTGCGGATGTGATACAGAACCTTTAAAAGAAAATTTTATGGTGCAGTACAGGGAGGAAATTGTATGAGAATTATTTGTGCAAAGGATTATGACGAAATTTCCAAATACGCGGCCAATATCATAACCGGTCAGATAAATCTGAAGCCGGATGCGGTTCTGGGACTGGCTACAGGAGGATCTCCGGTCGGAACCTATGCCAGATTGGTTGAGCTGTTTCAGAACAATGATGTAGATTTCTCACAGGTAACATCGGTCAATCTGGACGAGTACCGGGGATTATCCGGATCAGACAGGGAAAGCTACTGGTCTTTTATGCAGGAGCATCTGTTCCGGCATGTTAATATAAGAAAGGAAAATATTCATATACCGTCAGGAGAGAATCTGAACAGTGATGAGGTATGCAGGGAATATGATGAAATGATCAGTAAAATCGGAAGAATTGATCTGCAGCTTCTTGGAATTGGCCTGGATGGTCATATTGGATTTAATGAACCGGGAGAGAGCTTTGAACTGAACACGCACTGTGTGAATTTGACAGAGAGCACGCTGGAAGCAAATAAGCGGTTCTTTGGCAGCAGGGAGCAGGTTCCGGGTCAGGCTTATACCATGGGAATAAGACCGATTATGCAGGCAAGGAAGGTGCTTATGCTTGCAAGCGGGAGAAATAAGGCAGACATTCTTAAGGAGGCGTTTACCGGACACGTAACACCGAGGATTCCGGCGTCTGTTCTGCAGCTGCATCCGGACTTTGTTCTGATTGCGGACGAGGAAGCACTCGCAGGACTGCAGAAATAAGGAGGAAAAGAGAACATGGTTGTAAAAAATGCATATGCTTATACCACAGAACATCAATTTGAGAAAAAGGATCTGTTTATACAGAATGGCAGGTTTGCAGAAGAAAAATCAGATGAAGCCGGACGGAAGCCGGATGAAGAGGTGCTTGATGCCGATGGTCTGTATGCTGTTCCGGGGCTTGTGGATATCCACTTTCATGGAGCAATGGGATATGACTTCTGCAATGCGACGGGAGAAGAATTACAGAAAATTGCTGCCTATGAAGCAGCTCACGGAATCCTTGCAATCTGTCCGGCAACGATGTCCTATGATGAGGAAACACTAACCGGGATTATGGATAAGGCATGGAGATATCGTTCTTCCCTGCAGACCGATCTTGTGGGAATTAATCTGGAAGGCCCTTTTCTGAACCGGGAAAAAGCAGGAGCACAGAATCCGGAATATATTATGCCGGCTGATGCTGATATGTTTCACCGGCTTCAGCAAAAGAGCAACGGTCTGATTAAGCTTGTAGATCTGGCACCGGAATTTCCAACTTCGATGCGCTTTATTGAACAGTGCCATGAAGAGGTCAGAATTTCACTGGCACATACCAACTGTGATTATGAAACAGCCAGAGAGGCTTTTACAAAAGGAGCAAGTCATGTAACACATCTTTATAATGGAATGGCAGGAGTCCATCACAGAAAGCCGGGACTGATTCCTGCGGCTATGGAGGCAGGTGCAGAGGTTGAACTGATCACAGACGGCATTCATATTCATCCGGCAATGGTGCGTTTCACCTTCCGGACGTTCGGCGCTGACAAGGTGATTCTGATTTCAGACAGTATGGAGGCTGCAGGACTTTCTGATGGCAGCTATCAGCTGGGCGGACAGGCAGTAACCGTTACCGGAGCAAAAGCATGTCTTACAGGACATCCGGATGTCATCGCAGGCAGTGTCACGAATCTGTTTGACTGTATGAGGAACTGCGTACTGCATATGGGAGTTCCTCTGGAGCAGGCAATACAGGCAGCAACCGAAAATCCGGCTAAAGCAATCGGAATTGAACGTGATTACGGAAGAATTGCGCCCGGGAACTATGGAAATCTGATCCTTTTGGACAAGGAGTTACGGGTTCATAAAATCATTCAAAAGGGGAAGATTTTAGAATCAACCGGGTGGCTCCTGGAGGGTTTAAATTAAGAAATCAATATACCATAAAACATCATCAACATGTAAGAGGAAATGAGCAAAGATCTGGTGTTTAATAATAACTGTAAACTATAAAAGAACCAAGGGAGGGTTACATAATGAAGAAAAAATGGTTTGCAGCAATTATGGCAGCAGCAATGGTTATGTCGACACTTGCCGGATGCGGAAGCAGTACCGGAACGACGGATTCTGGCAGCACTGCAGCACAGGAAACAGAGACGACAGAGGCAACAGATGAAAGTACGGCAGATAGCAGTACGGAAACAGGAGATATCACGCTGACTCTTGCGTTCCATTATCCGGAAAGCTTTTATGAAGAGAATATCGTACCGATCGTAGAAGAGTTTCAGGAGCTTCATCCGGAAGTCAAGGAAGTGAAGTTTACAACACTTACGGGTACCAGTGATGAACAGCAGATCACCAGATTGACCGGTGGACAGTATGAGGATGTGATTCTTGTTCCGTCCACACTTCTGACAAGTGAACTGCCGAACTACTTTGCACCTCTCGGAGATGCAACAGAAATGGCTTCCAAGTATTATTATGGTGACTATATGCAGTATGAAGGACAAAGCTATGGTATTCCGATCGGAATCGTATATGAAGGTCTTCTTTACAACAAGACTGTTCTGGATACCTACTGCGATGGTGTGGTTCCCAAGACGCTTGATGAGCTGTACACAGATCTGGAACAATGCAAGGAAAACGGAATTACCGGTATTTATACGAATGCGGGCTCCGTATGGACAATGCGTTACTGGGATAATCTTGCAATTACCATGTCAGAAGACAATGATTATGCAAATAAAATCCTGACAGATGAGACACCGTGGGCAGAAGGCAGTGCCTTAAGACAGGCCGATGATCTTCTTGCAGACTTCGTTAAGAAGGGTTATGTAGAAGCTGATGTGGTAACAGCAGATCAGTGGGATGCTTCCCTGACATCCCTTGGAGGAGCACAGACGGCATTCATGTTTACCGGCACATGGGCACTGTCCCAGGCACAGGAGCATGCAGAGGAGCTTGGTCTTTCTGCGGATTCCATCGGATTCATTCCGTTCCCTTATAAGAATGATGTAAGTGCTGACAATAAGCTTAGAATGAGAATTGCACAGGATCTGTTTATGGGTGTTAACAAGAATTCGGAGCATCTTGAGCTTGCAAAGGAATTCTGCTCCTTCTTCTGTGAAAATATTTCACTTGCACTTGGCATGAATGAGATTATGGTAGACGGCGGTGAAAATCAGCCTGATCTTGCTTTCTTACAGGATCTGGATTATGTTGAGACCTATACCTCACCTGCAAAGGATCCGAAGATTCAGGAGATGGCAGGAACTGCAGAAGTCGATGTTTATTCCTATGACGGATATCTTCTGGATTACGTTATGCTGCCGGTTATGAATGGCAGTGAGCCGGAATATGATAAGCTGAATGAGCTCTGGGGCAAGAATTTTCAGTAATTATTCTGAATAGATAGATACCAGTATCAAATAGCGGCAGATAATATGCCTGATGGTGGGAGGGCGGAATTAGCCCTCCCATTCTTTGCCTTGCATATGAGAAATTGAGTCTTATACAAGGTCAATATAGTAGAAATAATGGCTCTGAATGGTTACAAGGAATGGTTGATCTGACAGCCGGAACAGAATGGAGGTATAGCAATTGGCAAAACAAAATAAAGGAAAACTGGGAACAAAAAGAGAATGGGAAAAAAGAAAGATCCTGATTCTGTTTTTAACAATTCCGATGCTCTTTCTTCTGTATTTTACAGTATATCCGATCGTAACGATGCTTTATTACAGCTTTACGGACTGGAAGGGCTCTGTGTCTCCGTATGAGTTTGTTGGAATTTATAATTATAAAAATATTTTTACAACGGAATCCTACCGGAATGTATTCGTAACAGCAGGATATTATCTCCTAGCTGGTCTCCTGCAACAGGTGATCTCCCTGTTCCTTGCAGTTTTGATGAATAAAAAGCTGCGGGGAAGCGGTTTCTTCAAGGGTATCATTTTCTTTCCGTTTATTATGAACGGTGTTGCAGTTGCTATGGCATTCCGGATGTTCTATCAGATCGGAGGCGGACTGGATACGCTGATGAATTTTCTTGGACTTGGTGACTATATCAAGGTATGGATCACGAATCCCAAAACCTGTAACTTTGCATTGGCATTTATTTTTCTGTGGAAAAATGTTGGCTACAGCTTCCTGATCTATCTGGGAACCATGCAGTCTATTTCGTCAGAGTATTATGATGCGGCAGCAATTGACGGAGCAGGAGTATGGGCGATGTTCAAGGCTATCACTTATCCGAATATCAAGATGATTGTGGGACTGATGGCAACATTTTCCATTGTAAATTCCATATCGGTATTTGATATTCCGTACGTCCTTACCAATGGAAAGAATGGAACGAATTCTTTTTCAACTACATTGATTGAAACGGCGTTCAGCTATAATAAATATGGACAGGCCTGTGCTATGGCGATCTGTATGCTGGCAATTGCGGCAATTGTCATGGTATTTAAAAATATGGTGTTTAAGGAGGAGAATGAGAATACATATGAATGATAAAGGCGATAAGATCAAGAAATACAGTGCAATTACTTTAAAATATGTTATATTGGTTTTTGTGGCTTTTGTAGTCATCTATCCTTTAATCGGGGTTTTCCTGGCTTCCTTTAAGACCAAGATTGAATACCTTTCCACAGGAAGCATGGAGCTGCCGGAGAACTTCAGAAACATCAGTAATTATATTACAGTAATGGTCAAGGGAAATGTACTGAAGGGCTTTTTTAATACGATTTTTATTATTGTGTTTGCATGCGTCATTGCTACTGTACTGTGTACCATGGTGGCGTTCTGCCTGTCACGTTTCCAGTTCAGAGGCAAGGGCTTCATAGACAGGTTTTATATGATGGCATCCTTTGTGCCGGGAATTATCGTACATCTGATCATTTTCAAGGACTTTGCAAAGGTTGGGCTTGTTAATAATCTGTTTAGTGTTGTTATTCTTTATTCGGGAGTAGATATTGTAAGCCTGTATCTTTACAGACAGTATCTGAACCAGATTTCCATTTCTGTAGATGAGTCGGCATTGATGGAAGGGTGCTCCTATTTCAGAATTTACTGGAATATTCTGCTTCCGATGCTGAAGCCTGCAATTGTAACTGCATGTATTATTAAGATCACTTATATTTACAATGACTTTTATACTGCGTTCCTATATCTGCCGGCTACGGAAAAGGGCGTCATGTCCACCGTACTGTATCGTTTTATTGGCCCTTACTCTTCAGAGTGGAGCGTCATTGCGGCCGGAATTATTGTAGTAAGTATACCGGTGTTCCTTGGGTTCATATTTGCACAGAAATGGATCTATAAGGGCTTTTCGGATGGTGCTGTGAAGGGATAGAAGGATGATGATGACAGATATGTCATATGATAAGCAAAAAGAAAAAGAGGAGAGCTTCTTCGAACAAAGCGAGGAAATGAAACAATGAACAGAAACAATGTTGAGAGCAGACCGTGGATGGATGCTGCGAAGAGTGCTGAGGAACGTGCAGATTTATTACTTCGGGAAATGACGCTGAAGGAAAAGGCAGGACAGTTAAACCAGCGGCTATACGGCTTCCGGATTTATGACCGGAACGGTGATACCGTTACATTGAAGGATGAGTTTTATCAGGAAGTAGACCGATATGACGGATTGGGTGCTTTATATGCACTATATCGTTCGGATCCATGGTCAGAGAGAGATTATGAGAATGGCCTGTGCGGAGAAATGGCAGTCGATCTGTACAATGAGATTCAACGCTATGTGATAGAGCATACAAGACTTGGAATCCCTGTTCTGATGAGCTCGGAGTGTCCGCATGGACATCAGGCACTGGATGGCTATCTGCTGCCGGTGAATCTTGCAGCAGGCGCGACCTTTCAGCCGGAAGCCCTGAAGGATGCTTATCAGATCTGCGGCAGACAGTTAAACTCCATGGGTGTTCATATGGCGCTTTGCTCCATGCTGGATATCCTCAGAGATCCCCGTTGGGGAAGATCGGAAGAGTGCTATGGAGAGGATCCCTTCTTAAGCGGCAGTCTGGCTGCAGCGGCAATCCATGGGCTTCATGAGGGTGGCGTGCAGGTTGTGGCCAAGCATTTTGCTGCACAGGGAGAAACCACAGGCGGCGTGAATGCCAGCGCGGCCAGAATCGGAGAGCATGAGCTTCGTGAGATTCACCTGCCTGCGATGCAGAGCGCAATCAAAGCCGGTGTCAGAGGAGTTATGGCAGCCTATAATGAAATTGATGGTATTTACTGCCATGCAAACCGCAGACTTCTGACCGGAATGCTGCGGGATGAATTTGGCTTCGAGGGTATTGTAATGGCAGATGCGTTGGCCATTGATCAGCTTGATAAAATGACGGGTGACAGCACCGTTTCTGCGGGCATGGCTTTGCAGGCAGGTGTTGATGTCGGACTTCTTGATGAGGCTTACAGCCATCTGGAAGAGGCGGTAGAGAATGGAATGATTACCGAGGCGGAGCTGGATCAGGCCGTACGCCGGGTACTGAAGCTGAAATTTGAGACGGGTATGTTTGAACACCCCTTTATTGAGAATAAGAAGCTTCCGGAATTTTCCTATGTGATGAATCCGGAATCTTTAAGACTTGCAAGAGAGTCTGTAATCCTGTTGAAAAACAAGGAAGGAATACTTCCGATGGAAGAAGCCGGACGCATTCTGGTTACAGGTCCTAATGCGGATGATGTTTATGGTCAGCTTGGTGATTATACGCCTCCTGTCAGAGAGAAAAGTGTAACTACTGTTTATCAGGGAATTCAGAGCCTGTATCCGGAAGCTGAGGTGTACTGCACAAAGGGAAGTACATTGACGGAAACATCGGAAAAAATGCTGCTTGATGCAGAACAGATGGCAGAAAAATGCGATGTGAGTATTGTAGTTCTTGGCTCCTCGTCCAGTCGGTTTACAGAGGCGGATTTTGACGATAACGGGGCAGCCAGACTGTCAGAGCATCTGTATATGGACTGCGGAGAAGGAATGGATCGGTCTGATCTTCATATTCCGGAAGCACAGATGAAGCTGTTCCGCGCAGTGCGGGCGAAAAGCAGGAGGGTAATTACTATTGTTATTGCAGGCCGTCCAATGATTCTGAATGAGGTGGAGAAGGAATCCGATGCGCTTTTGCTGTCCTTTTATCCCGGACCATGCGGCGGTCAGGCAATCGCTGAAATTCTTCGTGGACTGGTGAATCCGTCCGGAAGACTTCCGGTATCCCTTCCGTGCTCCAATGGACAGCTCCCGGTTTATTATAATTACAAGAGCTCTTACATGGCCATGCATTATCTTGACGAGAAACAGACACCACTGTTTTGCTTTGGTTATGGACTGGATTATACGGAATATGCCTATACAGATGTAAAGCTCAGTCGGAATGAGATTTCGGCAGAGGAGCTTAAGAATACCGGAATCGCACTGCAGTTCCGCGTCAAAAACACCGGAGACAGAGAAGGGTGTTGCGTTCCCCAGCTATATATAAAAGATCTGCAGGCCTCTGTGGTGCGCAGGGTACGTGAATTAAAGGGATTTGTAAAGCTCAGCCTGAAGGCGGGAGAAGAGCGGAGTGCAGAAATACCGCTTACCTTTGAGGAGCTTGCATTATATAACTGCGACATGGAGAAGGTGGTAGAACCCGGTACCTTCCGGATCATACTGATGGATCAGGATAAGGAGCTGTGGTCAGGAGAGCTGAAGGTACTAAACAGTTACAAAGAATAATAAAATGACAGGGAGGTTATGTATGAGTAAGATTATAGGAGAAGCATTACCGAATATTCCATGGCAGGATAAGCCGGAGGACTGTCGTATGCCGGTGTGGAGATATAGTGAGAATCCTATTATCGGAAGAGACGGAAACAAGGTTTCCAACAGTGTTTTTAACAGTGCGGTGGTTCCCTTTGAGGATGGCTTTGCAGGGGTATTTCGCTGCGACAGCCGATCCATCAGCATGGATATTTTTGCAGGAAGGAGCAGGGATGGCATTCACTGGGAGATAGATGATGAGCCGATTCACTTTGAAGGCGAGAGTGAAGAAATTCTGCACAGGGAATACCGGTATGATCCGAGAGTCTGTTTCCTTGAGGATCGGTATTATATTACCTGGTGCAACGGATATCACGGACCGACCATAGGCATTGCCTATACCTTTGATTTTAAGAAATTTGTACAGCTTGAAAATGCCTTTCTTCCTTACAATAGGAACGGAGTGTTATTCCCGGAGAAGATCGGCGGTATGTATGCTTTGCTTTCGCGTCCGAGTGATACCGGTCATACAGCTTTTGGTGACATATTTGTCAGCTTTAGTAAGGATATGGAGTTCTGGGGACGCCACAGACACATTATGGGACCGATTCAGGGAGATGAGTCAGCATGGCAGAGCACGAAGGTAGGACCCGGACCTATTCCGATCAAGACAGAAGAGGGCTGGCTTCTGATCTATCATGGTGTGATTACCACTTGTAATGGATTTGTCTATCGTATGGGTGTAGCTTTGCTTGACCTTGAACAGCCGTGGAAGGTACTGGCAAGATCTAAGGAGTATATTCTGGCACCGCATGAGTATTATGAGTGCGTGGGGGATGTGCCGAATGTGACCTTCCCTTGTGCAGCCCTTACAGATGCAGATACAGGAAGGATCACGATTTATTACGGTTGTGCAGATACCGTGACGGGTATGGCATTTACTACCGTGGATGAGCTTCTTGCAGCAGCAAGACGATAAAACGAAAGATAACCTTCAACCGTTTATTGCCCTGTTCCAGGCTTCTTTCTGCTGCATACTTGCATCAGAGAGGGAAGCGAGAGTATACTCCTTGCCAAGCTGTTCCCATTTGCTTCGGCCAAGAGCATGATATGGCATGATCTCACAGGCCTGGATACAGGAATAGGTTTCCTGAAGATGCCGTATGGCTGCAAAATGCTCCTCGGTATCGTTACATCCGGGGATGACCGGACAACGCAGGATAACCGGATGGTGAATTTCTTCCAGATACGCAAGATTTTCCAGCATCAGATGGTTATCTGCTCCGGTCAGCTTCCGGTGAAGCTCCATTCCGGTAGCCTTGTAGTCCAGAAGAAAGAGATCCACATAGTCTGTCAGCTTCTGAAAAAGCGTCGGAGTAAGGATTCCGTTAGTTTCAAGACAGATGTGCAGGGCTTGCTTCCTTGCAGCAATCAGAAGCTCCATCAGAAAATCATATTGTGTGGTGGGCTCTCCGCCGGAAATGGTAATACCGCCACCGCTTTGTTCAAAATAGGGACGATCCTTTACTACCTCGGAAAGTACCTCCTCTGCACTGTATTCCTTCCCCCAGATTTTTAATGCATCAAGCTGGCACTCGCTTACACATGCACCACAGGCTGTGCACAATGACCGGTCAATATGGTGTCCCATCTGGTCGAAGGTGTGGGCATGCGCAGGACATACGGATGCGCATCGCCCACAGCCGATACAGTTGTCACTGATATAGGAAAGCTCAGGTGTCTGTTTCAGGGATTCCGGATTATGGCACCATAGGCAGCGGATGTTGCAGCCTTTCAGGAAAACCGTAGTACGGATACCGGGACCATCGTGGAGACAGAATTTCTGTATATCAAAAATAATACCCATAATTCCTCACAATCTAGGAAGCAAACGTTGTACGTCTGATGATTTCTTCCTGTACAATGGGATCCAGTTCCACGAAGCGGGCACTAAATCCACCAATTCTTACGATCAGATTCTGATATTCCTCCGGATGCTCCTTTGCCTGGATTAAATCATCCTTTCCAATAACCATCAGGTTCAGCTGACTGCCGTTATTCATAAAGAATGCCTGAATGAGCTGCTTCATTTTGTCAAACTGCTCAGAAAATAATTCCTTCGTAAAGCGGATATTATTGATTACACCGGCATGCAGGGAGTGGTCAAACTTCCGCATGGAATTCAGCAGTGCAGTAGCTCCGTTTCTGTCGCAGCCAATGGAGGCGCCGTTTGCATTCGCAAGAGCTTCCCCGTTTTTGCGTCCACAGGCAGAGGCCATTGTCACATTACCCCAGACAGCACTTTCGCTGTTGTTGACACTGACCATCATATACCGGTCAAGTCCGAGCTGCCCGGTAAGGTCAAGGCTTGAGACAGCAATATAGTTGAATACCCGGAGAGCCATTCGGTCGGCTTCTTCATTGTCATTTCCATATTTGGGACAGGCCAGCATGAGCTTACGTTCTTTTTCGTAGCCTTCAAAATTGGCATCCAGTATGGTGACAAGCTGCCTTAAGCTCATCAGACGTCTGTCATAAACAAGAGTCTTGATGGCTGTAAGGCTGTCCGCTGCGGAGATCATACCCATGACCTCCGTCATGCCGTGAAAATAACGGACACCACCCTCCAGTAAGGGCTTCTGTTTTTCCAGACAGTCGTGCATCAGAAGACACAGATGCAGACAGCCTGCGTTTTCAGCAATTATATCATAACAATCCTTCTCGGCATAAGCCACCAGCTTAAGCTCGGGATCAATCTGGGAGGTGAAAGCATTCCAGAGATCCTCAAAGGTAGTGAATTCTTCTACAGCACCGGTATCCGGCCCTGCCTGTACCTGATAATACATATCTTTGCCATGATGGAGAGCAAGCTCCAGTGCCTTCAAAAGGTTCAGGGAACTGTTGGGAGTACCAACGCTTCGTCCTTCCAGAATGTACTCTCCGCAGCCGGCCGGAATATAGCTCATGGCTTCCTCCCTGCTGACCTCGAAGGCCTTCTGGATTGCGGGAATATTGGTATCATCACTATACAGGATCGGGAAGGAACAGCCCTCGGCATTGACCTGAAGCGCTTTGTCAAAAACAGCCTGATCCATGCCGTCATAGCAGCGCAGGGTCAGCTGGGGGATGACTTCCTTTACCCGTCGTGTTGTTTCCATAAGCAGAAGCGCAAGCTGATCTGCATTCTGTGGATTTCTTCTTCCAAGACCACCCATAATGATTCGGGCATCATGGATCTTTCCGATCTCTTTAATCTTGGCATATAGCTCGGTAAGATAGAGAATGGCAGTTTCTTCATCAAGGCTTCCCTGTTTAAGATCCTGCACATAAAAATCGCCGAGATATACATCCATACGGCCATAATTCATCAGGTCGGATATGACAGCATAAATCCAGAATAACTGCAAAGCCTGTGAAAAGGTGGCCGGCTTCAGGTAACGGATGACACTGAGATCATTATATAGATGGCGGATCTGTGCATTGTCCGGTTCCTTCTCAAGGAGGCAGCAGAGCTGGTATTTATAAAAATCGATAGCATCTCCGATGCTTGTGATCGTGATCATAAGTGCCTGAATAAAGGGGTCTGTCTGATCCTTAGAGGCGACCTCTTCGTACAAGAGGTGAAGTCCCAGCTTAAGAAGCTTGTCAAGATCGGGTATGGTAAGGGCGAGCCGTCCGTCAGGAATACTGGAAACGCCAAGCCGCCCCTCATCTCCAAGCCGGTGAACTGCTTTCCGGTACGGATCCAATTGTCTGTGCTCCGATGCAAAGCGTTCATTCAGCTTGTTCAGAGTACGCTCCGAATGCCAGTATTCAATGGCACGTTCTATTTCGTCAACCCGGTTCAGGGATTTCCTGTTTTCATCAAGAAGCCTTCTTGCCTGTGCCTCCTCAAAAAAATAAATGTATTTTCCTCCATATTGGGGACTGAAGCCGATAAAGGTATGATGAATGCCTCCGGCAAGGAGGTCTCCCTTTCGGTAATCCTGCAGGATTACGGGAGTCTGAAGTTTTAATATCCGGGCTTCACGAAGATATTTGTCCGGAGTAGAACGGTAAGTTTCCGTAAAACGTAAGAAATAATCAAAGATGTCCTGTACCTGTTTTTTGCTCATAATGAACCCTCCCACAGAATTCTTCTGTCATTGTATACTGGAGCATTATAGTTACATTGCTTCTATGTTATTAATGTACAGCAAAAAACAAAATTTCACCTTTACTTTATGCACATTTTATTATGCTCTATTGACTCCGATGATGCCGCTTTGATCAAGGTCTGTGCTTTGCAGCGAATTCTTTTGGAGTACAGTGGTAAATGGAATGAAATATACTGTAAAAATGGCTCAGGTTATTAAAGCCGCACTGATAGCAGATTTCGGTAATACTGTATTTGTTGGAAAGGATCAGCTCGCAGGCATACATCATCCGCTTACTGTTAATATATTCGGTAGGTGACATTTTATAGTATTTCTGGAAAGAACGGATTACATGAGCCTGGGAATAGTTGCATAGCTCCATCAGTCTCGGAAGTCCTTCGATATAATTGTGCCGCTTGCTCATTTCAATATCCAGATTATAAAGCCAGTCAGGAATCAGCTGGGTGCGTGTATGGACAAATTCGGTCTCAATACCGAGCAGAGGGTAATAAATCTCGGCAGCAAAGGAACGGAAAAAAGGACGGCACTTTTTGCTCGGATAGAGCTTCGCCATTTCCAGAAGCATGTCCTGCAGACGATCGAACTGCTTCCCCTCAATCTTAAGATGGATCGGTAGCTTCGGGGCATCAATGACAGAAGGCGCGATACCCAGGTATGAAAGCACCGGTGCGATCTCGCTCATATAGTATCCGATATTAATGATTTTAAAATCAAAGTAGTTAATGGCGACGTAGCTGTGAACGTCATTGGGGCGTATGAAAACAAGGCTTCCCTGAGACAAAAGCTGCTGGGCATTGTTGACACTGTGAACAGCTTTCCCATAGGTGACAAGAAAAATCTCGTAGAAATCATGGTAATGATCGGGAAAGGTATCCGCAACGCTTGTCTGATACAAAGCGCGAGGACCAAAATCATACTCTTCTTTTGCAAGTTTCAAATAAATAGGTAACATGTAAGAAATCCTCCTTCAAGCATTGCCGTCAATACGATTACATTATAGCAGACCCTGCAATCGTTCGGAAGCAAAGATTTCTTGTAACACATAGTATTCTATGCTATAATGACCCACGTGGAAAAACCACGCGGAATATACATATGAGGAGGAACTCACGAATGAAGAAGTTTTCAGTTAAAACAGTAGTTGCCATTGGTATTGGAGCTGCATTATTCTTTGTACTTGGAAAGGTTGCAATTCCGTCTCCGGTACCGAATACCAACATCAGCTTACAGTATGCAATTCTTGCAATGTTTGCTACCCTGTTTGGACCGATTGCAGGTGCACTGATCGGATTTATCGGACATACTTTGATTGATGCGACAAGCTATGGTCCGTGGTGGAGCTGGATCATTGCGTCCACAGTGGTAGGTGTGATTATTGGTCTGATGACCATGAAGCTGGACTTGAGTGATGGCTTTGACAGTAAGAAGATGATTAAGTTCAATCTTGCACAGATCGTTGCTCACCTGGTAGCATGGGCTGTTGTTGCACCGGTTCTTGACATTCTGATTTACTCGGAGCCTGTTGAGAAGCTGTTTGCACAGGGACTTATGGCATCCATCGCCAATATTATTACCACGGGTATCGTTGGAACATTATTATTATTTGCATATTCCAAGACACTTGTTAAGAAAGGCTCTTTAAGTAAAGAAGATTAGTATGAGAGAATCAGAGCTGTTGCGCACAGGCGGCAGCTCTGATTCGTTTATCACTATTCCGGATCACTACTAATAGAAGAAAGGTTTTCCCATGACTTCTCCAATCATTTCATTTCAGGATTTTGGTTTTCAATATGATGCACAGGCGCAGCCGACACTTCATCACATCAATCTAGATGTATATCCCGGTCAGAAAATTCTCATTGCCGGAGCGAGCGGCAGTGGTAAGAGTACCATTGCAAGCTGTATCAATGGCCTGATTCCCTACGCATATCCCGGTAAAATTACAGGCAAGGTTCTGGTAGACGGTAAAGATGTGGCACAGAGCAGCATCTTTGATTTGAGTCATACCGTAGGAACGGTTTTACAGGATACGGACGGACAGTTTATCGGCCTGACCGTGGCAGAGGACATCGCTTTTGCACTTGAAAACGACTGCATACCGCAGGAGGATATGAAGAAAACAGTGCAGCGGGTAGCGCAGCTTGTGGATATTGAACATCATCTGGATCATGCACCGCACGAATTGTCAGGAGGCCAGAAGCAGCGTGTCAGTCTTGCCGGTGTTATGGTGGATGACGTAAAGGTTCTTTTGTTCGATGAACCGCTTGCGAACCTGGATCCGGCAGCAGGCCGGACTACCATTGAGCTGATTGATGAGATTCAGGAGAAAACCGGAGCAGCAGTTCTTATTATTGAACATCGTCTCGAGGATGTCTTATGGCGGCATGTGGATCGTGTGGTGCTGATGCAGGACGGAGCGATTGTGGCAGATCTCCCACCTGAAGAACTGCTTTGTGAGAACTTCTTAATGGAAAGAGGAATCAGGGAGCCGCTTTATCTCACGGCACTCCGGTATGTACAGGTTCCGGTGACTCCGGAAATCTGTCCGGAGCATCCGGATACGTTGAAGCTCACCGATGCACAGAAGCAGCAGGTAAAGAACTGGGTTTTGGAGCAGCAGGAGATGCCCGGCGAATCCAATCCGGGAGCAGAGCTTTTGAAGGTAGAGCACATTTCCTTCAGCTATGGCGGAGAAAAGAAGAATCTTGATGACGTGAATTTTACGATTTATCCGGGAGAAATGGTCAGCATTGTCGGGAAGAACGGTGCCGGAAAGAGTACGCTTGCCAAGCTGATCTGTGGATTTGAACGTCCGCAGGAAGGAACGATTTCCTTTCATGGAAGAGACCTTTCACAGGATACGATAAAAGAGAGAGCTTCTTATATTGGTTATGTCATGCAGAATCCCAATCAGATGATTTCCAAACCAATGATCTGGGATGAAGTGGAAATGGCACTTTTGCAGACAGATATGACACCGGATGAGCGGAAGGAACGGGTAGAAGAGACCTTAAAGATCTGTGGACTGTATCCCTTCCGGAAATGGCCGGTTTCCGCATTATCCTTTGGACAAAAGAAACGAGTGACGATAGCCAGTATTCTGGTGCAGCGTCCACAGGTGATTATTCTCGATGAACCTACGGCAGGGCAGGATTATCACCACTATACCGAAATCATGGAGTTTTTAAGGGAACTCAATGAACAGGGATTTACAATTTTGATGATTACGCATGATATGCATCTCATGCTGGAATATACAAAGCGGGCAATCGTATTCTGCGAAGGAAAGCTGCTTGCAGATACGACATCTGCGCATGTGCTGAATGATCCGGAGCTTGTGAAGCACGCAAGCTTAAAGGAGACCAGCCTTTACACATTAAGCTTAAAATGTGGAGTGGAACCGCCACTGAGACTGACGGAGCGGTTTATTGCACAGGAAAAGCATCTTCAGAAAGCGGATATTCCGGAGGATACCCGTCAGCAGGAACAGGAGGTTACGGTTCATGGCTAAGGTGGCAATTTTAAGTTATATTAAGCGGCAGAGCTTTGTACATGAACTGACCGGTACCACAAAGCTTCTGTTTTTTCTGATGTGGAGTATCGCCTCCATGGTGACCTATGATACCAGAGTGCTGGTTGTCATGCTCTGCTTCAGCTTTATCATTTTTAAGCTGAGTAAAATCAAAATTAAGGATATCAGCTTTGTTCTGGGACTTGCGGCAGTTTTCCTGCTGCTGAACAATTTATTTGTGTATCTGTTTTCACCGGAATATGGAGTGAAGCTTTACGAGAGCCGGGATGTGCTTATCACGATTGCAGGTCCCTATACGATCACGGCACAGCAGCTTTTTTACCATCTGAATATGACGATGAAGGTGGTCTGTGTGGTCCCTGTGGCACTGCTTTTTATTGCATGTACGGATCCAAGTGAGTTTGCGGCAAGCCTTTCGGGAATCGGTGTGAATTACCGGATCGGCTATTCGGTGAGCCTGGCACTTCGTTATATTCCTGATGTACAGCGTGAGTATCATAATATCAGTCAGGCACAGCAGGCCCGCGGTGTGGATCTGGCAGGCAAGGATAAGGTGATTACGAGAATGAAGAATTCAGTAGCCATTCTGCTCCCCCTGGTCCTGTCGAGCCTTAACCGGATCGAAACAATCAGTAATGCCATGGAGCTTCGTGGATTTGGGAAAAAGGAGAAGCGTACCTGGTATCGGAAGCGGCCTATGAAAAAGAGTGACTGGATCACACTTTTTATTGGAGTGATCATTCTGGCAGGAGGGCTTGCGGTCACCTTCTCTGACGGAAGCCGGTATTATAATCCGTTTGTATAAATACAGCTTTGAAAGGTAAAAATAATTCGCACTAAATTTGTAGAATTTAAGGCTATTTTCTCTGCGATAAGGTAAAATGAAAGAAAAACTTTGTCGCGGAGGAAGAAAAATGAGCAGAGAAGTAGAAAGAGCCAGAAAGAAACTGGAAAAGAATCCAGTTGCTGAATGCAATAAGATCCAAAAGAAATTCTATCCGGAGCTGTTTAGAAGATTTGCAGATGTGAACGACCCGAGAAATCAGAGTTATACTGAATATTCAGCAAAAGTGATGTTGGGAACCTTATACTACAAGGGCATTGGTGGAATTTCAAGTATGCAGGAAATGACCCGGAAATTTAATGACGAAATAACGGTAGAAAATCTGTATTCTTTTATGGGAGATCCGGGGAAAAAATATCTTCCGCATGGTGTTACCGAAAATGAATTTTTGGAAAGGCTGGATCCGGAGAATCTTGAGAAAATACAAAAAGAGATTGCTTATTCCATGATCCGTAGGAAAACCTTTGATGATGCCAGAGTACTGAAAAAGTGGCAGGTCATCATTGACGGTACGGAGCTGGACGAAGGATATCAGAAAAAGAATGATACTTATCTCAGCAGGTGCTATAACCGTGGAGAAAGCAATGAATTTACAAAGTATCACAGAAGTGTACTGGAAGCAAAACTCTATTTGGGGCATGATCTGGTATGTAGCATAGCCACAGAACCTATACAAAACACGGAAGAATACATCAATCAGGGCGAAGACAAAGTAAAACAGGATTGTGAAAGTAAAGCATTTGCAAGACTGGCTGCAAAGATAAAGAAACGATTTCCGAGACTGCCGATTGTCATAACAGCCGATGGGCTGTATGTCAGTCAGAAGGTCATACAGATATGCACAGATTACGGATGGGACTATATCATTCGTTACAAAGAAGGAAGTGCATCATCCATAGCAAGTGAATATCGAGCATTGCCTGAAAAAGAGAAAGTTGGTGGAGATATTGAATATCAGAATCAGATACCATTTGGAGACGGTGATGTGAATCTGATATATTATACGGAAAAGAAAATTTCATCAGATGGCGAAGAAAGAATCACGGAGTTTGCATGGATCACCAGTATAAAAATCACAAAAGGAAATGCAAAAAAGATCGTGCAGGCAGGAAGAAAAAGAT
>CAVERH010000015.1:0-56526 GCA_963618065.1 bacterium | reverse complement strand
CGGCAGAAATATTCATGACTCACATGAAGAGCGGAAGCTGCATCATGCAGGGTAATATCTTCCTGATAATGACTTCGAATGTACTGGAGAATTTCATCCATGCGTTCGAAGTTTTTCTTTTCCTTTTCTTTTACCTCCGGACTTAAAACTTTGGAATAGTTTCTGTATAATTCATACAGAAATTCATACAGAACAGAGGAAAAATGAAGAAGGTATCCGGGATGTGGATTCTCATAGGTATCGCATAATTCCTGCAGGTAATTACGCATTTTCTGCAAAGAGGTACTCCCGATAATGGAAGGGAAATATTCCTTGACGTGCAGGGAGGAGGCGTGATCAAGAACGCGGCTTAAGTCTTCCATCGGAATCTGGAGCAGCAGATAATCTACCCCACCATGCGTTCTGGTGGAATGGAGTTCATGCGGATTCACGATCAGAATATCATGCTGGGAAAGGGTATATTTCTGTTCGTTGATGTAGGCAGTCATATAGCCCTTCAATGGATAAATAATTTCCAGATGTCCATGCCAGTGCATCGGAGAGTAAAAACGGCTGTCTTTAATTACGGCAAAATGCAGACGCAGGCGGGTATCATCACTGATAATCTCATGGGAGTAGGAAGTCATTTCACGATATCCTTTCGCAAGTGGTCATTTTATATTCTGTGTGATATGAATCAGTGTCTATTTAAAACCTCATTCATCATATAAAATCAGAATAGTTATCAATAATTTAAAATCGACCTATACTTTCTATTTAAATATTGCAATAGTATAAAATAAATGTCAATATCAACCTATAAACTGGTTAATAACATAATAGAAGACCAAAGAGAAATGGGATAGGATATTACTATAAAATCAAAGTAACTATTCAGAACCCCATTCGTAAAACCGTTGCTAACGCAACTCGAGTTTTACTCATGTAGTTACTTCGCCATATAAATCATGGCATATGTCCGCTTGAATGCAAGCATTCATCGTCCATATTGCCATAATTTGCATGGCTCTGAATAGTTACAAATCGAAATGACAGGAGGGTGTTATGAGCAGCAGAATATTGGATTTTGAAAAGTATACAGCAAAGGCCCGTCAGGCGGTTGCCGAAGGACAGGTGCTTTTGCAGAATCAGAATCATGTGCTTCCTCTGCCGAAGGGAAGCCATGTCGCTGTGTTTGGCAGAATGCAGCTTCATTATTATAAGAGCGGTACGGGATCAGGCGGTATGGTGAATGTAAATAAGGTGACCGGTATCCTGGAGGCGCTCGAGGAGAGCGAAGACGTGCAGGTATATGAGCCGTTAGTGGATGTATACCGCGAGTGGGAGAAGGATCATCCGTTTGATGAAGGTGTTGGCTGGGGAAGTGAGCCCTGGTCGCAGGAAGAAATGGAACTGAATGAGGCATTGGTCGAAGAGGCTGCCGAAAAGAACGAATACGCGGTTGTTATTCTGGCAAGAACGGCCGGTGAGGATAAGGACAACAAAATGTTGGAGGGTGCGTATTGTCTCACCACGATTGAAGAGGACATGCTTCAAAAGGTACGGAAGAGCTTTGCAAAGATGATCGTGCTGTTGAATACCGGAAACATCATGGATATGAGCTTTATGGACAAGTACCGTCCGGATGCAGTAATGTATGTCTGGCAGGGAGGAATGATCGGTGGTCTTGGAACGGTCGATGTTCTTACCGGTAAGGTGTGTCCATCCGGACGTCTTTCGGATACGATTGCGGCACAGATGTCCGATTATCCGGCCGATCCTTATTTTGGCGGTCTGGAACAGAACCTTTATGTGGAGGATATTTATGTGGGATACCGGTATTTTGAATCGGTAGCGAAGAGCAAGGTGCTGTATCCGTTTGGTTTCGGTCTTTCTTATACCACATTCTCTATGGAAGCAGATGGATTTTCTTATGCGGAAAATCAGGTGTCCTTTGTGATGAAGGTAACAAATACCGGTTCCGTAGCAGGAAAAGAAGTCGTTCAGGTTTATGCAAAGGCTCCATTAGGAAAGCTTGGCAAGCCTGCAAGAGTACTGATTGATTTTAAGAAGACGAAGGAGTTAAAGCCGGGAGAGAGTGAAGAACTTGCGTTTACAATTCCGACATCGGTATTTGCTTCCTATAATGAGGTAAGTACCGCGGAAATGCCGACCGGATGGGTTCTGGAAGCAGGAGAATATACCATTTATGCAGGGGAAAATGTGCGTGATGCCTATGCAGTGGGTTCTTTTACGTTAGATGAGTTACAGATCGTCGAAGAATGCCGCAATGCCTTAGCTCCGACAACCGCCTTTAAGCGTATGAAGATGACAGCAGCCAATGAACATGCAGAGGCTGCAGGGGTTTATGAGATTGTGATGGAAGAGGTTCCGTTACGGATGGTTTCCCCTGAGGAAAAGAGAAACGCAGAGCTTCCGGAAAGCTGTGAAATGACCGGAGACTGCGGTATAAAGCTTGCGGATGTCAAGGCAGGAAAAGCGACGCTTGACGAGTTTGTTGCGCAGCTCACGGAGGACGAGCTTGCCGGTATCGTACGTGGAGAAGGAATGGGAAGCCCGAAGGTAACAGCCGGAACGGCAGCAGCATTTGGCGGCGTTACGAAGTCTCTTCTGGAAAAGGGTATTCCGTGTGGATGCTGTGACGATGGTCCATCCGGTATGCGTCTTGACAGCGGAATGAAGGCTTTCAGCCTTCCGAACGGAACACTGCTTGCCTGTACCTTCAATACACAGTTAAATGAAGAGCTTTATGCATTCATGGCAGTAGAAATGATTAAGAACCGTGTGGATATCCTGTTAGGTCCCGGTATGAATATCCACAGACATCCGCTAAACGGACGTAATTTTGAATACTTCTCAGAGGATCCGTTGCTTACCGGTAAGATGGCAGCAGCACAGGTACGGGGATTAAAGAGTGCCGGTGTGACCGGTTCCTTAAAGCATTTCTGTGGAAACAATCAGGAAACCAGACGCCATACCTCCAACAGTATCGCATCCGAGCGTGCGTTGCGTGAGATTTACTTAAGAGGATTTGAAATTGCAGTGAAGGAAGCAAAGGCAGATGCAGTCATGACGACCTATGGACCGGTGAATGGCATCTGGACCTCCAGTAACTATGATCTGGTTACGGATATCCTGCGGAAGCAGTGGGGCTTTGAAGGTGTGGTCATGACCGACTGGTGGGCTTATGTCTGCAAGGAAGGAGATAAGCCGGCAAAGACCGATTTTGCAACGATGGTAAAGGCGCAGAATGACCTTTATATGGTATGTCCGGATTCGGAAAAGAACGAGCATGGCGATAATACGGTTGAGTCTTTACATGACGGATCACTGACGCTTGGCGAATTGCAGCGCTGTGCGAAGAATATCTGCCGTTTTATGATGAGCACACATGCTTTTAAGAGAATGCAGAATGAGGAAGACACGATTGAAATTCTCGGAGCAGAAGAGGGCTTTGAGGAATGTGTCGGAGATTTGACCTATTATAAGGTGGATAAAGAGGTTGTGATTGGCCTGTCCGATTATGAGATTTCCAAGGGAACCAGCATTGACTTTGCACTGGATCTTGAGTATCTGGGATATTATAAGGCAGAGCTTACGGCGAAGTCCGATCTTGGAGAACTGGCGCAGATTCCGGTTACCTTATCCTTTGCCGGAACACCACGTGGGGTATATACCTTTAATGGTACAAACGGTCAGTGGGTAACGCAGACAAGAGAAGCAGACCTTGGCATGAAATATGCGATGATGCGTCTGTACTTCCCACAGAATGGGATTGAAGTAAAGCAGATTAAGTTTGTCTATGACCGTCCGTTTGAATAATTCATGAACTGCCAGCATAAGTTATAAGGAAACGCATGCAGGCAGGGATTGCTTTGAAGAAAATTTTAATTGCCGGAGAAGCCGGACAGACAACCAATTACGAAAATGCACTTGCAGCTATGCAGGTGCATTTTGTTACGTCTTTACAGGTAAAGGACGTGGATGAATACGATGGACTGATTTTGCCGGGAGGCGGGGATGTGGATCCGAAGCTGTTCGGACAGCTCCTGATTCCGGCGTCGGAGATCAGGCAGTACAGCGAATGGGAGCAGGAGATGCTCCGGAAGGGACAGGAGAAGCTGACACCGGAGATTGACAGGATTCAGCTGGCAATCTTAAAAGCTTTCTGCCGGTATCGGAAGCCGGTGTTTGGAATCTGCAAAGGGATGCAGCTTATTAATATTGCTTTTGGAGGAGATATGATCCAGCATCTTCCAACGGCGGTACATCACGCCTACCGGGAAAAGGATCAGATGCACCCGGCAAGGAATGAGGAGAATTCTTTTCTTTATGAATTGTATGGATCGGATATGCTGGTAAACAGTGCACACCATCAGGGTGTCGGCATTCCCGGAAGGGGAATCCGGTATGTGCAGTATGCACCGGATGGTGTAGTAGAAGGCTTGCAGCATGAGTTCCTTCCGGTGTACGGGGTACAGTGGCATCCGGAACGGTTGGAGCAAGGCATCAGCATGAAGGGATGGAAAAGCTGCTATAAAGCACACAACATCATGGAGGCGTGGCTGAACGGTAAAAAAGGGCTGTAAAAAAACACCTGAAACACCTGAAAAAATTTTAAAAACACCTTGACAAGCTTTGCCTAAAATGGTATCTTAGATAAGCAGTCGCAAGACGACAGCAAACATTGCATAGCAGTGTGAATGATGTATGCCAAATCAGGGATTTGTCATCCTGCATCCACAGCCTAATGTCTCATCTATCGATGTCGGCCTTATGAATATAAATATTCAGCGGCTTTCATCAATATCTGAGCCGCTATGCTCTATCATATACATGGGATCTTAGCTCAGCTGGGAGAGCATCTGCCTTACAAGCAGAGGGTCATAGGTTCGAGCCCTATAGGTCCCATTTATAAATATGGCGAGATGGCTCAACTGGCTAGAGCGTCCGGTTCATACCCGGGAGGTTGAGAGTTCAAGTCTCTCTCTCGCTACTAAAAGGATCCGGAAGGGTCCTTTTTGTGTAAATAGAAACCAGATATCTTGTGAAATGCATCCCCTTTCAGATTGTAATACCGGTGTTAAAAGGAGACAAAGAAAATATGAAATATAAGCGTCGGATTAAGAGCTGCTTCAAATATGTAATTCTCATTGCGGCAATCGTAAGTATCTGTGTCGGAGTTGGCAGAAACGAACCCAGGGTGGTTCTTCGCAAAGCGGCTAATATTTGTTTTGAATGCATTGGGATTGGTTAGCCGAAGCATGCGGCTTGGGGAATGAATAGACTTATTTGGAAAAGAGGAATCAGAAATGAAAGACTTACTCCGTCAGCATGGTACCAGACGTAAGCTGGTACAGGTGATTGCAGCATTGCTGCAAAATTCCAGATGGACAGGCTGGGGGAAAAGCCTGATCTATACCGGATCATTGAAGAATTTTTGTGTTCCGGGTATGAATTGTTACAGTTGTCCGGCTGCAATAGGTGCGTGTCCGATTGGAGCGCTGCAGGCCGTCGTGGGCAGCAGGAAAAAATATCCGTTTTATGTGATGGGTTATCTGGCATTGATAGGTGTTATACTGGGACGCTTTGTCTGCGGATGGCTGTGTGTATTTGGCCTGATTCAGGAGCTTTTATACAAAATTCCCGTACCGAAGCTGACGGTTCCGCAGAAACCGGATAAGCTGCTCCGCTTTATGAAATATTTCTTCCTGATTGTTTTTGTGCTGTTGCTGCCTGCTTTATGGAAGACGAATAATGGGCTGTCATCGGTTCCCTACTTTTGCAAGCTGATCTGCCCGGTTGGAATTCTGGAAGGTGCAATTCCGCTTGCCGCACTGGATGAGGGTGTTCGCAGCCAGTTGGGATTTTTGTTCCAGTGGAAGCTTGTCATCCTGATTTTTATTGTTTTACTATCCATGTTTGTGCATCGGCCTTTTTGCAAGTATATATGTCCGTTAGGAGCTTTTTACGGTTTGTTTCAGCACTTCAGCTTCTTAAGACTTAAGGTTGAGAAAGAGCAGTGCGTAGGCTGTGGAGCCTGCAGCAGACAGTGTAAGATGAATGTGGATGTAATGTCTCATCCAAACAGTGCGGAATGCATCCGCTGCGGAGCCTGCGTCAAGGCATGTCCGACAGGAGCACTGCATTTTAATGTCACGAACCACAAATGCATGAAAAGTAACTGCGAGGGTACTGAGCAGTTGTAAAAATAGTAAGGGAGAAAGATCATAATATGAAAAAAATGAAAGTAATGAGTTTTGTTTTAATTGCCGTATTGACCGGCGCACTCTTAATTTCCTGCAGCGCGGTACAGAATGCAGAGCTGAGCAGAACATTGGAGAATCCGGAGCAGAGCAGTGCATTGGAGAACACGGAGCAGAGCAGCGTGACAGAGAGTACATCGGAACAGACAAAAACAGAGGATAGTCAGGAGAGTTCTGTGGCTGTGGATGATGCTACAGGCATTACAGTGCGCCAGTGGATTGGAAACTTCAACTCCTGTGCACAGGCTGAGAATGGACTTGTGGAGCCCTCCGGCTTTGTCCTGGATGATGAGCAGGGAGTCTGCGGTGTGACATTTTATGCAGTATTGGAGGATTATCCGGATGATTTTGAACCGGAAAATGCAACCTATGAGGAGATGGTATCTTACCAATCCATTTATTCTTCACCGTCCATCATCTTTTCTGTCCGTCAGGATCTGGCTAAGGAGGATCTGCAGAAGATCGTGGATCAGTATGGAGATGGTTATACATTAACAGCTTTTCAGACAGAAAGCGGATTGACGATGTATCAGATAGACAGTGATGAAAGCACAGGGGCAGCGGTCGCGGAGCATGCAAGTGCGGAAACGAAGACGATTATGGCTGCCTTACAGGGTGAATGGGAACAGCAGCGAACCCAGCTTGATTATACAGAGTATGAGAGTACAACAGGCGTGACCTTCCAGACGGTAGATTATGATGGCAATACAGTGGATGAATCCGTGTTCGGAAATGCAGAGCTGACGATGGTTAATGTCTGGGGACTGACCTGCTCTTATTGTATTGCGGAGATGCCACAGCTGCAGGAGCTCAATGATGAATTAGACAATGTACAGATCATCACGCTTCTGAATGATGTCCGGGATCTGCAGGATGAGGATGCTGTAGAAGAGGCTCATGATATTATGGAGACGCAGGGAGTGACCTTGCCGGTTCTTTTAGGAACCGATGAGCTTGATCAGATCTTTAAGGTCACAGGTACGCCTACCAGCTATCTGGTTGACCGGAACGGAACCATTGTATGCAGACCTAAGGTTGGCGCTGATACGAAGGAAAATTATGCAAAATGGATACAGGAAGCGTTAGAGAACTAATTCATAGGTCTGTTCAAAAACTTCCTTTTCCACAATAAACAGATCATTGGAGCTGTCCTTATGAAGGGCAAGATAATCTCCAATATTACCGAGCAGATATCTCTCCTCATCCCACAGAGGGAATACTTTACAGGCTCTCTCAAGCGGACGGGCATGGACGAAGGTATTCTCTAAGGGAATACAGGAGCAGATGCAGTCGGATAAACGGATCTGCGTGCCGGTCAGACGATTCCTTATAGTTGGAAGATAAACGGCCTTAGGGTGGTAAGCATCCCGGGTGGGCAGATAGTGTTCAAGGAATTCCTTCCGGGATTTTACAGATACCTTTCCCTGAAGATCGACCATAATACAGGTCTGCTCTGTGAGAACCAGATCGAGATCTCCTTTGATTGTACGGATCGTAATCGGAGTTGAGACAGGGAGAAGCTGTGCAGGCAGAACATAACCGATCGGAAGCCGCTTACGACGATAGGTTTTCATGCGGGAACGATCAACGTGGCTTGTTCTGGCATCCAGAATGTCAAAGCTGCTGAGATAATGCTGGATCCGCGTGGAAAAATAATCCTCTGTGTGCAGATCTCCATAGCTGTCTTCATATAGCCAACGGTTAATAAATCCACCTGACTTTTCCAGATGACCGCCGCCGGATCCGATGCCCTTTGCAAGATAAGCAGCCAGATCGCAGGCCTGGGCTTCCCTGGTACAGCTGCGGACTGAGAATTTCATTCCGTCAGGGAGTTCGTTGTAAACAACGCAGACGTTGGCACTGTCGACTTGAATACAGAGATCACTGATCAGTCCCAGAATGTTTGGATCACAGGGCTCAGCCTTGATCAGGGAATAGCCGTTTTCCTTGTTGTGAACAGCCCGAAGAATTGCAATTGCGGCAATTTCCAGCTCACTAGAGGAAATGTTGGAGTTTTTTAACAAAGAAAAGATACTGTTACGGTATTTTAATGCATCGTGCATATCCCTGTCTGCCGGATTATGAACCTCCGTAAATTGCTGGGTATCACTGTAAAGTCCATAATAAAGGGCAGTAGCCAGATCAGGAAATTCATTGGGATCGAGCTGCTCTTCACGAAGAAGCTTCCAGACTACCGTCGAACAGCTTCCGAAATCACTTAAGATCAGAGAATCCGGAATGTCCCGGACTTCGATCTGATGATGATCGATGATTCCGATGTGTTCCGCAGGGATTTTGGTGATGTTTCCGGCTCCATACTGACTGTCTACGGTAAGAAGAAGCTCATCGGTAAGCTGCAGGCAGCCTTCCTCAACATATTCAATCGGAATGCTTAATTTCTCTACCATCAGAACCAGATTGGTCTTCTGGATGCGGAATCTTCCGGTATATATCAGATGTGTAGAAATTCCATGGCTTTGAAAATAAGTGTACAACCCAAAACCGGAGGCTAATGCATCTGCATCCGGACTGTCATGGCATTGAATATAGATTTTTTCATAGGATAAAAAATCACGTAATTGCATAAGAATCTCCCATCAGCTTCGAATAACTCTATCATATCATATACAGACCGAAAAGGAAATGATCAATACAGGTTCACCTGATGAATCGTTACTGGAACGAGCTACGAGTGAACAGTAACCGAAGGTGAGTCGGATGAAGCCTGTTCAGGAGTGAAAAGGGATGATGAGAATGAATAAAGGTAACTATGAAGATACTGAATAATTACGAATAAGAGATTTACAGGAGGAAACAATAACGAAATGAGAATCGGTATGGGTTATGATGTGCATAAACTGACAGAAGGGCGGAAGCTGATTATTGGTGGTGTCGAGATTCCGTATGAAAAGGGACTGCTCGGACATTCGGATGCAGATGTGCTCCTGCATGCTGTTATGGACGCTTTGCTTGGGGCAGCGGCGCTTGGAGATATCGGTAAGCATTTTCCGGACACAGATCCTGCTTATAAAGGTATTTCATCCTTAGAGCTGCTTAAGCATGTAGGAGTGCTTTTAGAGGAGCATTATTTTCTCATTGAGAATATTGATGCGACCATTATTGCACAGGCACCGAAGATGCGACCTTATATTGATGCAATGCGGAAGAATATTGCCGACACGCTTCATATTGACCTGTCCCAGGTGAATGTCAAGGCAACAACGGAAGAAGGCCTTGGATTTACCGGAAGCGGGGAGGGAATTTCTTCCCAGGCAATCTGTCTGCTGACAACACCATTCGGGTTACAGAGCGAGGATGTGATGCTAAGTGGCTGTGCCGGCTGCGGTGGATGTCCTAAGAAACTATAATCGGCATCAACACGTTACTGTTCACACGGCAGTCAGATATTTACTGTCAGGCTGTGTAAGGCAACGCAAGCATTTCTGGACAGATGGTTGACAAAATTTCAAAAGTTGCATATGCTATATAGTAGTTAAGATAACTGCAAAGATATGGAGCAGTTGCAGGAAATAAACAGAAAACGACTATGATGGAGAAGAGTACCATTATCCAGGAGCAACAGAGAGAAGCTGTCATCGGCTGTAAGCAGCTTTTACTTCAGGGAGTGGGAAGTGCACTCCGGAGTCTGCCGGGTGAGCATGACCGTACCGCTATGAGCTTAGAAGCAGGAGGGGGCATTCGTATTCCGGCACGTCTGGTCACGTTATCGACCGTAAGGGAAAGACGTCATCGTCTTTAAGTAGAGTGGAACCGCGGAATAATTCGTCTCTGTAGATGGAATATTCCGTTTCTTATTTTATGGGATTTTACAGGAAATGGAGCAGTTATGGGGATGATCAGCAATATTAAAGAAGAAATCCGAATCATAAGAGAACGGGATCCGGCCATTCATTCCAGTATGGAGGTGCTGCTGTATCCAAGCTTTAAGGTGATGCTGCATTACCGGCTGGCACACAGGCTTTATAAAAAGGGACATTATTTCTGGGCAAGATGGATTTCCCAGCGTGGTGTGCGTAAGACCGGAATTGAAATTCATCCGGGAGCACAGATCGGCAAGGGATTTTTCATTGATCACGGAAACGGAGTCATTATCGGAGAGACAGCAATTATCGGTGACAATGTGACCCTGTATCAGGGGGTAACCCTTGGCGGAACCGGTAAGGAGCATGGAAAGCGGCATCCGACCGTTGGAAATAATGTCATGATCAGTGCGGGAGCCAAGATTCTGGGATCCTTTACGATCGGGGACAATTCCAAGATCGGAGCAGGATCGGTCGTTTTGGAAGAGGTGCCGCCGAATTCCACCGTAGTCGGTGTGCCGGGGCATGTGGTGAAGCGGAATAACCAGAGACTTCCACAGGAGGAATTAGACCAGATCCATTTGCCGGATCCGGTAAAGGAAGAACTGGCCATGCTGCGTAAAAGGATGCAGCAGATGGAAATGGAACTCAGACAATTAAAGGAGGAGAGGAAAGATGGAGAATAGATTTTCCTTTTATAACACGTTAACGAAAAAAGTAGAAACCGTGATTCCCAATGTGGATGGCAAAATTGCAATGTACACCTGCGGACCGACCGTGTATCATTTTGCACATATCGGAAATCTGCGCAGCTACATCATGGAGGATGTACTGGAAAAGACCCTCCGTTACCTGGGATATGATGTAAAGAGGGTTATGAATATCACGGATGTCGGCCATCTTTCTTCCGATGCCGATACCGGTGAAGATAAGATGTTAAGCGGGGCGAAGCGTGAGCATAAGACGGTCATGGAAATTGCGAAGTTCTATACCGACGCTTTTTTTGAGGACTGCAGGAAGCTGAATATCAAGCGGCCGGATGTTGTGGAGCCTGCAACGAACTGTATTAATGAGTTTATCCATATGATCGAGGTTCTTTTAGAGAAGGGTTATGCCTATGTAGCCGGAGGAAATGTGTATTTTGATACCTCGAAGCTTAAGGAATATTATGTATTTAATACCCAGAGCGAGAATGAGCTTTTAGTCGGTGTGCGTGACGATGTTACCGAGGATGAAAATAAGAAGAATAAGAACGACTTCGTTTTATGGTTTACGAAATCCAAGTTTGAAGATCAGGCACTCAAGTGGGACAGCCCGTGGGGCGTTGGTTATCCGGGCTGGCATATTGAATGCTCCTGCATCAGTATGAAGCATCTTGGAGAATATATGGACATCCACTGCGGCGGCGTGGACAACATTTTCCCGCATCATACGAATGAGATTGCACAGAGTGAGTCCTACCTTGGACACAAATGGTGTAACTACTGGTTCCATGTACATCACCTGAATGACAAGTCCGGTAAGATGAGCAAGTCAAAGGGAGACTTCCTGACCGTATCCTTACTGGAAAGCAAGGGCTATAATCCGCTGGTTTACCGTATGTTCTGCTTACAGTCCCATTACCGGAAGCCATTGGAATTTTCTTATGAGGTAATGGACAATGTAAAGTCTGCTTATGAAAAGCTTCTTAAGAAGCTTGCCGGACTTTCCGAGGAAGGAGAAGTGGATGAGGCTGTTTACGCAGAATACCGTCGTAAATTTGAAGATGCACTTTGCAACGATTTAAATACATCCATGGCAATTACCGTGCTGTATGATCTGTTAAAGGCAGACTGCAACGATGTAACGAAGCGCAGGCTGGCTGCAAGCTTTGATGAGGTGCTCTCCTTAGGCCTTTTTGATGGCGAAAAGGCAGAAGAGAAAGCGGATGATGTGGATGAAGAGCTTTTAAGCTATATTGAGGAAAAGATTGCAGAACGTAAGGAAGCAAAGAAGGCAAAGGATTTTGCAAAGGCTGATGCGATTCGTGAAGAGCTGTTACAAAAGGGCATCGTTCTGGAAGATACACGTGAGGGCGTAAAATGGAAAATGGCTTAACCTTTGCACAAAGGATAAGAGAAGCATTTGAGGCTAAAGAGGTGGATATCAGGACATATTCACCTCTTACGCTTGCTTATATCGGTGATTCCATTTATGATCTGGTGATCCGGACCGTGGTGGTGATGCGGGGAAATGCGCCTGCAAATAAGCTTCATCACTATACGATCCGCTATGTGAATGCGACCGCGCAGGCTCTTTTAGTGGATGCGCTGTTACCGGAGCTTACGGAGGAAGAGCAGGTCATTTTAAGACGGGGGCGCAACGCAAAGCCATATACCAAGGCCAGGCATGCGACCATGGCAGAGTATAAAAAAGCAACGGCATTGGAGGCACTGATGGGATACCTGTATCTTACCGGGCAGGAGGAGAGGATACTTCAGCTGATCCAAAAGGGCATGGATATCCTGGAAACACAGAAAATGAATTAAGCAGACAGAGCAGGGATACTAATTCAGAAAGAACTGAAAAATGCATAGTAACACTGTGCATGGTTGGATTGTGTTCCACAAAGAAACTGAGAAAGGATCAAAGCATGGAAGAATTCAGAAAAGAAATAAATGAATCTATTATAGAGGGAAGAAATGTGGTGATTGAAGCATTTCGTTCCGGACAGTCCATTGACCGGCTTTATATTCTGGATGGCTGTCAGGACGGACCGATCATGACGATCAAGCGCGAAGCGAGAAAGCATGATGTGGTCATTAAATATGTTTCGAAGGAGCGTCTGGATCAGATTTCGGAAACCGGCAAGCATCAGGGGGTTGTGGCAACGATTGCAGCCTATGAATACTCGGAGGTAGAGGACATGCTTGCGCTTGCGAAAGAAAAGAACGAGCCTCCTTTCTTATTTCTGCTGGATAATATCGAGGATCCGCACAATTTGGGCGCCATTATCCGTACGGCAAACCTGGCCGGAGCGCATGGGGTCATTATTCCGAAGAACCGTGCGGTAGGACTCACGGCAACGGTAGCAAGAACCTCGGCAGGAGCATTGAACTACACGAAGGTAGCCCGCGTGACGAATATGGCACAGACAATAGAAGAGCTAAAGCAGCAGGGCTTATGGTTTGTCTGTGCGGATATGGGCGGAGAAACGATGTATGACTTAAATCTGACAGGACCGATCGGGCTGGTGATTGGCAATGAAGGATCCGGAGTAGGACGTCTTGTGAAGGAGAAGTGCGATATGGTGGCTTCCATCCCCATGCATGGTGACATTGATTCCCTGAATGCATCGGTAGCAGCCGGTGTTCTGGCTTATGAGATCGTGCGGCAAAGAACCTGCGCAGGTAGTAGTAGATGAGTACTATGTAGATTTGTAATGAATAGGAAGCTGTTGCAAAACAGATAGGAAGGTATTATGAAGGCAGCCGGAAGAGTTCTAGCCACCATGATTGCCATGGCTGCGATACTACTTATTGCGGTAGGGGCAGATAAGGTTTTACAGTATTTGGAACAAAGTAAATATGAAAAGCAGTGTCAGAAGCAATACGCGCAGAACCAGGCACAGGCAGAACAGCTGCGGACACAGATTGAAGAGCTTTCGCAGGACGAGACAGCGGTAGAGACCTTTCTTCAGGAATATGCAGTGGGTGATCTGGAAGACGAGGATGGGGATGTGCTGCAGGAGTTCCTGACTGCATCGACCGGGGACGATAGCTTTGTGGAGAATGGTTCACAGGAGAATGCTTCGAATGTGGAATCTGTCTCGGAAGATATGCTCACCGGAGAGGATCAGGTCGCAGATGTGTCTGAAAATGATCATGCCGTTGTGTCAGGTAATGATAGTTCAGAGCGTGATCTTTCCGATCACATGATTTCCGGCAATGCAGTTTCCGGGAATGGCGTCTTTGATAATGATATTTCCGGAAACGGTGCCTCAGGTAATGATATTTCCGGGAACAGTGTTTCGGATAACACCGTTTCGGAAAATCAGGTTTCCGGGAATTGTGTTCCTGAGGGTGGCATTTCTTTAAGCACGGTTTCCGGTAATATTCTGGTACGTCCGACCCTTCGGGAACGGAGACTGGGACAAAGCTCTTATATGGAAACCATTGAGTGGAATGAGGCAGACCAGGCGGTGATTGGACAAAGTACTCTGGATGTTTCGGATAAAAAGATTGCCTGTCTGGGCGACAGTATCACACAGGCAGCAAATCTTGAGAATATGGAGGATTATCAGCAGTATTCTTACCCGACGAAGCTGGCAGAGATTCTGGGAGTGAAGGAAGTCGTGAATCTTGGCATCGGAGGATCCTCGATCGGAAGATACTGGCAGAATGCTTTTGTGGAACGTTACATGGAGATTCCAAAGGACACAGACCTGATTCTGGTTATGGGAGGAACGAATGACGGTTTTTGTCTGCATAAGGAAAATGTAGGGAATTTTGAAGAACGTTCGCCGCGTACCCTGATCGGAGATCTGAATGAACTGATGCGGGGCTTAAAGGAAAATTACCCTGATTCGGAGGTCGTTTTCATTACGCCACTTCCCAATGTCCTACATGACATTCTGCGCAAGGAACGTTCGGAACTAATGTCACAGCGTGTTATTGTGGACAGTATAATTGCACTTGCAAAAGAATATGAATATGATGTGATTGACCTGTATGACTCGAATTTACTGGACAGCCATGATGCTGCAGTGATTTCGAATTATATGCCGGATGGCGTGCATTGTAATCCGGACGGTTATCAGATTCTGGCAGAGCATATTGCAGCAGACCTGATCCGGCTGCAGGATTTAACGGATGATATAGAGAAGGATGAAAATTCGCAGGATATAGAAGCTTCAAAAGAAATAGTGGATTCGCAAAATATAGAAGATGTAGAAAAAATAGATGAATCGGAAGCTACAGAAGAATTAAAGTCTCAGATTCCACCGGACATTTTGGAATTCCGGGAAAGAGATACAGAATGGGACAAGGATGATATGGATATAGAAGCCGAGGAAACGAAAGAGGAAGAAGCGGCAGACGCGCAGATCCAGAAGGACATGAAGATAGGGGTGAGCACCTATGGTCAATGAGTATGCAAAATACAGTGATGAAGAACTGATTGTCCAGCTCCGGGATGGAGACCATGCTATCATCGACTATATTATGGAAAAGTATAAGAATCTGGTGCGCAGCAAGGCACAGTCGATGTACATTCTGGGTGCAGACCGGGAAGATCTGATTCAGGAAGGGATGATCGGTCTTTTTAAGGCAATCCGCGATTACGATACGGGACGGGATGCCAGTTTTTTTACCTTTGCGGATCTGTGTGTGTCCAGACAGATGTATACGGCAATTCAGGCAGCAGGGCGGCTGAAAAATGCACCGCTCAATTCCTATATTTCCATTTATGCGGACTATTCCCAGCAGGAGGGTGGCGAGTCCTCGGAGGAGGTAAAGCTGATTAACAGCCTGATTTCTCCCTCCGAGAAAAATCCGGAGGAATTACTGATTGACCGTGAAAATGTGGAACGCATTGAGCAGATGATTGAGAAGGAATTAAGTCCTTTTGAAAAACAGGTGCTCGATCTGTATCTTACCGGAATGTCCTATGGACAGATTGCGAAGGTTCTTGGCAGAGATGACAAATCGACAGATAATGCCCTGCAGCGTGTGAAAACCAAGATCCGCAGGGAATTAAAGGAGAGTGCATGCCGTTAGGTGGAAGTGACATCGGCTGCAACGTCTGGCTGGATGTACAGCGGAATCTGTGCTGCCAGACTGGGGCTTACGCAGGAAGCCTATGCCTTTATGCAAAAGAAGCTGGCAAGTGCACCGAAGCGCTTTCCAGCGTTCTGGGGGACGGGCTTTGATTATACACCGGACCATAACTGGGGTGGAACCGGTATGACCGGCTTGCAGGAGATGCTGCTACAGAGTCTGGAAGGACAGCTTTACCTGCTTCCGGCATGGCCGAAGGATGTGGATGTGGAATTCAAGCTCTGGATCGAAGAGGGTGCGTATGTTGAGTGTGAATATGTGGATGGGAAACTGAATTATCTGGTTTCAGAAGCTGATCAGTGACAATCTAAAAATGGAGGCTGCTGAAACGGAAGAAATGGACAGATCAATTTTGGACACTGACGAACCGCTGGAAAACAGGAACGATTCATAATTTGCGGTATTCTGTTGGTGTCATATGATAATATGACTTAAATGCTTTATAAAATTTGTTTACACTTGTGAATTTCAGTTCGGAAGCGACCTGCTCAATCGTGTCATCGGTATTTTTTAAAAGAAATGCCGCTCTTTGCATGCAGAATATCATGCCATAGTCGTACAGACACATACCCGTTCTTTTCTTTACAATTCTGCTCAGATAATCACTGGAGTAATTTAGTTCATTTGCCAGTTCTTCACGGCTAAGCCGTCCGTAGCGTTCCCGCATCAATCCATCAATACGAGAAAACAAAAGAAAGTCACTGTCACAGGAAAGGTCAAAACGTGTACAGTGATAATGCTCTGAAGAAAGAAAGTTCATCAGACGGGAAAAATATCCATTTGCCAATGAATACGTTCCAAATTTCGGATTCAGAAGCAGTTCTGTCATATCTGTCATAAAATCATGCATAAAGGAAACCGATTCCTGACCGTTTTGAAAGGTTGGAATAAAATCCAGATAAAATTTTCGGTTCTGATTCGGGGTCAGACGGTCGTCAGATAAAAAACGGCTTAGTTCAGTTACAAGAATTTGTCGTTCTTCTTTAAAGACGGAGGTGCGTGCAGAGGCAAATAGATTCTGCGCATATTCGACAGAAAGCCCCAGAAAAAGAATACTTGCTTCTCCATCAAAACCCTCAAAATGACGAAGGCGTCTTCCAATGACACAGCAGGAGCCGGGCGGATAACGGAATTCCTTTCCTTCTATTTTCTGACGTACCGTTCCCTTCAGCACAATCATAAATTCATAATAATCATGAGAATGTTCCAGATCTGCCGCAAGTTTGGTGTTATGGTGGAAAAAGGATTCCTGTGAAAAGTGGTAACCCTCGCAGGAAAAAGAAATAAAGTTAACATAATCATTTTCATCAGAGCCGCTGCAGAATTCATAAGACACAAAGAAAGGTACATGAATCTGGTAAAAAGAACTGGGGTGGCTGGCATCGTTCATAATCTTAAGTGCAGCATTGGGTTTCCCTGTGGGCGTGTAGGTGGAGGGTCTGCTTTCCATCATCTTATTTTCTCCTGAATTCGTCATATCTTTAAAATTAGATTCCCATATCGGTCATTGTTCTGACTGTACAGATATTTTAGACTAGGATCATGAAAAATACAATATATTTACCAAAAACAACAGCTAAAATCCTGGAATTGTACAGAAAAGGAGGAAAAATGAGAACAAAACTAGATGCAAAAAACAGGAATCACACGTTTTTGAAAACCGTCAGGCGTAATTGGATGCTGCTCCTCATGTTGTCACCGGCGTTTTTCTATGTGCTGATTTTCAGCTATATTCCCATGTCGGGAATTGTACTGGCATTTAAAAATTATCAATATGCCGGAGGAATTTATCATTCGCCATGGGTTGGACTTGCAAACTTTAAAGCTTTGTCAGTAGCCGGAAAACTTGGGGTGGTTACAAGAAATACACTCTTGTATAATGCGGCGTTTATCATTCTTGGAGTTGTGTTTGAAATGGGAACAGCCATTCTGTTAAATGAAATACATCATAAACATTTCAAAAAGACTGCTCAGTCCTTTATGTTCCTGCCGTATTTCATTAGTTGGGTTGTAGCAGGCGCTATTATGTACAACATGTTCAATTATGAGAGAGGTATTGTAAACAATGTCATTCAGGCATTGGGAGGAAAACCATTTGATTTGTATAACACGCCGCAGGCATGGCCGTTTGTGATTCTTGCTTTAAAATTATGGAAGGGCACCGGTTATGGTTCCGTTGTATATCTGGCGTCGATTACAGGACTGGATCAGGAAATGTTTGAGGCTGCGTCGATTGACGGAGCGAATGCATGGCAGAGAATCCGTTATATTACGATTCCGTCACTGACTTCCACGATGGTTATCATGCTTCTTCTGGCAGTTGGTAATATTTTCCGTGGCGATTTTGGGCTGTTTTATCAGACCGTAAAGTCCAGTGCAGCTTTGCAGCCGGTAACAGATATTATTGACACATATGTCTTCCGGCTTTTGATTAATAACAGTGACGTTGGTGTTTCGGCAGCGGCGGGATTGTATCAGTCCATTTTGTGCTTTATTACAATCATGGTCTGCAATGGACTGGTGAAAAAAATAGATCCGGACTATGCACTTTACTAAGGGAGAGAAGAGAATGAAGAAACAGAAAAAATATAACGGCATAGATGAAAGCAGGCGTGTGCTTGGACGAGATGACAAAATCATTCAGGCGATTGGATATGTGATAATCGGGATTTTCGCTATATTCTGTGTACTTCCGTTTTACCTGATTGTTGTAGCGTCCTTTACAGAAGAAGAGTCCCTGATCCGAAATGGCTACCCTTTGTTTTTCCGAAATCTGAGTGTGGAAAGCTATAAACTCTGCCTGAAAAATCCGGTTTCCATTTTGACAGCATATGCCAACACGATTGGAGTAACGGTAATCGGAACCTTTCTGGCGGTGATGATGGCAACCATGACGGGTTATGTACTTTCCAGAAAAGATTTTCCATGGAGAAATAAATTTTCATTTTTCTTCTTTTTCACAACATTGTTCAGCGGCGGAATTGTTCCATGGTACATCATGTGTGTGCGTTATCTGAATGCAGAGGATATCAAATTTGTATATGAATATGAACCATTCAGAGCCTTTGCAAAGGATATGAAAGCGCTTGCCGACGCAGGATGCTGGAGCAGAAGTGCACTGACAAATACGGTCACAGCAGCCGACTCTTTTGGCGCATTACAAAGTGCGTCAATTGCATGGAACGGAGCAGTATTTACTTACATGAAACAGGCTGAAAAAACAGATGGAGTAGAATGCATGGCCTACGATCTGACCAAGGATCATCTGGTGTGCCCGGAAGCATATTCGAATAATGATATGGCAATTGCCGCAGGATCCCAGAATCCGGAGAGAGCAGCGATGGTACTGGATCTCTTAAAATACGATACGTCAATTTACCGTCTGCTTCGTCTGGGAGAAGAAGGTGTTCACTACAGTATTGACGGATACCAATATATAAAACTGGAAAAAACCGCAGATTATCCGCCGGATACTCTCTGCGCGTCCTGGGCTGTGAAAAATGGAGATCTTGAGCAAGCAGATTTGCCGGAACGCCAGAAGAAAATTACAGATGACTGGAAGACGAGAGTTGTATCCGTTCCGACGATCACATTTGTATTTGATGACAGCAATGTAAAATCCTATGTAAATGCGGTCGGAAGTGTACTGGAGGATTACATCCCAATGCTGGAACTTGGAATGGTAGATGATGTGGATCAGAGCCTTGATGAATGTCTTCAGAAATGCTACGATGCAGGTCTGCAGGAAATCTATGATGAGTTTTATGCGCAGTACAATGCATGGAAGGAAACACGATGACAATATAAAACAGAGGTGTGAGATGAGACAGACAAAAGAAAGTGTTCGGAGAGAGCAGCTGTTTACAGGATGGAAATTTAAACTTCAGGAGGATAAAGGATGGCGGGACGTAAAAGTCCCGCATGACTGGAGCACAGAATATCCAATTTGTGAAGAGGAGCCGACATGTGGTTCCGGTGGCTATG
The DNA here is from genome assembly GCA_963618065.1 of bacterium. Taxonomy (GTDB): domain Bacteria; phylum Bacillota; class Clostridia; order Lachnospirales; family Lachnospiraceae; genus Suilimivivens. The sequence goes on along the minus strand of CAVERH010000015.1, from coordinate 36,639 downwards.
TTCATGCAGGAGTCGGACTTTATCAGAGAGAATTTCAGGTGGAACCGGAAAAAGATGAACATATCTGGTTCTATTTTGAAGGAATTTACATGAGCAGCACGGTTTACATCAATGGAGAAAAGGCAGGATCACACTTTTATGGATATACGCCGTTTGAGATCGATGCGACGCCATATCTGAGGGAAGGAAACAATACACTGCTGGTCATTGTGGATAATTCAGAACAGCCGAATTCCAGATGGTATTCTGGCTCCGGAATTACAAGAAATGTGTGGCTGGAGTATCGAAAAGCAGTTCATTTCGCAAAATTTGGAATCTATGCAAAGACTGGATGGCAGGACAGTGGAAAAGGAAATCTTTTTCTGTCGGCTGTTGTGCAGAAAGAGGAGAAGACAGGAGAGGAGGCATTGGAATATCACTATTGTCTGCTACAGGAGCAGGGAAGGATTGTTGCTACAGGCCGGCAGGCATTGGAAGAAGAATGGAAGCTCCCGGAAGATGACAGTGGTGTTATGGATGCGAGGAATGGTGAGCTTCCGAAAAATCTGAGAGAGAAAAAAACCGAGCTTTATCTTGAACTGGAGTCTGTTTCTGCCTGGACACCGGAGACGCCAGTTCTGTATACCTTAGAAAGTCGTCTGATCAATGAAGAAGGTGAAATTCTGGATGAGCAAATAGTAAAAATTGGTTTTCGAAGCATCGCTTTTGATCCGGATCATGGATTTTTGCTGAACAGAAATTCCTATAAAGTAAAGGGGGTATGCCTTCATCATGATGGCGGCTGTGTGGGCGCTGCAGTACCGCATGAGGTCTGGGAACGGCGTTTGAAGAAATTAAAGGATATGGGAATCAATGCGATCCGTTGTTCTCATAATCCGCCGGATGAGGGATTTCTCAATCTGTGTGACCGGATGGGGTTTCTTGTTATGGATGAAATGTTTGACGAATGGGAATTTACGAAGAATAAGGAAGTTGGATCTAATACCCATGAGAGCAAAGGATATTCAAGAAATTTCTGGGAGCAGTATCGATATGACAGCAGAGTGATGCTTTATCGTGACCGGAATCATCCGTCTATTTTTATATGGAGCATTGGAAATGAGATTCCGGAGCAGACAATGGAAAATGGAGAACAGCTTGCTGAAGAGCTGGTGCAGGAATGCCATCGGATTGATCCGGGCCGGTGTGCGGTTCTGGCACTGGATCAGATTCAGGCAGAGCCGTGGAAAGCCCGGGATGCATTTATAGACAAGCTGGATGTTGTGGGTTACAATTATGTTGGAAGATGGAGAAAACGGGCGGAAACGTTCTATGATGATGACCGTCATGCCTATCCCGGGCGATGTGTGATCGGAACCGAAAATCCATCGGCAGGATATGAACGCGGAACGTATCGATTTACTAATGATACGGATTCTTTCTGGGATAAACCGTATTACACGGCGGCAGTTTCGGTCGGGAAACTGCTCCGCTATACCATGACACATGATTTTGTGGCAGGAGATTTTATGTGGACGGGAATTGATTATCTCGGAGAATCTGGCTGGCCGCTCCGCGCAGCAGGATGTGGATGTCTGGATACCTGCGGGTTTGAAAAAGACGCTTTTTATTTTTATAAAAGTGTTTACCGACCGGAAGAAAAATTCGCCTATCTTTGTCCACACTGGAATCTGGAACTCCCGGTGGGATGTGTGATTCCGGTGATCTGCTATACGAGCTGCGAAACTGCAGAACTTTTTGTGAATGGACAATCCTATGGAAAGAAAACAAAACATTTTCCGTGTTATGGAATGACAGAACATTATGGACATTTTGATCGCATAAGGCGGCCTGCAAATACCGATGATCTTTTTCTTAGCTGGGATGTACCGTATGAACCGGGAAAGATTTCGGTTGTCGGATATGAAGGTGAACAGGCTGTCTGCACATATGAAGTGGAAACTACATCACAGGCGGTGGCAATTCGTCTGTTCTGTGATCAAACAGAGCTATGTGCGGATGGAAAAGCAGTTGCGCAGATTGAAGTTTCCATTGTGGATGAAAAAGGCCGTCTGGTGCCGGATGAAGACTGTTGTCTGAACTACAGGATAACGGAAAACGCAGAAATCCTCGGCATTGACAATGGAAGGCTCGACTGTCATGACAAATGGAAAGAGCCGAACAACAGAAGCACCTTTCATGGACGTTCCTACTGTATTGTACGGGCAGGAAATAAAAAGGGAAAAATAAGGCTTGAAGTAGATGGCGGATCGCTTGGAAAAGCAGATCTGATGCTGACGGCAAAATAAATGAGAACTGGAGGTTGCTTATGAGCCAGTGGATCTGGAAATTTGGAGAATTTGAAATTTATCATAATATGCTTCTGCATAACAGAAGGCAGCAGTATGGTTACCTGGAACCGGCAGTCTGGAAAATCTATGCACCGGATCCGGTTGTACGTTTCTGCAAAAGTTTTACAACAAAAGGCGGTGTCATAAAGATTACAGCATGTGGTGATTTTTCTGCAAACCTGTTTGAACTGGAGAAAAAAGATCATCAGAAATATGGAGGCAGAAGGGAAATTCCGGTGGAGGCCGGAACGTATGCGCTGGAGATCCGTGTATCAAACCTGCAGACGTTTCCGAGTCTGTATGTGGAAGGTGTGGTGGAAAGCGATGAAACATGGCTGGCAGATGATTTAACAATGGAACTGAAACCGGTTGGAACATGGGATGCATATTATCAGAAAGAGATTACACCGGAAAAATTTCCTTTTGCCTATGAAAAAATTGCGTGGAAGAAAAGAGAAGTCCTGGAGGATGGTGTGCTGTTTGATTTTGGAACAGAGACGTTTGCAGAGACAGTATTTTCCGGTCTTGCTGAGAAACCGGTACGGGTACAGTTTGGCGAATCCAGGGAGGAAGCACTGGATGAGAAGTGGAGCGTCATTCATTTTGAACAAGAGCCGGAGAAGGGGAGACTTTCCTATCCGCCATATGCATTTCGATATCTGTTTGTAAGTGATCCCAATGCACAGGTTAAAGCAAACTATGAATATTTGCCATTAAAACAGAAGGGGACATTTTCCTGTGATGAAGAGATGATAAATCGTGTCTGGGATACGGCTGCATATACCTTTCATCTGAACAGTCGTGAATTTCTGCTGGATGGGATCAAACGCGATCGATGGGTGTGGTCAGCAGATGCATACCAGAGTCTGTTTGTAAACCGTTATCTGTTTCTGGATCAGGAATTAGAGAAGAGAACTCTGACGGTACTGGGAGGAAAAAGCCCATTCAAGCGCCATATTAATACGATTGTGGATTATACATTTTTCTGGATTATCAGCCTGTATGATTATTATCAAACATATGGTGATCTTAAGTTTCTGCATCAGATTTTTGAGCAGATGCAGGAAGTTATGAGATTTTGTCAAAAACGAACAGATGAGGATGGCTTTATGCGCGGAAAGGAGGGAGACTGGATCTTCATTGACTGGGCGGAAATAGATAAGACAGGCGCATTGTGCGGCGAGCAGATTTTATATGCAAAGGCAATGAAATGTTATGCGGCGATCTGTACTCTTCTGGGAAAAGAGGATGATGGCTGTACAGAAAAAGCCGAATGCCTGACAAAACAGATTTTTGATCATTTTTATGATAAGGAAATGGGCGTTTTTATTGACAGTTATGAATCTGGCAAGAGAAATGTAACACGCCACTGTAATATTCTTGCGTATTTGTTTTTGCCGTGCAGTCAGGAACAGAAACAGCAGATTTACGAGCGCGTCATTCTGAACGATAATGTTGCGGCGATCACAACACCGTATTTTAAGTTTTATGAAAATCAGGTACACTGTGAAGCTGGGAACGGGAAGCTTCTTGAAAAATCGTTGCGGGAATATTATGGTTGCATGTTAGAGCAGGGAGCAACAACGCTTTATGAGGAATACGATCCAAAGATGAAAGGTGTGGAACACTATGCCATGTACGGAAATCCATACGAAAAATCCCTTTGCCATGCCTGGAGTGCGAGTCCGATTTACCTTCTGGGACGATATCGGATGGGCGTAAGAAATACAGGAACGGGATATGATAGCTTTGAAGTGTGTCCTCAGATAGGCGGTTTCCAGAGCTTTGCCGGAATCGTGCCGCTGCCGAAAGGAGAAGTCTTCGTCAGCGTGGATCAGGAAAAAGTCACTGTAAAAGCAAGTGTGCCAGGTGGTGTCCTGCGATTAGATGGAAGAGAATATCTGCTGGAGCCAGAAAAAGAAATCTGCGTGAACCGAAAAAACCAGTAAATACGCGCATTCCGCATATTTACTGGTTAAAATAAAATAAGCTGATGACGGGAATCGAACCCGTGACCTCCGCCTTACCAAGGCGACGCTCTACCGACTGAGCCACATCAGCATTGGTGTAATCACCGTTTAGTATAGTACCATATGGATCATTGCTTTGTCAATGCATTTTTTTTAAAGTTTGAAGAGGAGTGCAATATGCAGGAAATCTTGAGCATTCGCAGGAACACCTATATACAGGTACAGGACAATGGACAAGCAACCTATGGAGGAAGCCAGCTCTTTTTTAAGCCGTTGCCGGATAAGAGCAGCCAGAGGAAATATGGCGGTGGCTGCGGAATGATTGCGTTGGGGGATTTGCTGCTGTATCTGATGGAGAAGAAGGCGAAAACGTGTCAGATCGATGGAATGACTTATCATACTGTATTTCAGGAAAAGGTAGCCTATATGGATTATTTTAATAGGCTGTGTCGAAAGCTTAGGTGGCTTCCCACGAGAAATGGTATGTCCGGAATGCTTATGGCAATCCGTTTTAATGCAGTCATGTGGAAAATGCATATACCGTATTGTGCCAGATGGGGGCTTTTTGAGATGATCAGGGAAAAGCGTATTGAAAAGATGCTGCGAAAGGATATTCCGGTCATTTTATGCATTCCGCGTGTTTTGCTGCCATGGCAGAAAGAAGACAGGCTGCCGCTTTATATGGAAAGCAAGGGACAGATGAAGCAGGTCGATGCCACCCGAGCCCATTATGTGACAATTACCGGCCTTGTAAGCTGTCAGGGGAAAACTTATTACCGGATCTCATCCTGGGGACGGAAATATTACATTTCCGTAAAGGAATACAGGGATTTTGTGAGGACTCATCTGTTTGGAACCGTGTTGGGGAATATCCTGTATATTACTCCATATAGAAAATCGTAACTATTCAGTAAAGGTCGAAGCATTTGCTGCTGAGACCGTAAGAATATGATTCAGTAATGCAAAAATCAAACATAAGGCTCATATCGGATGCCTGCTGTAGCAGGTTATCCAATATGAGCCTTTTCATTACTTTCCTTTATACTGACTTCAACCGAAAGACAATCAGCCTTTTATTTAACCTGCCGGTTGTTCTGCGGCTGGCTGTTCTCCCCCACCTTCTCCGGCATTTGCAGCAGCTTCCGCCTGAGCCGCAGCAATGGCATTCTGCTGGGCAACGGAGATTTCATTGCGCTGCTGTTCAATGATTGCCGCCGCATCCGGATTTGCAAAGAATTCCGCATTGTGAGGACAGGTTCCGGAGGTGCTCGGAATGGTTACTGTAGTAATGGAACCATCTTCGTTTACGATTTCCTGTGTCTGAGGCTCCTGCTGCTCCGGAAGTGTACTGTCACCGCTCATCAGAGGATCATCGGCAGGAGTAACCTCCAGTACACCATCTACCTTAAACGGACACTGTTCACTGGCCGGAAGATTCGTATACTGACAGATCGGTCCCTGATAGTGAACATTACAGCTTTCGGTAGGAACATTTCCTTCTGCAAAATACTCGGTTTTCAGAGTACCGTCACATAAACCGGCAATCGGAAGCTTGCCGGAGCGGGCACATACCGTTGCCTGTACAATGCCGCTCGGCATCGTGAAGGACTGGGACGGCAGTTCCTCATGAATCTTGGACATGGCTGCACGCCATAATTTCTTGGCAAGATTTCGTTCCTCGCCCTTACGGAGCTTGGTGTTATTATCGTAACCGGTCCAGGTGGTAGCCGTATAATACGGAGTGTAGCCGGAGAACCATACATCATTGTAGTCGGAAGTGGTTCCGGTCTTACCGGCGATTGCCATACCGCCGAAGTTCACGGAAGCACCGGTTCCCTGGGTAACGACATCCTGCATCGCATCAGTGAGGAGCCATGCAGTTGTTTCTTTGATGACCTGCTTGGTTTCCGGCTCGGTGTTATCAAGAATCACATTGCCGTCATGATCTACGACCTTGGTATAAAGCTTCGGTTTAATATAGGTGCCGCCGTTGGCAATACATGCATAGGCAGCATTCAGTTCTTCATTCGTGACACCATGTGTCAGACCACCGAGAGCGGTAGACTGCTGGATGTCAGAGTATACATAGGTATGTCCGCCATAGGTAATTTCTTCACGATCCACAATGGTTGTGAAGCCGAAATTCTTCAGATAATCATAACCAAGCTGCGGGGTAATCGCGGTAAAGGTCTTGACAGCAACGACATTCATGGAATCAATGATTCCCTGACGGATGGAATTCAGTCCACGGTATTCGCTTCCCCACCAGTTGCTGACAGGACGGCCGTTTGCATAATTGAACGGTGCGTCGTTCACCATGGTTGCAAGGGTTAATCCGGCACTGTCCAGAGCCGGTGCATAAACAGCAACAATCTTAAAGGTGGAGCCCGGCTGACGGGTGGTGTCGGTTGCACGGTTCAAGGTCTTGCTTCCTTCCTTGGTGCCACGGCCACCAACCATGGCTACAATGTAGCCGGTATGCTGATCCTCAATCGTAAGGGATACCTGTGGCTGGGGAGTTAAGGTGATCTTTTCATCATAAACCTCGCCATCTGTGCCTAAAACAAACTGCTTGTAATATTCAATATCTTCATTTGCTGCTTCCTGTGAGTCATAAATCAGGTTGTAGGAAGCATTCTGTTCCTTATAAAATGCCTGCAGCTTTTCAGTGCTGTAGTTTTCAAAGTCCCCATTGGATCGCTTAATGGTGAGAGCGTAGCTTAACTGCCATCTGGTGTTTTCCGGATAATTTTCTTCATTGGAGAAAACCTCATCACAGATTGCCTGAATATTCGGATCCTGTGTAGAGTAAATCTTCAGCCCACCACTGTATAACAGGGTAAATGCCTGTGTTTCATTGTAACCGGCAGCGAGCAGGTCATTCATGACATCATCGGTCAGCGCATCCACGAAGTATGTATTGACGAGAGTCTCATCTACTTCATCGTTGACGATCTGGATACGGGAATAGACATCATCGGCAATGGCTTCGTCGTACTCTGACTCAGAGATATAGCCCTGCTCCCTCATGTTGTTCAGCACCTTTTCCCGGCGCTTGGCATTTTCATCCGGATGGGAAATTGGATTAAAGCGGGATGGGTTCTGAGTGATACCTGCAATCACGGCACATTCGGATAAGGTCAGGTTATTTACCGACTTGTTAAAGTAACGAAGGGAAGCAGCCTGTACACCTAAGGTGTTCTGTCCGAGGTTGATGGTGTTCATGTAGTTTAACAAAACCTCATCCTTGGACATGGTCTTGGTCAGCTCGATCGCAAGATACTGCTCCTGGATCTTACGCTTCATACTGTCAGCAAGACCTTCTTCCTTCGTCCAGTCGGTAAAGACGTTGTTCTTAAGTAACTGCTGGGTAATGGTACTCGCACCTTCGGTAAAGTGAAAGCCGTTGGAAATACCAACGTAGGCGGCACGGATAATACCCTTGATGTCGATACCGTTATGCTCATAAAAACGTTCATCCTCGATCGCAACAAAGGCGTGTGCCAGATCCTCCGGAATCATGTCCCAGGTAACCGGAATACGGTTGGAGTTCTGGGAGATCAGCTTTGCAATCTGGTTCCCTTCGAGGTCGTATACGAAGGTAGAAAAGCCGGTTGGGGTTACCTTGACGTTTTCAATACTGGGAGCGGTATCAATGACTCCCTTGAAAATGCCGATTCCGAGACTGGCACCAATGATGCCGCAGGCCAGTACCGCAATCAGAAATAAATTTAAGACTGCCAGCAGTCCCTTCTTTAACAGACGGGTGGAAGTGGCATGCAGGGATTTCTGTTTTTCGTGAATCCCTTTTTTCGTATAATTCATTGAATAAACCTCCAAAATAAAAGCAAAGTGTTTTTAGACAATACAAGTAGTATACCAAATTGTGGTACTGAAATAAAGTTTTTTCGCTCAGAATTCATAGAAACATAACAATTATTCACATTTTACACAGGTTTTATTCCTTTTGCACAATACATATGTTACACTGATTCAGAGGAAACTAAGAAGGAAGGATCAGGCAGTTGGTACCAATAGAGCAGGAATTTTTACCATACCGGGTAGTGGATACGCCGGGGTGTGGAGAATACGAAGAAAAGAAGTCCCGTTTCATAGCACATATCTATCCGGCACAGTCGGAAGAGGAGGCAGTAGGCTGGATCGAACAGACCCGTAAGAAATATTATGATGCCCGTCATAATTGTACGGCATTTATTATAGGAAGAAACAGGGAACTGACAAGATGCAGTGATGACGGGGAACCGGGCGGTACGGCAGGAAAGCCGATGTTAGAGGTTCTTCTTTCTGAAGGCGTTACCAATGTTGTTGGGATTGTAACGAGGTATTTTGGCGGAACGCTGCTTGGAACCGGAGGACTCGTGCGTGCCTATACACAGGCGACAAAGGAAGGGCTGGCAGATGCCGGAGTGGTTACGATGATCTATGGGGTATGCTTTACCTTAAAGCTTGCCTATACGGATGTCGGGAAGGTACAGTATCTGCTTGCCAATGAACAGATTATGATCGGGGAATCCCGTTATGGAGAAAATGTGGAATTTGATCTCCAGCTTCCGAAGGAACGCACAGATGAAATTTGCAGGAAGCTGACGGAAGCAACCGCAGGACGCATTCAGATTGAACAGATCTCTGAGGGGTATTACAAAGATATTTCTGGTTGACAAATGATTGTCCGGTGAATTAAAGTTAAAACTGGTGACAGAGCTTGGGATCTGCCATACGCAGTTTCGAAAGGTGGTGGTTTTTATGAAGAGTCGAATATTAAGCAGTAATACAGATCTTCCTCCCCATGGGCGGAGCATAAAAATCACATATAAAGGAGATTGCAAATGGAAGAGATCAAGGATTTGGAACTCGTAAAAGAACTGCTTGAGAAGAAGCAGTACACCAAGCTCCGTCAGATGCTGTCGGATAAGAATACCGCCGATATTGCGGTGATTCTGGAGGAGCTTCCGGAGGAAGACCTGTTAAAGATTTTCCGTATTCTGCCCAAAACAATGGCAGCAGATGTGTTTTCCTATTTAGAGGTGGATCATCAGCATGAGCTGATTACCAGCATGTCTGAGAAGGATGCAGCCAGCATTATCAATAACCTGATGGCGGATGATGCGACAGATCTTTTAGAGGAAATGCCGGCGAATATTGTTAAGAAAATTCTTGCAAATGCAAGTCCGGATACCCGGAGGGATATCAATCACCTGCTTCGTTATCCGGAGGACTCCGCAGGAAGTATCATGACTGTGGAGTATGTGGATCTGAAGGAAACCATGACCGTAGAGGATGCCATTGAACGGATTCGTAAGGTGGGCGTGGACAGTGAAACGATTAATATCTGTTATGTACTGGATGCCAAGCGGAAGCTGATCGGTACGGTGGCACTGCGTTATCTTCTGATCAGTCCTTCCGATGCCGTGATTGGTGAGATCATGCATGAGGACGTGATCTTTATTAACACTCTGATGGATCAGGAAGAGGTTGCCAGACAGTTCCAGAAATATGATTTTACGGCGATGCCGGTTGTGGATAATGAAGAACGGCTGGTTGGTATCATTACCGTCGATGATATTGTGGATATTCTGCAGGAAGAGGCTACTGAGGATATTGAGAAGATGGCGGCTATCGTGCCGACTGATAAGCCTTATATGAAGACCACGGTCTTTGAAACCTGGAAGAAGAGAATTCCGTGGCTATTGCTCTTGATGATTTCGGCGACCTTTACCGGAAGCATCATCACTTCCTTTGAGGATGCGTTAAGTGCCTGCGTGGCACTGACGGCATATATTCCAATGCTGATGGATACCGGAGGAAATGCCGGAGGGCAGGCAAGCGCTACGATTATTCGTGGGCTTTCCTTAAATGAAATTGAATTTAAGGATGCATTCCGGGTATTGTGGAAGGAAACAAAAGTAGCGGTTCTGTGTGGACTCACGCTGGCTGCTGCGAACTTTCTGAAGCTTCTGTTATTTGATCATGTGGCAATTGCAGTTGCAATGGTTGTCTGCCTGACACTGATTGCTGCAGTATTTATTGCAAAGGTGATCGGATGCCTTTTGCCGATGCTTGCCAAGAAGATCGGCTTTGACCCGGCTGTTATGGCGAGTCCCTTTATTACAACGATTGTAGATGCGTTGTCCCTGCTTATTTATTTCAGCATCGCAACAGCTGTCATGCATATCTGAAAACCTCGCGACTATGCGGTGTTTTTGTAAAGTAAGAAAGCGTACCTCCTGCTTGTGGGAGCGTACGCTTTTTATAATTGGATTTATTCTTCCATTAATTCTAATTTGCTCACGGAGACCTCATAGGCAATGCGCTTTTCGGATTCCTCTTCTGAAATCTTTTTCATATATTCACGACTCTGGATCCGGCCCCACAATTCGCACCGGGTGCCAACCTTAAAGGTATTGGCAAAGCGGGCATTTCTTCCCCAGCAGATGCAGGGGATATAGTCACTTTTGCCATACGGACGGTTCACGGCAAGGAGAAGATCTGCGATTTCGCGTCCTAACGGAGTCTTCCGATAAATCGGTTCCTTGCAGATATAGCCGTCTAAATAGATCTGGTTAGTTTTCGAGCTTTCCGGCATTTCATCCACGAATTCCAGTTCTCTTGCAAATACGGACAGAACAAGTTTATTCCTGCGGGTCATCAGTCCCTGCCCGGACACACTTTCGTGCCGGTTATAAGAGCGGAACTGACCCTGAACCATGATTCCCTGTCCACGATAATCTTCATTTACATCAATCAGTCTTTCTGAAACCATTAAAGGAATCACATCGCAGGAGTCACTAAGGCGCGGGACATTCACATCTACCATATAAAAGCCTTCCCCGAAGATCTCGTGGCTGAACTGAAAATCACTGATGATTTCGCCCATAATGATTACCTGATTGTTCTCAATTACTTTGTCTGTCATGTTTTGTTACCTCCATTTGTCTCTTCATTCTGCTTTTTCCTACATGCAATAAAATTTTATGCGTACTTTCTTTGTTTAGAACGTTAAACCATCGCAGAATTCGACAAGTGCGCGACATCATGCTTGCAATCACCGATATATAGTGATATACTGTTACGGTTTAAGAAAAGAAATGGTATAAGAAACGGTTATGAAATGGCTTTCAGGAAAGGATACAGATTATGAAGCAGAAGAGAGAAGATGTCCGTAATATCGCAATTATTGCCCATGTCGATCATGGCAAGACAACCCTGGTGGATGAATTGTTAAAGCAAAGCGGTGTGTTCCGCGAAAATCAGGAGGTCGCAGAGCGCATCATGGATTCGAATGCTATCGAACGTGAACGTGGTATTACGATCCTCTCCAAGAACACTGCTGTTACCTATAAGAATACAAAGATTAACATCATTGATACCCCGGGACATGCCGATTTCGGCGGAGAAGTAGAGCGTGTCTTAAAGATGGTAAACGGTGCGATCCTCGTGGTCGATGCGTTTGAGGGTGTTATGCCGCAGACTAAGTTCGTTTTGAAAAAGGCATTGGCATTAAAGCTTCCGGTTATTGTATGTGTGAATAAGATAGACCGTCCGGAAGCAAGATGCAATGAGGTTGTGGATGAAGTGTTAGAGCTGTTTATGGATCTGGATGCAACCGATGAGCAGCTTGACTGCCCGTTTATTTTTGCTTCTGCCAAAAGCGGTGTTTCCGGGCTTGATCCGGAGCATATCGAGCCTAATATGATGCCTTTATTTGAGGCAATTTTAAATTATATTCCTGCACCCGAAGGAGATCCGGAGGCAGGAACACAGGTACTGATCAGTACCATTGACTATAATGAGTATGTCGGAAGAATCGGTGTCGGCAAGGTGGATAACGGTGTCATCAGGATCAATCAGGAGGTCGTCATCGTGAACGCCAATGAACCGGAGAAGCTGCAGAAGGTAAAGGTCAGCGCTCTTTATGAATATGATGGCTTACGCAAGGTCAATGTGAAGGAAGCAGCCGTGGGTGCGATCGTAGCGGTATCCGGTATTGCGGACATCCATATCGGGGATACGATCTGTTCTCCGGAACACCCGCAGGCCATCCCGTTCCAGAAGATCTCGGAGCCGACCATTGCCATGCAGTTCATGGTAAACGATTCCCCACTGGCCGGGCAGGAAGGAAAGTTCGTTACTTCCAGACATTTAAGAGACCGTCTGTTCAAGGAATTAAATACGGATGTTTCTCTCCGCGTGGAGGAAACCGAGTCTACCGAATGCTTCAAGGTATCGGGACGGGGTGAGCTTCATCTGTCCGTCTTAATTGAGAATATGCGCCGTGAAGGTTATGAATTTGCCGTAAGTAAGGCAGAGGTGTTGTACCATGAGGATTCCAAGGGACGCAGAACCGAACCTATGGAAATTGCCTATATTGACGTGCCGGATGAGTTTACCGGAACGGTTATTGAAAAGCTGGGACAGCGGAAGGGCGAGCTGCAGAACATGACCCCGATTACCGGAGGCTACACAAGACTGGAGTTCTCCATTCCGGCAAGAGGCTTAATCGGATACCGTGGCGAATTTATGACCGATACCAAGGGAAATGGTATTATCAACACCATTTTTGATGAATATGCACCTTATAAGGGAGATATCCAGTACCGTAAGCAGGGCTCCCTCATTGCATTTGAATCCGGAGAATCCATTACCTACGGCTTATATAATGCGCAGGAACGTGGAACACTGTTTATTGGTGCCGGTGAAAAGGTATATGCCGGTATGATCGTCGGACAGAACGGTAAGCCGGAGGATGTGGAAATCAATGTCTGCAAGAAGAAGCAGCTTACCAATACCCGAGCATCGGGTTCTGATGAGGCACTGCGTCTCACACCGCCTAAGGTACTGAGCCTTGAACAGGCACTGGAGTTTATCGATACGGACGAGCTTCTGGAGATCACCCCAAAGTCTCTGCGTATCCGTAAGAAGATTCTGGATCCTACCCTTCGTAAGCGCGCTGGGTTTAACAAGAACAATTTGTAACTATTCAGAGCCATGCAAATTATGGCAGTATGGACGATGAATGCTTGCATTCAAGCGGACATATGCCATGATTTATATGGCGAAGTAACCACATGAGTAAAACTTAAGCTGTGAAACAGCGGTTTTACGAAGGGGGGGTTCTGAATAGTTACTATCATATATGAGGTGGAGAATGAAACAGGGAGCAATTTGTATCTATAGCGGAGACGGACATGGAAAGTCTCCGGCAGCGCTTGGTGAGGCAGTCCTTACTGCGGCTGCCGGCGGAAGCGTGGTGATTATCCAGTTCCTTAAGGGTAAGGGACTGGAGGACACTGAGTTTATTCACCGGCTGGAGCCGGAAATCAAGATTTTCCGGTTTGAAAAGTCGGATGTAAACTTTGATGAACTTCCGGCGGATAAGAAGCAGGAGGAGATCCTGAATATCAAGAATGGCTTAAACTATGCCAAGAAGGTACTCTCCACAGGAGAGTGTGACCTATTGATCCTGGATGAAGTGCTGGGGCTGATTGATAACCGGATTATTACCGTAAGTGATCTGGAAGAAATTCTTTCCCAGAAGATGGAGGATACCCGGATCATCATGACCGGTATCACCATGAATGATGAGGTCTGCATGCTGGCGGATGATGTTTCAAGGATTGAGACACATAAGTTTAAGCGTTGGTAGTTCCGGAGTGTTGACAGGAAATCATTGTGGTGCTATGATGTTTTTGTAACTAAATAGATGAGGTAGAGGTTGCGTGAATTATGAGTAATTTTTTGGATGTGGCAGTCGCAAGTGAAGGAAAATGAAAGGGAGGAACGCCGAAAGAGTTTTTCATACTGCAGAGAGGCTCTTGGGCACACAGTTAAGAGCTGTGTGACTGTCATCAGTTATTTGATGGGGCGCTATCCGATTCATGCTTTAGGAAGTTATTTGATAAATCGGTGCGCAGAAGTGTACTGATTTTTTTTTGAAAAATAAGGAGGATTTTATTATGGCAATTTTTAAGGGAGCAGCCGTTGCAATCGTTACACCGTTCCATGAGGACAAAACCGTAAATTATGAGAAGTTCGGAGAATTAATCGAGGATCAGATCGCAGGAGGAACCGATGCAATTGTGGTCTGCGGAACTACGGGAGAATCTTCGACCTTAACACATGAGGAGCATCTGGATGTAATTAAATACTGTGTAGAGAAGGTGGCAGGACGGATTCCGGTTGTTGCAGGAACCGGTTCAAACTGTACCGAAACAGCCATTTATCTTTCCACTGAAGCAGAGAAATTCGGAATAGACGGTGTACTTTTAGTTACTCCTTATTATAACAAGGCAACCCAGGCTGGTTTATTCCAGCATTTTAAGGCAATCGCAGACTCGATCAAGGTGCCTTGTATTCTTTACAATGTACCGAGCCGTACCGGATGCAACATTCAGCCGGAAACCGCAGTCAGACTGTGTACAGAGGTTGAGAATATCGTAGGAATCAAGGAAGCCAGCGGAGATATTTCACAGATCGCGAGACTGATGTCCCTGGCAGACGGCAAGGTTGACCTGTATTCCGGTAATGATGATCAGATTGTGCCGATTCTTTCCTTAGGCGGAATCGGAGTCATTTCGGTGTTATCCAATGTGGCACCCAGACAGACTCATGAGATCTGCCGGAAGTTCTTTGACGGAGATGTTAAAGGAAGCTGTGCAGAGCAGTTACGTGCGATTCCTCTGTGCAAGACCCTGTTCTGTGAGGTAAACCCGATCCCGGTTAAGATGGCTCTTAACTTACAGGGCAAGCAGGTTGGCATTCCGAAAGCTCCTTTAACCGAGATGGAGCCTGAGAATGCAAAGAAGCTTGAGGCAGAAATGAAGAAATACGGGATTATATAAAATCAACAGGAGGAACAGTGCGGTGACAAGAGTAATCATGCATGGATGTAATGGTAAAATGGGACAGATGATTGCAGGACTGATTGCGCAGGATAAAGAAGTGGAGCTGGTTGCTGGTGTCGATGTTTACGATCAGGGAAAGAATCCATTTCCGGTATACAAACATATCAGCCAATGCAATGTTGAGGCAGATGTTATCATTGATTTCTGCAATCCGGCGGCAATTAAGGGACTGATGGAGTATTGTATAGAGAGACAGCTTCCCTGTGTGGTCTGTACAACCGGACTTTCGGAAGAGGAGCTTGATTATGTAAGAGAAGCCTCCAAAAAGGTAGCAATCTTACGTTCCGCAAATATGTCTCTCGGAATCAATATGCTCCTTAAGCTCTTAAAGGAAGCAACGGCAATTCTGGCGCCGGCTGGTTTTGATATTGAGATCGTGGAAAAGCATCATAACTTAAAGCTGGATGCACCGAGCGGCACAGCACTTGCCCTTGCCGATTCCATTAATGAAGAATTAGACAATGAATATGAATATGTGTTTGACAGAAGCACCCGCAGACAACAGCGTCCGAAGAAGGAAATCGGATTTTCTTCCGTTCGTGGCGGTACGATTGTCGGTGACCATGATGTCATTTTTGCAGGTACGGATGAAGTCATTACATTCTCCCATACAGCATATTCCAAGGCAGTATTCGGAAAAGGCGCCATTCAGGCAGCCAAATTTCTGAAAGGAAAAGGACCGGGACATTATGAGATGAGTCAGGTCATTGATGAGGCATAAGTGAAGGAGCGGGGAGTGGTTACGAAGAGCGAAAGGATAAGGGCAATATGAGTCAGCAGGAGAGCATGGAACTGAAATATCTGAAGAGTCTGGCGCGGCAGTATCCCAATATTGCTGCGGCTTCCACGGAGATTATCAATCTTCAGGCAATTCTTAATCTGCCGAAAGGAACGGAGCATTTTCTGACGGATATTCATGGAGAATATGAGCAGTTTGCCCATGTATTAAAGAATGGTTCCGGTGCAGTCCGTCGTACTATTGATGAGGTGTTTGAGAATGCACTGAGCAATAAGGATAAGAAGTCGCTGGCAACGCTGATTTATTATCCGGTAGAAAAGCTGGATATTGTAATCAGCGAAGAGGATAACATTGAGGACTGGTATAAGATTACGCTGCACCGTCTGGTTCAGATTACGAAGAAGGTTGCATCGAAATATACCCGTTCAAAGGTCCGGAAAGCTCTTCCGAAGGACTTTGCCTATATTATTGAAGAGCTGATTACCGAGAAAGCAGATATTTCGGACAAGGAAGGCTACTACAATGAAATTATCCATACGATTATCCGGATCGGCAGAGCACAGGATTTCATCATTGCATTAAGTAATCTGATTCAGAGACTGGTCATTGACCATTTACATATTGTTGGCGATATTTTTGACCGTGGACCGGGACCGCATATCATTCTGGATACCTTAATGAATTATCATTCTGTGGATATCCAGTGGGGAAACCATGACATTCTGTGGATGGGAGCCGCCTGCGGACAGCTTGCCTGTATTGCAACAGTAATCCGTATTGCAGCCCGTTACGGAAGTCTGGACACGCTGGAGGACGGCTATGGAATTAACCTGATTCCGCTTGCTACTTTTGCACTCGATACCTATTCGAATACCAACTGTGATACCTTTTCCATTAAATACAATACCGATTATAATACCAAGGACTTAAGCCTTGATATGAAGATTCATAAGGCGATTGCCATTATGCAGTTTAAGCTGGAGGGACAGGTCATTATGAAGCATCCGGAATTCCTGATGGATGACCGGCTGCTGCTTGATAAAATTGACTATGAGAAGAAGACGGTTATGGCTTATGGCAAGGAATATCCGATGAACGATACGGATTTCCCGACCATAGATCCCAAGAACCCATATGCTCTTACTCCGGATGAGGAGCAGGTAATGGAGCGTATCCGTCAGGCCTTCCTTAAGTGTGAAAAGCTCCAGAAGCATGTGCGTTTCCTGTATTCCAACGGTGGTCTTTATAAGGTATACAATTCCAACCTGTTATATCATGGCTGTATGCCGATGGATGCCGGGGGTAATTTCCTAAGCGTGGATGTGGACGGAAAGGATTATCAGGGAAGACAGTTATATGATATTCTCGATAATTATGCCCGGAAAGGCTACTATGCGAAGAATGATCCGGCAGAGATGCGCAAGGCACAGGATTATATCTGGTATATCTGGGCAGGACCGAATTCACCTGTTTTCGGTAAAGACAAGATGACAACCTTTGAGCGTTACTTTATCGAGGATAAGGAAACCCATAAGGAAACCAAGAATGCTTATTATTCCCTGCTTGACCGTGAGGATATTTTAAATAAAATTCTGAATGAATTTGAACTGGACACGAGGAAGTCCCATATTATCAACGGACATGTTCCGGTAGAATTAAAGAAAGGTGAGTCCCCGATCAAATGTGACGGCAAGCTGTTAATTATTGATGGCGGCTTTTCCAAGGCTTATCAGAGCAAGACCGGAATTGCAGGCTATACGCTGGTAGCCAATTCCCATGGCATGCGTCTGGTTGCCCATGAACCGTTTGAGTCCATGGAAGCAGCCGTATTACATGAATCCGATATTTTCTCCGATTCCACAGTAATCGAGGTGGCACCTGTACGTATCCGGGTATCCGATACCGATATCGGACGCGAGCTAAAGGATCAGATCAAGCAGCTTGAACTTCTGCTACAGGCATACCGGGATGGTATTATTGTAGAAAAATAAGAGACAGGATCAATAACGGTAAATAAGGGCAAATAAAAGGGCATCGCCTGTTCGCGATGCCCTTTCGGGTAGTATTCTGCTGGAGGATACTGCATGCATTATCTTCCGGCATTACCGGTTGTGTTACCGGCTGCACCTGTTGCAGGACCGTTACCGGCGTCTGTAGCTGTATTGGTGCTGTTTCCATCTCCATCTCCGACAATGTCACCTGTGATGTCAGAAACGCCATCTGTGATATTGTCGACCGCACCACCTACTGCGTCTCCGGCATCGTCGATTACATCACCTACGGTATTACCAACGTCATCGATGGCATCGCCTACCGCATTGCCGGTGTCATCCACCAGGTCTCCGGCACCATCCATCAGAGAATTGTCATTGTCTGTGGTGTTGTTTGTGCCTGTGCCTGTTGTGCTATTGGTTGTGTTGTTGTCGGTATCTGTCGTGCCATTCTGTTCTTTGTTGTCACCGGTGTTATTTGTACCGGCTGTGGCACCATTTACATTACCATTTGCTTTGTTGTTATTTCCACATGCAGTAAGCAGACAAAGCATGGTAAAGGCAAGAGTGAGTACAAGCCATTTTTTTGATGTCTTCATAATGTCCTCCTTATATTTTCAAACTGTGTTCGTACAGTTTACGCAGTTAGTATATCCCGGGATGTGAAATCTATGCGGGAGAAAGAAAGGATCTTACCATGAAATTCAGACCATGTATTGATATTCATAATGGAAAAGTAAAGCAGATTGTTGGCGGAAGCCTTGTCGATACCGGCAATCAGGCGAAGGAAAATTTTGTGGCACAGCAGACGGCTGCCTATTTTGCCAGATTGTACCAGAGTAAAAATCTGGCTGGCGGGCATATTATTTTATTAAATCCGGTTTCTTCTGAATTTTATGAACAGACAAAGCATCAGGCCATGGAGGCTCTTAGGGCATATCCCGGAGGGCTCCAGATCGGAGGAGGAATCACTCCGGAAAACGCAGGAGAGTACCTCGAAGCGGGCGCCAGTCACGTTATTGTGACGTCCTATGTATTTAAGGATGGGGTGCTCCATTATGAGAGGTTGAAGAAGATGGAGCAGGCGGTTTCGAAAAAGCATTTGGTTCTTGATCTGAGCTGCCGCAAAAAAGATGGCATCTATTATATTGTAACCGACCGTTGGCAGAACTATACGGATGTCGTGCTGAACGAACAGACCATTGCGGAGCTTTCTTCCCACTGTGATGAATTTCTGGTTCATGCCGTGGATGTGGAAGGAAAGGCAAAGGGAATCGAAGAGGAAGTCGCTTCGATGCTTGGAAGGTACTGTGACATTCCGGCAACCTATGCCGGTGGGGTGCATTCCTATGAGGATCTCCAATTATTAAAGAAGCTTGGCATGGGAAAGGTGGATGTTACGATCGGAAGTGCGCTGGATTTATTTGGTGGAACGATGAGCTTTGAAAAGGTGATTGAGATCTGCAAATAGTTACAGAAAAATAAAAGAATAAAAAACCAAAAACCTACCGGCTGATTGTTCCGGTAGGTTTTCTATTGGCAGTTCTTTTCCTATAAAAGACCCTGAATCAAGATAATCAGAATTAAAATCGGAAGGATGAACTGGAAGTAAGGCTTTAAGAAACGGCCGAGCTTCAGTCCCTTTCCGGTATTGGCTTCTTCCAGATAGTGGTCAAAGCCCCATCCCCATTTCGTTACACAGAACAGTAAATAAACGAGGGATCCTAAGGGAAGCAGGAGATTACTTACCAGGAAATCTTCACTGTCCAATACATCACGTCCACCGATCAGATGCAGATTACTCCACACATTGTAACCAAGAACACAGGGCAGGCTTGCAACCAGAATAATGATACAGTTGATGAGAGCAGCCTTTTTACGGCTTATGCCGAACATATCCATGCAGAAGGACATGATATTTTCAAATACGGCAATGACCGTAGAGAAGCTTGCAAAGGTCATAAACAGGAAGAAAAGCGTTCCCCAGATGCGTCCGCCCTGCATGTTGACGAAAACATTGGGAAGAGTAATGAAAATCAACTGGGGACCTGCATTGACTTCTACGCCATAGCTGAAGCAGGCAGGGAAAATAATCAGTCCGGAAGCAATGGCAACAAATGTATCCAGTGCGCAGATCCGGACGCCTTCTCCGGCAAGGGTGTTATCCCTGCTCATGTAGCTCCCGAAGATTTCCATTGCAGCAACACCCAGGCTTAAGGTAAAAAACGACTGATTCATGGCCGCCGAAATTACATTGCCGATACCGACATCCCGAACTGTGTCGAGATTCGGAATCAGGTAGAATTTAATTCCTTCTCCGGCACCGGAAAGTGTAAAGCTGTGTGCAGCAAGCAGAAGGATCAGGAAGAATAAAGCAATCATCATGATCTTGCTGATCTTTTCAAGACCGTTCTGAAGACCGCGGCTGCAGATCAGGAAACCGGCAACGACAGTAATAACCATCCAGAGTCCCATCTCAACCGGATCAGCAAGGAGATTACTAAACACTGCACTTGAAGCCTCCGTTGTCATTCCGGACACAAAGGTTCCGGTTGCAAATTTGAAGCAATAGGAAATCATCCATCCGGAGACGGTGGTGTAGTACATCATCAGCATATAGCAGCCGAATATGGCAAACCATCCATGAATATGCCATTTGCTTCCGGGTTTTTCGAGAGCCTTATATCCGAGGACAGCACTCTTGCGGCTGGCACGCCCGACAGCCAGCTCCATCGTGAGGACAGGAAGTCCCATAATTACTAAAAATACCAAGTATATAAGTACGAAAAGTCCTCCGCCGTTCTGACCCGTTATAAAGGGAAAACGCCAGACGTTTCCAATACCGATTGCACATCCGGCACTGACCAGCAGAAAGCCAAGCCGGGACTTAAAAGATTCTCGTTTCATAAAAGTTGTTCTCCTTAAATATTTTAAAGTAATATTTTGCATCAACTGCAAGGCAACGAAAAACCCCATCGGTTGCGATGGGGTTTTCTTTAATTCCTTAAAACAATAGCAAATTCTAAATAGTTATATTTAAGAACAGGCACATCGTGTTACTGAATTAAATAAATCGTTATGACTCCGAAGAATTATAACTTTGTTACGTTTACAGCCTGAGGTCCTTTTTCGCCATTTACTACGTCGAATTCTACAGCAGCTCCTTCTTCAAGAGACTTGAAGCCTTCCATGTTTAATCCTGAGTAATGTACGAAAACGTCATTGCCTGACTCATCAGAGATGAATCCGTAACCTTTTTGGTTGTTAAACCACTTAACTGTACCTTTGTTCATTGTAGATACCTCCAAGAAAATTAAAAATATATAGTGTCGTTACAGTAATTTGTAACAAGTTCAGAATAGCACAGGAAGCCCTAAATGTAAAGGAATTTCTTTGCACGAAATGGTAATAGTTGTTACAGTTCGCACAGCAGCCGGACACTTCCTGTCAAGCTGCGTAAGAACATGATTTGAGTAGAGCAGGCTCCTTTTGCGAAGCAAAACTTCAAATGAGCCTGCGAAGCGTTACTGGAACGAGGTACGAGTGAACAGTAACGTAATAGTTGTGCGATTTGGAAAATTGTGTTAGAATGTCCCTAATTGACCGGAGGTGTATGAAAATGGAACAATCCAAAGTCGAGGAAACGAAGGTTGAAAAGACCGAAAGTGGGCAGGTGACGACGGCACAGACCGAAGAAGCGAAAGAAGCTTCCGAGGTAAAAGCGGAAACGGAGCCTGCGAAGGAAAAAAAGAGACGTAAAAGCAAATTCTTCCTTTTGCTGGTGACAGAGAAAGAGGACGGAGTTATCCGTCAGCATCATATCGGATCAACGGCAATTGAACTGGCAGGTATTGCATTGTTTTTAGTGATTGTACTGGTGGTATGCCGGTTGATTTATGACTCGATCGCACTTCAAAATATGCATCAGGAAATGATCAGCCAGATCAGCCAGATTAATACGCTCACAGATGAGAACGAATCCCTCACGGTAGAGAATGCAACCCTGAACAGTAAGATTACTGTTTTAAGTGAAACCGTCAGCAAGAAAATGGCAACGGAGGATGCGATTTCACAGGAAGAAAGTGAGAACGCAATGCCGAAGGGCTTTCCGTTAAGCGGAACCGCCACGATGGAAGAAACCACAGATTCGGAAGAACATCCCATGTTAGAGTTTACGGCTGCGGATGGAGTGAATATCGTATCGACCGGTACGGGAGTCGTACTCAGCATTGATGCCGATGAGCAATATGGAAATAAAATTGTGATTGACCATGGAAATGGGTATCAGTCCATTTACCGGAATAATGGAACACCGCTTGTAAAGACCGGCGAGACGCTGGGCAAGGGATATATTCTGTTTACGGTAGGAGAAGATAACACGGAGCTTGGCTATGAAATCACACAGAATGAAGAATATATTGATCCGATGACGTTAATTGAAATAAATGGGTAAGCCGCAGGGCTTACCCATTTATTATAAAGCGCTATCAGTTCTGATGTAATCGAGAGAATACGAGCTCGTATCCATCGTTTCCGTAGTTTAAGGAACGGTTTACCCGACTGATCGTGGCCGTGGATGCTCCGGTTTTATCTGCAATTTCAAGGTATGTCTTGTGATCCTTCAGCATGGATGCTACCTCGTAACGCTGGGAAAGAGAGAGCAGTTCGTTAACCGTGCAGAGATCTTCGAAAAAGCTGTAGCATTCTTCCTTGTTCTTAAGAGAAAGAATGGCTTCAAATAAATGATCGACTGCTTCCGTCTGTATTTTCTTATTCATGAGACACCTCCATTAAATGAACGTGAACGCATTTCGCATTGTTATATTCACACAGTAATATTTTAACATACTAAAGTTTTAAAGTCCACTGGAAAATCAAAATATATTGTGGTAAATGAAGACTTGCCATGTAGTTTCAAATACTATATAATGAGTGCAGAGAAAAACAAGCGACTCCGAAGGAGGCATTTGTTTTTCAGCACCCATTAGCGAACATGCGTCTGGCGAAGACAGACAGGGAGTGCGGAGCACGGGCATGTGAGCTTATACCAAGCAGAGAAAACAAGCGACTCCGAAGGAGGCATTTGTTTTGGCAGGTAAGTATTTGGAAGGAAGCAGATACCATGACAATCGATAAGGACGATTTATTAAACAGTATATTAGAAAGTATCGGGAGAATCGAGAGCATTAAACTCGAAGATATTCCCAATATTGATTTATATATGGATCAGGTGACGACCTTTATGGATCGCAAGCTGAAGCCGACAACCCGTAAGCCGGATGAAGATAAGATTCTGACGAAGACCATGATTAACAATTATGCGAAGAACGATCTTTTACCGCCGCCGGTTAAGAAGAAGTACAGTAAAGAACATATCCTGATACTGATTTTTATTTATTACTGTAAGGGAATGCTTTCAATCAATGATATCCAGACCTTATTGAATCCGCTTGCAGATCGTTACTTCCAGAAGACCAGTGAGCCGAATCTTTCCAGTATCTACGAAGAGGTATTTGGCATGGAAGAGGAGCAGATTGCAGGTCTTAAGAAAGATATTATTGAAAAGTTTGCGATGTCGAAAAATACCTTTACTGACGTGCCGGAGGAGGATCAGGAGATTTTACAGTTATTTTCCTTTATCTTTATGTTGGGATACGATGTGTATGTGAAGAAGCTTTTGTTGGAAAAGCTGGTAGATAATTTCCAGGATGCGACGCAGAAGCAGGAGCCGGAGAACGGAAAGGCGGCAAAGGAAAAGCCGGTCAAAGAGAAATCAGTGAAAGAAAAATAAGACAAATAAAAACAAAGCATTAATAAGTAAGGCGCTGCAGTCCGCAGCGCCTTATTTATATGTAGAGTACTTAGTGAAGACGATCCGAAGGAGAAGTCTGAACTTAGTACGAACGATACCTGTGCACTTAATGAGAATAAGCGAAGCGAAGTACGAATTTAGTGCAGCAGGTATATGTAGAGCATTTAGTGAAGACGATCCGAAGGAGAAGTCTGAGCTTAGTACGAACGATACCTGTGCACTTAATGAGAACAAGCGAAGCGAAGTACGAATTTAGTGCAGCAGGTATATGTAGAGCATTTAGTGAAGCTGTTTTGAAATTGTCCGGTTAAAAAATGCAGTCATAAATACGGCAGGGGAATTCCAATAAATGGTAATTTCGTTCGTGGAATAGCTTCCGACATCATCGACATAACATTTCATCGGAGCAGTACCGGCAGGAACAGCTGCAATGGCAGCCGGATCACACGGTGTTTTAAAAGGACCGCCGCTTACCCAGCCGGGCATCGGGAGATCAATTCCATCACATGCGGTCGGACGGTTGTGGGGATTTTTAAAAGCATGTTCGCCTTCCCCGGTCACATAGCTGATATTGAGTGCGTTACGGCCAAGCAGATAATGAAGCTGGTTTAACGCAGCATCGCGATATCGGGAAGCGGTTTCTCCCTCACTGCAAAGGGAGGCCAGAATAAGCAGCATGGAGCGGTTGCAGACAACCATGTTGCTTCCCCATACGAAATCTTCCGGTTTCATTGAAAGTTCAAAGCCGGAAATTTTCTGCAGTTCTACGAGCCGGTCGGCCTCGGTAAACATAAGCTGTTCATATTCCTTTTTCAGGGAAATTCCACAGGTATTTTCCGGATCCGTAAGCAGACATAAGGTTGCCATGCCCGAAACATCGGTCCAGCCAAAATCGGTTTTGCTGACTTCCGGATTGTTCATGGAAGAGTATTTTTCAAAAGCCTTTAAGTAGGTATCCCGGTGTTCTGCATCCGTACGAAGCAGTTCGGCGCATGCCCAGAGACGCTCGTCGATGTCACAGTCATCATCATATTCCCCGGTGTTGCTTCCTTCCGGATTGTGGAAGCCGATATAAGGATGGCTTTCCATATAGGCAAAGGCTTTGCGGGAGGCTTCGAGAGCCTGTTTAGAAAATGCCTTGTCAAAAGGGGCATAGACTCTGGAGGCCAGTGCCATGGAGGCCGCAAAATCCGCAGTTGCCATGGTGGAAATCGGATAGATCAGGAAAGGAAGCTTATCCTCCTCCGGCATCAGGAAGTCTGCATGGACAAAGGAGGTGAGCTTGTGATAAGCGCCGCCATTGTCTGCCTGCATTTTGAGCATCCACTTTAATTCATAGAGACATTCGTTTAAGATGTCCGGAATCGCATTACCGGATTCCGGAATATGCAGGGAAGCCTTAAAGCTTTCAGGGAAAAGCTCGTAGCCATACAGTAAATGTCCGACAGCAACGGCTGCGGGGGAAATATAACGTCCGAAATCCCCGGCATCATGCCAGCCGCCGGTCATATCAAAGTGCGGCGGATTCGGTGTTTTGTTCATGTAATCCTGAAGGAAAATTGCATCCTCCGTATGGCAGGCTGCATGTGTATATTCACCGGCATATTCGCTGGTGAGTGCACAGCCGCAGCGCTGGAAGTAAAGACATTTCATCAGATCAAGCTGGAGCTGTTCGTAAACGTTGGTTCCGATGGAAAAGGTGTGGGAACGTTCCCCATTCCCGGCAAGAACATAGTAGCTTCCGGGAGTGGTTACCTTTGAAAAATCAAGCTGATAAACATGTTCTCCGGCGCTTTCATCCATGCCGGAATCGGTGCTTACTCCATCGTAAACGGCATGCTGTGTTGTGCTGTCAATTAACTGGAAATTACAGGGGAATGTGGTGGTTGCCACTTTCCGGGATACAGGGAGATACCCTGTCTGATCAATAAAAATACCCATAAGATAACCCTCCAAATATTCGATAGATAAATTATAGCATTGAATAGTTTTGTACACAATGCCTATAGACAAAAGGTACTAAGACAGGATATAAATTGTTACTGGAGCGAGTGAACAGTAACTATAAGTGGTTACGGTCTGGAGGACAAAAGAGATGTGGATGTTACTTGTTTTAATATATGGGGTCTTAAAAGGAGCACGAGAAATTGTAAAGAAGAAAGCACTGACGAAAAGCAGCGTAATCGAAGTGCTGTTTATTTACACCCTGCTGGGGTTCCTGTTTGTAACTCCACAGGCACCTGCGGCGATGGGACTTGAACCGAAATATTATTTCTGGATTGCAGTGAAATCCTTTGTGATTTTCCTTGCATGGATCTGCAGCTTTAAGGCGATCAAGAAAATGCCGATCAGCCTGTATGGAGTGCTTGACTTATCGAGAGTATTGTTTGCTACGCTTTTAGGGGTTGTGGTGCTGCAGGAGACGCTGAATACGCATCAGGTGATCGGACTTGTCTTTGTCAGTGCGGGACTGTTATTGCTAAAGTTTAAACCTTCCGGTCTGTTAAAAAAATTACAGGAGAGTCTGCAAAGAAAGCAGATGAAAGGATATAGTGATCAGACAGCCACCGGTCAGGCCGATCAGGCAGTGGATACTACAGCAGCAGTGACAGATGGCTCTGCCATCGTACAGCAGTCCGGAAATGAAACCTCTGTGCTCCTGGTTCTGTTTGCTTTTGCCTCCTGCATGCTCAATGCAGTTTCGGGGCTTATGGATAAGCTCCTGATGAAAAATATCAACAGCTCCCAGCTGCAGTTCTGGTATATGCTGTTTCTGGTGCTGTATTATCTGATTTATATTCTGTGCAGCCATACCAGAATCCGGAAGGAAGTCTGGAAGAACAGCTGGATCTGGCTGCTTGCCATTTTATTTGTCATTGCGGATAAAGCACTGTTTATAGCCAATGGCATACCGGACAGCCGGATTACCGTTATGACGTTATTGAAACAGAGTGGCTGTGTGGTAACCATTCTTGCCGGTAAATTCATTTTCAAAGAAAAGAATGTCGGTTACAAGCTGTTCTGTGCAGCCGTGATCGTAATCGGTATTGTCATTGGTGTGAGTTAGTTGTTAAGGCAGCCGGTAATTGAAATCTTGTAAACTAAAAGGCAGCAAAGTACCTCAATGGTGAAATACTTTATGGAAACTTGATATTTCACCATCAGGGCACATGTGGCAGATGCACACAGAAGAAGCCTGGGACTTTTATTTTATGGCCTGCTCGGCAAATTCTGTGGTTACAAGATCTTCATAAGGAACACGTTCCGGAAGCTCACCGGCTTCTTCCAGGATATTCTGCAGGAGCATGAAGGAATCCTCTTCAAAAATCAGATTTTCCTTCCAGGTATCCTGTGCGGCATACCGGGAAACGATGGTGGTGATGGTCTGCAGTTCGGTGCCGTCAAACTGTGGAGCAATGACAGCAGCGATTTCTTCCGGAGTATGGCTGCCCACATAGTCCATGCCTTTTTGCAGCGCATTGGTAAAGGACTGTATCACTTCAGGATTATTTTCGATATAGCTTTTCTTTGCGCTGAACGCCGTGTAAGGAACATAGCCGGAGCTTTTGCCTAAGGAAGCAACGACGTAGCCGTCGCCCTTTTCTTCCAGAGAGGTGGCGTGCGGCTCAAACTCTACTGAGAAATCCCCCTGACCGCCGGAAAAGGCAGCAGCGGTAGAACCAAAATCAATCGACTGGTCGATCGAAAGATCACTTTTCGGATCCATGTTATTCTTTTTCAGAATGTATTCAAATACCATCTCGGGCATACCGCCGGCACGACCGCCAAGAACGGTCTTTCCCTCTAACATTTCCCATTGGAAATCCTCAATCGGTTCTCTGGAAACCAGAAAGTTTCCGGCCCGCTGGGTAAGCTGCGCAAAATTTACCACATAATCGGAAGCCCCACCTGCATAGGTATAGATTGTGGACTCGCTTCCCATAAAACCGATGTCCGCTTCATCGGTCAGAACTGCGGTCATGGTTTTGTCGGCACCGAAGCCGGTGACCAGTGTCACATCAAGACCTTCGTCGGCAAAATAACCTTCCTCGATGGCAACATACATCGGCGCATAGAAGATGGAATGAGCCACTTCATTTAAGGTGACGCTTTTCAATGAAGACTCGCCGGAAGTGGCAGGAGAAGAACTGCTGCATCCGGGGAGCGCAAGAAGCAGTGACAGAACAAGGAGCAGCACAAAGGGCAACGTTTTTCTTTTTTTCATAAAACCTCCATAATAAGAGCGCTCGAAAAGGAGCAATTTTATTGATAATTTGTAACTATTCAGAGCCATGCAAAATCTGGATAAATAGGATCGGAGGGCTTGCATTTCGGAGCCTATTTGACAGATTTTATATGGCGAAGTAACTACATGAGCAAAACATAAGCTGTGAAACAGCGGTTTTGCGAATGGAGTTCTGAATAGTTATCGATAATTTATAGTATGATATCGGGGAAAAAGGGTGACACGTGTGAAGGGGAAAGCGGTAGACAGCACTCGACAAAATATGTATAATGGTAGCAAAGGGAATCGGCCCAGAAAAGATGGAGGGAAAATGTATGGGATTAATTAAAGCAGTAACAAGCGCTGTTGGCGGCGTGGTTGCAGATCAGTGGGAGGAGTACTTCTACTGTGATTCTTTGGATGCAGATGTTCTGGTTACTAAGGGACAGAAGCGTCAGAAGGGACGCGGAGCCGGCAATAATAAAGGTGAAGACAACATTATTTCAAACGGATCGGTCATTGCTGTCAATGAGGGACAGTGTATGATTATCGTAGATCAGGGGAAGGTTGTGGAGCTATGTGCGGAAGCAGGAGAGTTTAAGTATGATACCTCATCAGAACCAAGTATTTTCTGTGGAAATCTGGGAGAGAATCTGAAGAAAACCTTCACTACCCTTGGAAGACGTATTGCATTTGGAGGGGAAACAGCCAAGGATCAGAGAGTTTACTTCTTTAATACAAAGGAGATTATGGGCAATAAATACGGAACAGCCAATCCGGTACCGTTCCGCGTGGTAGATCAGAACATTGGACTGGATATTGATATTTCCATCCGCTGCAACGGGGAATATTCTTATCACATTACCGACCCGATTCTTTTCTATACCAATGTGTGCGGTAATGTTGTAAGTGATTATGAGAGAAGTGAGATTGACAGCCAGTTAAAGACCGAGCTGATGACCGCTTTACAGCCTGCATTTGCGAAGATTTCCGCAATGGGAATCCGTTACAGCGCAGTACCGGCACATACCATGGAGCTTGCAGATGCATTGAATGAGGTTCTGTCTGAAAAGTGGGCACAGCTTCGTGGTATCGAAATTGTTTCCTTCGGTATTAATACTATGAAGGCCTCCGAAGAAGACGAGGCAATGATCAAAGAGCTTCAGAAGAATGCAGTATTACGCAATCCTAACATGGCAGCAGCAACACTTGCCGGTGCGCAGGCAGAAGCAATGAAGGCAGCAGCTTCCAATACCTCTGCCGGACCGATGATGGCATTTGCCGGTATGAACATGGCGAATATGGCAGGTGGTATGAATGCACAGAATCTGTTCGCAATGGGAGGGGCTTCCAATCAGGCACCGACGCAGAATGCAGCACCGCAGGCAGCACAGAACGCAGCACCTGCTGCAGCAGCTCCTGCATCGGAAGCAAATACA
Source organism: bacterium (assembly GCA_963618065.1). Classification (GTDB taxonomy): domain Bacteria; phylum Bacillota; class Clostridia; order Lachnospirales; family Lachnospiraceae; genus Suilimivivens. The sequence continues at coordinate 7,211 of CAVERH010000015.1, read as the reverse complement.
TGGAACTGCTCCTGCGGAAAGACCGGAAATACCGGTAAGTTCTGTGCAGAGTGTGGTGCACCCAAGCCTGTTGCGGCAGACGGCTGGGTATGTTCCTGTGGCGCAGTCAATAAGGGAAAATTCTGTTCCGAATGTGGAGCTAAGAAGCCGGCTGGCGAACCGCTTTACAAGTGTGATAAATGTGGATGGGAGCCGGAAGATCCGAAGAATCCTCCGAAGTTCTGTCCGGAATGCGGAGATCCATTCGACGATAATGATGTTCAGCAGTAATATAAACTATTAGTGGGAAGATTATGTTGATGGAGGTGGTGATACGTGAGTGGATTTGACACAGCTTTAGATGCAAGAACAGTATCTACAATGGAAGAAACGGACAAAAAGTGTCCGAGTTGTGGCGGAGTCATGGATTTTGACCCCAAAACAGGCGGCTTGCTTTGTCCTTACTGTGGACATACACAGTCCATTGCAGCTAAAGAGGATGAGCCTCAGATAGCGGAAGAACTTTCGTTTGATACTGCAGAAAACACAGAAAACTGCAATTGGGGCGCAGAGAAGAAAACCGTCATTTGTAAAGCGTGCGGTGCAGAATCGGTTTATGATGCACTGGAGATTTCTGCAGTCTGTCCGTTTTGCGGTTCGAATCAGGTAATGGAAGCCGCTGACCAGAATACGATGGCTCCGGGAGGTGTTGTTCCCTTCCAGTATTCAGATAAGCAGGCAGCAGAGCTGTTCCAGAGCTGGATAAGGAAAAAGTTCTTTTGCCCGAAGCTGGCTAAGGAAAGTGCGAAAGCCAAGCATTTTAAAGGAGTTTATCTTCCGTACTGGACATTTGATGCACAGACGGATTCTACATATCGGGCAGAGTACGGAAAGGATCGGACCGTTGAGGAAAATGGAGAGAAGAAAACGGTGACAGACTGGTATCACTGCTCGGGACATCACAAGGAGTTTTTTGATGATGAGCTGGTGTGTGCAACAACCAACCAGAACCGTTCCATGCTTGCAGGAATTGAACCGTTCAATACAGCAGACAATAAGGCATATAAGCCGGAGTATGTGGCAGGCTTTGCCGCAGAGAGATATGCAATTGGTTTTAAAGAAGGATGGGAAATTGCGAAGCAGAGCATCAATCGTAAGATCAAGACGTCGATTGACCGTAAGATCCGTGATGAACATGATGCAGACAGCACGAGGAACATTCAGGTAAGCAGTACCTTTACGGATCTGACATACAAATATCTGTTGCTTCCGGTATGGCTTTCCAGCTATAAATACAAGGATAAGGTTTATAACTTTATGGTGAACGGACAGACGGGCAAGGTAGCCGGTAAGACCCCGATTTCCATTCCAAAGGTTATCATCACTGTTCTCGGATGTATCGCAGCCATTGCCCTCATTTACTATCTGATGAACTAAAACCGGAATTCTTCGGAAAGGAGATAAAATGTCATTAAATGTATTAGGTCTTACATTTAGTGCGGTTGTCTTTTTAGGGATTTTCATTGCGGCAGCAGTTGTCGGAATGAAAATCTACAGGAAGGTACGGTCGATTTCGCAACAGGCATTTGGAACAGAGAATATTTTAGAAGGCTTCCGTCAGATGGAAATAGAGAATTCCACGACACCGAAGTCTGTTGCAGGAATGACCAGTCTTTACCTTCCCAGGATCAAGAAGGATTTTCCTGAATTTCAATATGATGAAATGAAAGTCAGGGCAGAAAATGCCCTGACTTCTTATCTGTTAGCCATCAGCTCCATGAATCCGTCGCTTTTAAAAGAGGGTGGACAGGAATTGAAGGATCATCTTTCCATGAAGCTTGCCATGCTTCGGGAACAGGAAGTAAAGGAAACTTATCGGGATATTAAGATCCACCGCACAGAAATTGCAAATTACAGAAAACGGAACGGACGCTGTATTGTGACATTCCAGAGCTCATTACAGAGCTTATATACCAGGACGGACAGAAGCGGGAAGCTTCTTGCAGGAAATGCACAGCTTTATACACAGACGAAATATAACGTGGATGTGATTTATATACAGGATCGGGAGCTGGTCAAAAAGGAAACTGATCTGTCTCTGGGCTTAAACTGTCCGAACTGCGGAGCACCCATTTCCATGCTGGGAAGTAAGGTGTGCGAGTATTGCGGAACTCCGATTGTGGAATTGAACATCTATGCATGGACATTCAGTAACATTGAAGAGGTGTAGGTCGAATGAGCATTTATGATAGCTTAAATGAAGAACAGAAAAAGGGCGTGTTTACTACAGAGGGGCCTGTACTTTTACTGGCAGGCGCAGGCTCCGGGAAAACGCGGGTGCTGACACACCGCATTTCCTATCTGATTGATGAACTGGGAGTGAATTCTTATCAGATCATGGCGATTACGTTTACCAATAAGGCGGCCGGTGAGATGAAGGAGCGTGTGGAGCGGCTCGTAGGAATGGGAGCAGAAAGCATCTGGGTCACCACCTTTCATTCGACCTGTGTGCGGATTCTGCGCCGTTTTGCAGACCGCCTGGGATACGATAATAATTTCACTATTTATGATACGGATGATCAGAAATCGGTCATGAAGGATGTCTGCAAGCATTTACAGATCGATACGAAGCAGATGAAGGAGAGGGCGATTCTGTCTGCCATTTCTTCTGCGAAAAACGAACTTGTGGGTGTGCAGGAATACGAAACGCAGGCCATTGGGGACTTCCGAAAGCAGAGGGTGGCAGCTGCTTACCGGGAATATCAGAATATTCTCAAGAAGAACAATGCGATGGATTTTGATGATCTCATTATGAATGCGGTGGAACTGTTCAAAGCATGTCCGGATGTGCTGGAATACTATCAGAAGCGGTTCCGGTATATCATGGTGGATGAATATCAGGATACGAATACGGCACAGTTCCAGTTGGTCCGTCTGCTGGCAGAAGGGTCACGCAACATCTGTGTGGTTGGTGATGATGACCAGTCCATTTATAAATTCCGTGGAGCCAATATCCGGAATATTCTGGATTTTGAAAAATATTATCCGGAGGCGGTTGTGATCCGCCTGGAGCAGAATTACCGTTCCACGCAGAATGTACTGGATGCAGCGAATGCCGTCATCCGGAATAATGTGGGGCGCAAGAGCAAGACGCTCTGGACAGACAAGGGAGCCGGGAACCGGATTCATTACCGCCAGTTTGACAATGCGTATGAGGAAGCTGAATTTATTGCAGATGATATCAGCCGGAAGATCAAGGATGGCATTGTGGAGGCCGGAGAATGTGCAGTTCTTTTCCGGACAAATGCACAGGCGCGTCTCCTGGAAGAACGTTTTGTGGTAGAAGGTATTCCCTATGATGTGGTTGGCGGAACGAACTTTTATGCCAGAAGAGAAATCAAAGATCTCCTTTCGTATTTAAAGACAGTTGACAATGCCCGGGATGATCTGGCCGTAAAACGTATCATCAATGTGCCAAAGCGTGGAATCGGTGCAGCGACCATTGCCAAAGTGGATGATTATGCGCAGATACATGAAATCAGTTTTTACGAGGCACTGTGTCATGCCGATGAGATTCAGGGACTTGGTAAAGCAGAAGCGAAGATCCGACCTTTCGTCAATATGATTCAGGTATTCCGCAGCCGGCTTTCCTATTATAGCCTGAAGGAATTGATGCATGATATTCTGGATACGACGAATTATATCAATGAAATGGATGTCGATGATGAGATCGAGGCACAGAGCCGGATTGATAACATCGATGAATTCATTAATAAAATCGTTGCATATGAAGATGCCAATGATGAGCCGACCTTAAGTGCATTTCTGGAGGAAGTGGCGCTGGTAGCCGATATTGACCGGCTTGCCGAGGATGATAACCGTGTGCTGCTGATGACACTGCACAGTGCAAAGGGACTGGAGTTTTCGCACGTGTATCTTGCCGGTATGGAGGATGGCATTTTCCCAAGCTATATGACGATTGCCTCTGATGATCCGGCAGAGATCGAAGAGGAACGCCGTCTTGCCTATGTGGGAATCACCAGAGCGAAAGACGATCTGACACTGTGTTATGCCAAAATGCGTATGGTACGCGGTGAAACACAGATGAATGCGGTCAGCCGCTTTGTCAAAGAAATTCCACCGGAGCTGATGGATAATAAGCCGCCTGCTCCCAAGTATCAGCCGATTGTGGAAGGTAAATCCTCACGCACGATTTCTGCTCCGAAAAAGCCGTACCTTGCTTCTACCGGAATGGGATCCTTCGGGGCACTGGGAATTTCCAAGGGTTCCGAAGCCGTAAAGGGCGGTAAGCCGGACTATGATATCGGAGACCGTGTTAAGCATGTGAAGTACGGAGAAGGCTATGTGACAGACATAGAGCCGGGACCGAGGGATTATAAGGTGACGGTTGATTTTGACGACACAGGACAGAAGATCATGTATGCGGCCTTTGCAAAGCTTGAAAAATTGTGATTGGCTATGATCTATGAAAATGATGATACAAAATGCCCTTTGTGAGCAAGCTCCCACGGTCATCTTGTACAATCATTTCTGCATGGCTAATTATTTGTACAGATTTTGGAAAATGACTGTTGTTAAAATAGGGATGAAATGATATATTATCTAATAACAAGAGCACACCAGAATAGGAATTTTTGTCTCTGGAAAGACTAGACTGGTAATGATCTGCCGGATTGGTGAAAGAATAGCAATACAGGAAAGGACAGGGTGAGAATATGAATAAGATAGAAGAGATCGCAGCTATGCTGAAGCAGTATGATATCAGAGATTTAAAGAATGTCAGAGACCTCAATGATTTAAAGGATTTTCTGGCACATAAGGAAGAAGAAAAGAAGAAAAGCAAGAATGTGCTTCTGTGTATCTTCGCAGTTGTTGGTGTGATCGTTGTGGTAGCAGCAATCTGCTATGGCGTATATCGTTATCTCGTACCGGATTATCTCGAGGATTTTGACGATGATTTCGATGATGAATTTGATGATGACTTCTTTGATGAGGAGGACGAGGATAAGGAAGAGCAGCCCGCAAAGGACTGGAAGGATGATGTTGAGAAGGAAGACCTTGCAGGTTCTGAAGAATAAACGTAACTGTTCAGTACCTTCACAGTTACGTTGCAAAATCCATTCCAAATCGGCTTCGCCGATGGGATTTTGCATTACTGAATCATGTTCTTACGGTCTCAGCAGCAAATGCTTCGACCTGTTCTGAATAGTTACGAATAAACTATATAAGGAAAGTGATCATTTAATGTCGGGATGTGCCGGTGCACATCCCTTTTTGCGTAGAGCATTTAGTGAAAGCGAGTCGAAGATGAAACAGCGGTTTTGCGAATGGAGTTCTGAATAGTTACGGTATTTGTTATATTGGGCATGGAAGAAGAAAAGTTTTAAAATAGCCCACGGGAGAGGGCAGTGTTGGGTATAGAGAAAGAAAAAACTTGAAAAAAACCGGAAGAAAAAGAAATACTGGGTATATGGAAAGAAAAATATAATAAAAACCCAGTGAAGAAAAAATAGTGGGTATATGAGAAGAAAAGTTTAGTAGAAATCCAGTGAAGAGAAAAATAGTGGGTATATGAGAAGAAAAGTTTAATAGAAACCCAAGGAAGCAAAAAGTATTGGGTATATAAGAAAAAAGTCAAATAAAAACCCAAGGAAGACAGAAACACTGGGTATATAAATAAGAGAGGAATCAGGATATGAAAAAGGGACAGATCATTGAAGGAGTGGTAGAGAGAGTGGATTTCCCGAATAAGGGGATTGTGAATACAGCAGAGGGAATCTGCACAGTAAAGAATGTGCTTCCCGGTCAGAAAATCACACTGGTGGTTCAGAAAAACCGCAACAAAAAAGCGGAAGGAAGAGTGCTCAGTGTGGATCAGAAGTCTTTATTGGAAATAGAAAGTCCCTGTCCTCATTTCGGAGAGTGTGGTGGATGCACATATATTTCCATTCCCTATGAAGAGCAACTTGCCATTAAGGAGACTCAGGTGAAAAAACTTCTGGACAGTGTCCTTGATCGTCAGGAGGAAGAATGGGAGTTTCAGGGGATCAAAGGAAGTCCGGTACAGTATGAATACCGTAACAAGATGGAGTTTTCTTTTGGAGATGCCTACAAGGATGGTCCGTTAAGCTTGGGGATGCATAAGAGAGGCAGCTTTTATGATATTGTTTCAGTATCTGACTGCCAGATTGTAGACGAAGATTATCGAAAAATTCTTGTAATGACGCAGGAACATTTCAAGGATTGCAGTTTTTATCACCGCCTGCGCCATGAAGGCTTCCTACGGCATCTGCTCGTTCGTAAAGCAAAAAAGACAGGTCAGATTTTGGTTGCGCTTGTGACAACCTCGGAGGGAATTTTTAATGTTCCGGGAGGGAAAGTATATACTTGTGAAGCTCATTTAGAAAATCAAAATAGTATAGAGCAGAAGAATATGGATTCTTCATTGAATACTGCTTATGTAAGACAGGAACATGAGAAGCTTGTGGAGGAATGGAAAGAGAAGCTTCTTTCCATGAAACTGTATGGTACTATGACGGGAATCCTGCATATTATCAACGATTCTGTGGCAGATGTGGTGCAGAGTGATGAAACCAGAGTGCTTTATGGACAGGAATATATCGAGGAGGAATTGTTGGGGCTGAAATTTAAGATTTCCACGTTTTCCTTTTTTCAGACCAATTCTCTCGGAGCAGAGGTACTTTATGAAACCGCACGTGAGTATGTTGGAGATCTGACACGTAATAAGGACAAAGAGGTTGTCTTTGATTTATATAGTGGAACGGGAACGATTGCACAGCTTATGGCTCCGGTTGCCAAGAAGGTAATCGGGGTTGAAATCGTGGAGGAAGCTGTGGAGGCTGCAAAGAAGAATGCAGAATTGAATGGTTTACATAACTGTAAGTTTATTGCAGGAGATGTCTTGAAAGTATTGGATGATATTACGGAAAAACCGGACATGATCATTCTGGATCCACCGCGAGATGGAATCCACCCGAAGGCACTGGCGAAGATCATTGCCTATGGAATTCCAAGGCTTGTATATATTTCCTGTAAGCCGACAAGCCTCACTCGTGACCTTGAGACGTTCCTTGCCAGAGGTTATCATGTAGAAAAGGCAGTTGCCGTGGATCAGTTCCCGTGGACAGCAAATGTTGAGACGGTAGTCTTACTTTCCAAGGGAATGGTCGACAGTAGGAAAGTGAAGGTGG
>CAVERH010000014.1:0-56691 GCA_963618065.1 bacterium | reverse complement strand
GACATATAACGTTCACATATGCTCTTTATGTCCAATCCCCGGTATCATCAATCTGCATGGCTGAACTGTTACTATTTTGCAAAATATGTTACGGTTTCCTCGTGCCTCGCTCCACCATCAAATCTGCCACTGGCAGCTTCTCCGGATGCATGCCAGTCAACAAAATATTTTCGAGATCGCCTGCTGCCTGTTCATAGCTTTCAAACCGGATCCCATGGAATCCAAGCTTCTTCGCAGCTTCTACGTTCTCCTTGCGGTCATCAATAAAGACACATTCCTCTTCCTTCAGATCATACGTATCAAGAAGCATCCGGTAAATATTCGGATCCGGCTTAATCATCTCTACATAGGAGGAAACAATCTGTCCGTTCACATAGGGCATAAAGGTGAACTTTTCCCTGCTGTGCAGATCAAAATAGCTAGCCGGATAGTTTGTCAGAAGATACGTATGATAGCCTCTCTCCTGAAGCCCCTTAAGCCACTCTGCCGAATAGTCAAAGGCCTCCACAACCTCACGCTTCCCATTCTCCATAAAATACGCAATGTCCTGTGCATATTCCGGTGCATCCTCCTGCATATACTTCATCACTTCCTCTTCTTCAAAGAATCCGCGATCCATTTCCTGCCACCATTTACAACAGATCGAAGCCTTAAGCAGCGGTTCGATCTTTTCCTCCGGAATTCCAATCTTACGCATGGTTTCTCCCGGCATAAACCGGATCAGTACACCACCAATATCAAAAATAATATTCTTAATCATGTTGTTTTCTCCTAATGATAATTCTCGCGTACTTCATCCACGCTCATATAAACCACATTGTGCTCCGGGCTCACACTGCACTCCTTAAAAATATCACGGATTGTCACAAACTCATAGCCCTGACGCTTCAATTCCGGGATCAGGTTTTTGATTGCCTCTACCGTCTGGATATTGTCTGCCATGTCATGCAGCAGAATTATAAAGCCGGGTCTTGCCACCTTAAGTAAACGCTCTACCCTCTCCTTTGCACTGACCTCCGGCAGCCAGTCTTCACAGCCGTAGCCGCTGATAAAGATAAGATCAATGAGATCATACATTTTCTGGTCATAATCAATATAGGGTGGCCTGAAGAATTCAGGTCTTTCTCCCACAATCTTTTCAATGCGGTCGGATGTCTCTTTTATCTCATCCACAATTTCCTGCTCACTCAGTTTCGGCATAAACGAATGCGTCTGCGAATGGTTCTCTATGGTGCATCCCATGTCATATGCTCTTTTCATAAGTGGTGCTGTCTCTTCCGTAATCTGCTGTCCAATCAGGAAAAAACTCGCAACTACCTGATTTTCTTCAAGGACATCCAACACCTGGTCGGTAATTCCCACGGTCGGTCCATCATCAAATGTCAGTGCGACTAACTTTTTTTCACTCATCATGTCTCTCTCCTATTCCTTTTCCTGAAAGAATTCGATCTCCTCACCAAGTGGTCCCCTGCAAAAGGCAATGCGTACCGGGAATGCCGGTTCTGATGCAATCTCGATATCCTTCGGTCCGATAAAAACCTCATATCCGGCTTCTTTTACCGCTTCTACACAGGCATCCACATCACAGGTTGCCAGTGCAAAATGCCGGATCACTCCGGTTTCCGGATGCCCTTCTCCATTATTAAAAATCTCCATCACACCAGCGCCTGTATCCAGCATCGTACCAGCCGGCCAGGTTCTTAAACTCTTCATTCCCAGAATTTCTTTATAAAAATGTAAGGTTTCCTGATATTTATCTTCTCCGCAGCATTTTAATGCCACATGATGAATTCCTTTGATCAGACTCATAAACAAATTCCTCCCTTTCCTCCTTGCAGTGCATGTCACAGAAGTCTCTCTGTATGACGGCATGCGGGATATCCCATGCAGCCCCAGAATGCACCGTATCTTCCGCTGCGCTTTTTCATGGGTTCTCCACATTCCGGACAAATCCGGACTGCACTGTTTCCTTTCACCGGTTTCTTTACACTTTCCTCTACCCCCGGACCCATTTTTTCAAAGATCTGCTGGTTCATCCGGCAGTCATTCAATGCCCTGTGTGCACCTTCCGGTGAAATTCCATAAAACTCTGCCAGATCACCCAGCCGGTGATGGGAAAGTTCAGGTATACAAAGTCTTGCCAGCTTCAGTGTATCGATGTAATCATTCGTAAGCGTCTGTCCAAAGAACCGCTCACAATCCCTGTAAAGAAACTTCATATCGAACGTATGAATATTATGTCCAACCAGAATATCCTCTCCGGCAAATTCAAGAAATGCGCTCAGAACCTCCCGGAAACCCGGAGCCTTCGCCACCATTTCATCTGTAATATGATTCACCGCACTCGCTGCATAAGGAATCGGTCTTCCCGGATTCACCAGACTGGAAAACTCTTCTGCAACTGCTCCATTACGTACCTTAAGTGCTGAAAGCTCGATCACTTCATCATAATTACAGGAAATCCCTGTTGTCTCTAAATCATACAGTACATAATCCGGTGTATATTGATTTAAAATCCTTCCTCTTGTCGTTCCTAACATGAAGCAACTCCTCATTTAATCCAACTTCTATTTTAACCAAAGTAACCAAAAGTGCAAGGATATTCTGTAAATAGAAAACTTCTATGCTTTACTGTGATCCTGACATAGAAGTTTCATGACTGCAACAACAAATATATTTTTCAATCGGTGTCCTTATCTTTTCTTTTCCCACGTATTTGAAGTGGTATTTTCCCTCTTAAAAAGTCCAGACACTTTTCCGGCAGCGCATTATAAATAACTGCTGTCAAAATAATCGTCAATATTTTATCCGGTATCTCCACAACAAGCTCTGATAAAATGCTTGCTGCCCACAATGGCATTCCCTTGGAAACCGCACCATCAAACAACTCATCCCCCCAGTCATTCACCGTAGCGCCGCCATTCAGCATCAGATTAATTGGTGTACAAACGATTGAGATCATCAGACCAAGAACAAAACCGGTCATCAGGATACCGTTGAAGTTACGTAAAGTACCATAATAAAAGAGAACTCCGACAAATAATCCTACCAGAATCTGACAGAAAAAATAGACCATAGTGATCGACTGAAAAAACAATCCAAACAGAAAATTCTGTATTACCCCAGCAATAATACCAACAATCGGTCCCCCAATTACTGCTGCCAGGCATGTTCCCAATGTGTCCAGCCAGAATGGTGCACCCAGCGCCTTGACAACAAGTCTGGATACCGTGTTAATCAGAATGGCTGACCCAATCAGAATCAGCGTATTCCATGTACATGAAATCGTCCATAAATCATTATGTCTTTTGTGCATCACGAGAATTTTCCTCCAATCTGTTGTCTGACAAAAAAAGTATGCCGTTGCATGATTTACCATTATTTGTAACAATTCAGGGATACGGTATCTCTAATTGCTTCCTGTCGGAATATAAGGCTTAATTGCCATTGCCACATTATAAAGAGGCATGGTCTGCAGCCAGATTTTACCAGGTCCTGTCAGAATTGTATTGAAAAAGCCCTCTCCTCCGAGGAACTTGTTCTTCAGGCCTTTCACCTGCTGAATATCCATCGTCACACTGTTCTCAAAGCCGAGCACATTTCCGGTATCAACGACTATCTGCTGACCTGCCTGCAGCTCGTATTCCACCAGCTCTCCGTCCACTTCTGCAAAAGCAATTCCGGATCCGGACAGCTTCTGCATAATAAAGCCCTCACCGCCAAAGAAGCCTGCTGCCGCTTTCCTGTTAAAATGAATGGAAAGCTCGACATTCTTCTCTGCTGCAAGAAATGCAGATTTTTGAAGGATGAACTCCCTGCTGGCAGAAATTTCAAGTGGGAGAATCCTTCCCGGAAAGCTGGAACCAAATGCAATCATTCCATCTCCCTTTGCCGTATAAATATTCTGGAACATACTCTCTCCTGAAAAAGCCTTGGAGAACATCTTTCCTACTCCCCCGCCACTCGTCTGCATTTCCATGTTCGGGCTCATCCAAACCATGGAGCCTTTCTCTGTAATCATCTGTTCTCCGCTCTCCAGCTCGCATACAACGACTGGAAAGGAACCACCTTTTATCTCGTATTTCATTTGTCTTTGCTGCCCCATCTCAAATAAGAACAGCTCCTCCTTTCATTATTGATTTAATGGCTTTCTTTTTCAACTTCTATTTTAAACCAAACAGCCAAAAGTGCAAGGACATTCTATGCTTCCAGCTCCTTCTGATCCCTTGTAATATTCTTCAGCCATTTAAATTTAAAGTAGTGGATAAAAACAATCGGCATCTTTTCAAACTCATCGAGTGTCATTACAAAATAAACCCAGATAGGCGAAAGCTTTAGCACATAAGCTGCAACCGCCATCAGCGGCACGGCCACGCACCACATCATCACGGTATCCACAATCATTCCAAACCTTGCATCCCCGCCTCCGCGGAAGCATCCGCAGATCAGACAGGTATTCACTGCTTCCCCGACAAGACGCCAGGTTGTCATAATCATAATCATTCCAAGATAGGAAATTGCCGTTTCCGTCAGCTTGTCACTGTAAAACCGCAGCATAAAAGGACGGATCGCCAGTATCACTCCACTCCCAATCAGGCTCACCAGAAACGTAATCCACAGCATTCTTCCTGCGTACACCTTTGTTTCTTCGATTTTGTTATTTCCAAGACTCTGACTGACAATAATCGTGGTCGCATTTGCAAAACCACGGCAGACAATCGCCCCCATATTTACAACCATCACAGCTACCGCATTCGCTGCTACCATATCATCCCCGATATGGCCTAAAATCACGGTAAATGTCGATGCGGCAAGCCCCCAGACCAGATCATTAACAACAGATGGTGCACTGATTTTCAGAAAATCCTTTAAAAGGACTCCGGACTTTTGGAACATCGTTTCCACACGGAAACGCACCTCCTTGCTTTTTGCTGAATAGATGAGGCACATAAGTGCCTCTACTGCTCTTGCTGTTACAGTTCCAAGCGCCACGCCGACAACTCCAAGCTTTGGCATCCCGAACAATCCAAATATGAAGGTTGCGTTCAGACAGACATTCACAAGAAGGGACACTACATAAATAACCGATGGGAAAACCATCTTACCGACACTTCTCAGTGCACTCACAAAAATCTGCGCAAAGCCCATAAAAATAAAGGAAAAGGACAGTACCCGCAGATAGGTAACTCCCTCTGCAATGGTTTCCGGACTATTCGTAAACAGGTGCATGATGTATTTCGGGAAGAAAAAGGATACCGCAAAAAACAACAGGGAAATCAAAAGTACGATTTTAGAGGCCAGACCAATGATCCTCTCCACGGTATGATGATCTCCCTTTCCCCAGTACTGCGCACACAGGACACTTGTGCCAATGGCAAGCCCATAATAAAAGCAGAACAGAACAAACGTATACTGGTTCGCAAGTGATGACGCAGCCATTGCGGTCTGGCTGACATACCCAAGCATAATCGTATCTGCCGAATTGACCAGTGTACTGATTAAATTCTGTATCATAATGGGAAATGCCAGTTGAATGGCATAAAGAATAAATTGTCTTCTGTTTAATCTGATACTCATATGAACTCCCTGCCTGACCCGCTCTGTATCATTGTAAAAAAAGAGGAAAGTTTAAGAAATTTAAATTCTTAAACTTTCCAGTCATTCTGTCATGCAGGAAAAGGGACTTGAACCCTCATGATATTGCTATCACACGGACCTGAACCGTGCGCGTCTGCCAATTCCGCCATTCCTGCGAACAAAGACTATTCTACATATTTTTGCCTTTGTTGTCAACAGTTTTTCTCTGTTTTTCTTTTGCATTTTCCTCAATCTTTTTCTGCGCCGCCCGTTTTAACGTTTTAGCGTCTGCGGACAGTTTCTTTTTGCTCTTTTCCATCTTCTTCTGCAGTTCTTCCCAGCGAAGATTAAATTCCTCGCGGAATTTCTCACCGGCAATTTCATACAATGCATGAAGAATGGTATGCACTGCATTCTTGGTGTCCTCGTCCAGATCCTTCGCCGCTTCGTAGCTTCGCGTGATACTGCCCTTCAGATCCCCTCCGATTTCAAACACATCCCCGGCACCGGATGCACTGATCACCTCGTACAACGTATCCACAAAGGTGTGCACCTGCTCCTGTGACAGGGACAGAATCCACTCATTCAATGCCTCATCCTGCAGTTTCTTTGCCGTGGTACGGTCCTCTACTCTCACAAAATGATCTCCGTCAATTCTCCAGTTAAAGGAATTATGCTGCATCGCACCCACACTGCGGCTTTCAATAATTTCACAGTTCTGGCAGGTTTCCATGATAACTCCGACAATCGAAGACTTCGGAATGAACTTAAACATCCGATCCTTTACTGAATCGTAATCACACTTTTCAAAAATCTCCGGCCGGAATCCCGGACCGTCATGATTGTAGATCCGGATCAGATGCTTCTTTGTCCTTGCCGAACAGTTCATTGCTGCATAAGAAGCCAGATTCCCCCCCTTCGAGTGTCCTCCCACAAAAAGGTCCTGTTTCACCCTCGAATATACCTTATTCAGATATTCTACCGCAAGCTCCTGACTGTGCGTAGGCTCTGACAACGCCAGATTGAGATCCTCCTTCCAGCCCACAATCGTTGCATCCGTTCCACGATATGCCACATAGCAGATTCCTTCATCCGGGAAACAGGTCTGTGCTGAGAACTGAGTATCCCTTTCCTCTTCAACCACGTTCTCATGGTAATTAAACTTCATATTACCAAACCGCTTCGAAGCAGCAGCCGCACGGAACAGTTCTTCATTCTGTTCCTTATACCAGTACCCGGCAAGCAGCTCCTCCATACGGTCCTGCTCCAAAATGCTCTGTATGGAAACCGCCTCCTTCTTTTCCTTAAGGGAAGGTACAAACGGCTGGAAATTCAGATAGGAAAGCTGGCAGAGCACCAGCGAATCCACCTCATTAAACGGCTTCTGTGCAAAGGTATTCTGTCCATAGGTTCTGATATATTCAATAATATTGTCCATTAAATCTGCCTCCTTATTTTATTATACTACGTATTCGTATCGTTCCACAATAACAGTAACTGGACAACGCGGCTGTAGCTGTCAAGCCCATCCTCGACCCCATTTAACGTAAGCGTTGTTTCCAGGAAATTATACGAAGCCTGCTGCACCTTTGTGGTCTCTAAAACTGCCTTTTCCTCCACCTGATCCCAGGCTTCCTTTGTCAGAAAAACGCTGTCCTTCCGAATCTGCACGGAAATTTCCGGATGCTTCCAATACTCTTCCTCTCCGACTGCCCGGTAAAAATCATCATCCAAATAGGCAATCACACTTAAGTAAGCACTATACTGAAACAGTTCTTCCTCCGATCCCACACAGGCCAGATAACCGATGAAGTTCGCCTCATCCTCCAGAATAAATCCTTTCAAATGGGATAGCTCGTGGCACAGCGTTGACGGCTGGTTCGTAATATAAATCATCGTATTATAATTTGCTTCCATCGAAAATGGGAAATAATACCCCATGATATACTGTTGGCTGAAAAAAGCGGAAGTCTTTAACTTCTTGGGCTTCGGGTAATAACCGGCCAGCTCCGGATACGTTTCTCCAAGACGCTTCATTTCCTGACGCGCCGTCTCTTCGATATCCAGATCGGAAACAATGTAGCCATTCTCATCCCGCTCCATCTTCCCTGCAAGTGCATTCGCCTTTTCCACCACCTCATCCCGGAGTTCCGTAAGCTCCGCAGCACCATAGGTATGTTCCTGTGCTTTCTGTGTCACAAACAGATTCCGTTCCGTAATCGTCGGCACCTGATACAGCAAAAAGCAGTTGAGCGTCATAACCAGACAGACAATGCCCACTACCCATAAGAGAAACAGGGAATATTTCCGGAACGGTGTCTGCTTTGCTTCTTTTTCCTCGGCTTGATCACACCTTGTGCCTTGCACACGCCTTACCCCATACATAACACCTTCCAAAATCCCCCATAAAATCCACACGGCTGCCAGAACGACTCCCAGATAAAGCATCATTTCTCCCACCGAAAAGGAAAATAATCCGGTAATTCTTCCATAGCTTTCCACCCATAGCGGAAAAATATGGTTTACATAATATCGTGAAAATTGTGGACTGACTCTGGCAATTACATTGAGCAGTACTGCAATGCAAATAAACCAGATCGGAATTCTTATCTTTCTTTCAGGCATAAATCTGTAATCTCCTCATAAACTGCACTATAACTTCCTAATTTAAAGGCAGTTTCATATGAATGCTTGGTTTTCCTTTGTACAGGACATCAATCAGTTCCTCTGGAGCGGTCCGCTGCTCCTTCTGCTTTCCGGAACTCATATCTATTTTACACTTTTATTGAAGCTTCCGCAAAAGCATATCCTATCCGCAATCCGTATGTCCGTCTGCGCACCTTCCGGGGAAAGCAAAAACTTCTCTGTCTTTGCCACCTTGTCTACCACGCTTGCTTCTACCCTCGGAACCGGCAATATTGTCGGCGTTTCGACTGCCGTGGCCCTCGGCGGCCCCGGTGCCATCTTCTGGTGCTGGCTCACCGGCGTTCTCGGTATGGCAACCTCCTATGCAGAATGCTTTTTAAGTGTGCGCTTCCGTCATCAGGATGCTTCCGGGACTTACCACGGAGGCCCGATGTATGTCTGGGAAGTTGGTTTACATAATAAATCTATTGGAAAATTTTATGCGTTTCTAACATTTTTAGCTGCCCTGTTCGTCGGCTGTTTCACACAGACCAATGCCGTAACCCAGACGACGGAGCTTACCTTCCATATCTCTCCCTGGATCACCGGCCTTGTGACGGTTGTGCTGATTGCTTCCGTGATCCTGAAAGGTAACCACTCCATTGCCAATGCCTGCATGAAAATTGTTCCGGTTCTTGGCATTCTTTATACCTTAAGCTGTGTCCTGCTTCTTTGGATTAACCGTGCTGCCCTGCTTCCTGCCATGATCCTTATTGTAAAACATGCCCTTGCACCAAGAGCAGCCTTAGGCGGTGCCGCAGCCTCTTCCCTGATGCTGACTGCCCGTTTCGGAATTGCCCGGGGGCTTTTTACCAATGAAGCCGGGATCGGAACAGCTGCCATTACCGCTGCCGCAACCTCTGAGCAGAATCCCATGCGTCAGGCATATGTTTCCATGACCGCCGTCTTCTGGGATACCGTTGTCATGTGTCTCTTAAGTGGTCTCGTCATTGTAACCAATATGCTTCTGCATCCGGATTCCCTTGCTCTCGCAAATGAAGGAAGTCTGGTCGATGCTGCATTTTCCTGTCTGCCGTTTGGAGGGAATACCTTCCTGTCCCTGTGTCTTGCTGCCTTTGCAGTAACCACACTGATCGGCTGGTCTTACATGGGACAGCAGGCTTACGGTTACCTGACCGGCAACAGGGGCTTCCTTTACTATAAGCTTGCTTACCTCGTGATGATCTTTATCGGTGCCATTCTCCCCCTTCGCTTTGTCTGGGAATGTGCCGATCTCGTGAATGCTTTTATGGTCCTTCCAAGTGTCGGAGCACTCTTCCTTTTGCAGAAGGAGCTTCGCATTACCTGAACCGATTCTCTCTGATCGATAAGAAAAAGTAAACATCACCGCCACCTACCTGCCAGTTCCTGACATCGTTGCCAACAGGCACAGCAGAAGTAAAAAAGCCACATTATATACGGTAAAAACCAGCATATATTTTCCACGCTGTGCTCCTTTTACGGAAGCATAAAACTTATAGGAAATGAGACTTGCCAGGGATGCAATCAATGTACCGAGTCCACCGATATTCACACCCCACAACAGCTCCTTATATTCGGTCGTAAATCCCGAAAGCAGCATGGCAGCCGGAACATTGCTGATAATCTGGGAACAGCCAATGGATATCCAGAACTCTTTCCCCTCCATCACGCTTGCAATCCACCGGCTCACCGAAGGAATTCTCTGCACATTGCCAACAAAGATAAAGAATCCGGCAAATGTTCCGAGCAGGAAATAATCCACCTGTGCAAACAGATCCCGGAATGCGATCAGTCCAACGATCACTACTGCAAGAAAACTGATTCCATACGGAAGGATTCTTAAAACCGTGCCCATGCAGACCAAAAACAGGACTCCCAGAAGAAGGAGCTTTATTTTCTCCATCGGAATGTCCTCTTCCTCCAATGATACACCTGTCGGCTCAAGTCTGATTCCACGCTCCCTCCTGCCCCGAAAAAGTAGTACTGCCAGCAAAATCAAAAAGGACACTGCCACCAGCGGCAGCATATACCGGATAAACGTCCCAAATGAAAATGCAGAAACCGAATAAAGATAAAGGTTCTGCGGATTGCCAATCGGTGTCAGCATACTTCCTAAATTTGCTGCAATCGTCTGTAATACGATGACTACGATCAGATGCTTTTCTTTCCGGATGCTTCCCAGAATTTCCATCGTAAACGGCACAAAGGTAAGGAGTGCCACATCATTGGTAATGATCATGCTGAAAAAGAAACATAAAAAAACAAGAACCATTTCCAGCTGCATTTCATTTCCGGCATGTCCAATCAGAATCCGGCCCAGATAACGAAAAACACCCTGTTTCCGGAATCCTGCCACCAGAAACATCAGGCAAAACAACAATGTCAATACCCTATAATCAAGATAACCTAAATATTCTTTGGAAACCGGTACAAAGAAAGAAGAAAGCGCTGCCAGAAGTAATGCTGCCGAAAATACGATCTCCTTCTTTAAAACAATTCCTAATTTTATCAATGCATTTTTCATTTGATCCCTCTTCTTCCAAATCCATTCCCTGTTGTAAGTCCACAGGAACGGATCAGTTCCTGAACCGCACTCTCATACTCGGAAACCCGCTGCGCCTTGCGGATTTTTTTCAGGTAATATTCCGGCTCCCTTCTGTTTTCTTCCACGGAATTCCCGCTTCCACGATCCTGTGGCTCAAACAGATACTGCCAGTAATTCCATAATTCTTTCATTTTAAACAGGACGGTCTTATCTCCCCACTTTTGATTTACATAATTATTAGTTATGTTATCTTGATAGGTCAGAAATTCTTCCTTCGAAATTGCCGGGCCGCCCTGAATCTCCCGAATCAGGGACGGGTTTACCAGCAGTCCCCTTCCGAACATCCACCGGGTATTTTCCGGAAAAAGCTGTTTCATTTCCCGGAAATCTTCCTTCGTAAAAAGATCTCCATTGTAGCAGAGTGTATGTTTACTATGGGAAATGGCATAAGCAAAATCCTGTGTCTGCGGATGATTCGCATACAGATCCGTCCCGATCCGGGGATGCAGAATCAGTTCCGATAAGGGATACTGATTATAAATCTCCAGAAGCTCTTCCCATTCTTCGTGACGGTTCATTCCACTCCGTGTTTTCACTGAAATAGAAAGTGTACTTCCTGTCCTGTCTTTCCACGCAAAAATCGTCTCCAGATAATTCTCTAAAAGCTCCGTCTGTGCCAGAAGTCCTGCACCCTTTTTCTTGGAAACCACCGTGCCATACGGACATCCGATATTCAGATTCACTTCCCCGTATCCAAGCTCCTCAAATTTTTCCAGATAAGGAATCGCATACTCTCCGGAATTGCCAAGCAGCTGTGGAACTAGCGTAATTCCCTGATTATTCTGGGGATCCACATCCTTCTGATCTCTCGATTTCGTCATCCCCTCTCTCGTAGCTGCTACAAACGGACTGAAATATTTCGTAATTTCGTGGTTCGTATCAAACTGCCTGTGAAATTCATTCCGAAATAAGTAGCCCGTGATGCCCTCCATCGGTGCAAAATAAAATTGATCTTTTTCATAAGTTAACATAATGTTGTTATTGTACACCTTTCATTTATAAGAAAGGGGCAGATCCAAGCTGCCCCTTTCCAAGATTTACCTTATTTGATTCGTAACTGTTCAGTCCCCTCACAGTCACGATGCAAAATCCATTCCAAATCGGCTTCGCCGATGG
This sequence comes from bacterium, assembly GCA_963618065.1. Classification (GTDB taxonomy): domain Bacteria; phylum Bacillota; class Clostridia; order Lachnospirales; family Lachnospiraceae; genus Suilimivivens. The sequence continues at coordinate 44,726 of CAVERH010000014.1, read as the reverse complement.
GATTTTGCATTACTGAATCATATTCTTACGGTCTCAGCAGTAAATGCTTCGACCTGTACTGAATAATTACTTTGATTCTATAAACCTACTCTTCCTTCGGAAGATCAACCTTAATATGCACATCACGAAGCTGCTTCTCATCTACGGTGGAAGGTGCTCCCATCATGACATCCTGTGCCGTCTTGTTCATCGGGAACGGGATGATTTCACGAATGCTCTCCTCACCGGCAAGCAGCATGACCATACGGTCTACACCCGGTGCAATTCCTGCATGCGGAGGCGCTCCGTAACAGAATGCATTATACATGGCCGGGAATTTTGCTTTCACTGCATCTTCGCCCAAGCCTACAATTTCAAAGGCCTTTACCATAATTTCCGGATCATGGTTACGAACTGCTCCGGAAGATAATTCAACACCGTTACATACCAGGTCATACTGATAAGCATTAATGGAAAGCGGATCTGCATTGCACAGTGCATCCATACCGCCCTGCGGCATAGAGAATGGATTGTGGCAGAATTCCAGTTCTCCGGATTCTTCTCCGATTTCATACATCGGGAAATCTACGATCCAGCAGAATTCATAACAGTTCTGCTTCATATGTGCTTCGCTGTTCATTCCAAGGTATTTCCGTAATACACCGGCTCCCTTAAGAGCATCGCCCTTCTTACCTGCGGTAAGACCTACGAAATCACCCTTCTTAAGGCCGAGCTTTTCGATGACTGCTTCTTTACGCTCCTGCAGGAACTTCGCAATTCCTCCGACCAGTTCGCCGTTTTCATCCAGCTTGAACCAGTAAGCCTTCTGACCACTCTGTACTTCAACATCAGCACAGATCTTGTCAATTACCTTACGGGTTGCTGTGAACTGATCCACCACAATGGCTTCCACACACTGTCCCTCGAAGGGTCCGAATCCACAATCGGCAAGCACCTCTGTTGCATCCTGTAATACCAGATCAATTCTTAAGTCCGGCTTGTCGGAACCATATTTCTCTAACGCATCACGGTAAGAAATTCTGGCAAACGGTGCTTTGGATGCTTCCTTATAAATACCGTACTTTGCAAATACGGGAGGTAATACATCTTCAATAACCGCAAATACATCTTCCTGGGAAGCAAATGCCATTTCCATATCGAGCTGATAGAACTCACCGGGAGAACGGTCTGCTCTGGCATCCTCATCACGGAAGCAGGGTGCAATCTGGAAGTAACGGTCAAAACCAGAGGTCATCAGCAGCTGCTTAAACTGCTGCGGTGCCTGCGGCAAAGCATAAAACTTACCCGGGTGATTACGGGATGGAACCAGATAATCCCTCGCTCCTTCCGGGGAAGAACAGGTCAGAATCGGAGTAGTGATCTCTAAGAAATCATGCTCGGTCATTCTCTGACGCAGTTCTGCAACAACCTTGCTTCGAAGAACAATCTTTTCTTTGACAGCAGGATTACGCAGATCCAGATAACGATATTTCAGACGGGTGGCTTCATCCGCTTCCTTACTTCTGTTAATTTCAAATGGAAGTTCATTGTAAATGCACTTGCCAAGTACCTGGATATCTTCCGGTACGACTTCGATTTCACCGGTAGGAAGGTTTCCGTTCTTGCTGGAACGCTCACGAACTGTTCCGGTGATGGATAACGTGGACTCATTATTGACGCCGCTTAACTTGTCCATCATCTCTTCGGTCTCCACAACCACCTGGGTGATTCCGTAAAAATCTCTTAAGATCAGGAATCCGAGATTCTTACTTACCTTTCGCATATTATCATAAAATCCGACCAGCGTAACCTTCTCTCCCACATCCGAGAGTCGTAGCTGGCCACAGTTATGTGTTCTTGACTGTACCATGACTAACCTCATTTCCTTGCGTATTTTATCACTAAACCGTATGTATTATAGCACAGCACAGCCTTTACTGTCACTACTCAAAAACAATCTTCTTATGACTGATAAAATCAGCCCTGTCATAAATATCCATGTTATCATTTGGATTTTCCTTTCCGCTCCCCTTTACAGGAAAAAATGAATCCCCCAGAGCATCCATATCAAAGATATCAAAGATATTACAGTTTACTTTGGTAATTCTCTAACTGATGAAAAATACCAACTATATTTACAGCATCTGCTCTCACATCAAAAATGACAACATAATTCATCTGTGGTACAACTGCCTCGCGATACCCTTTCTTAGCAAGATATACATCTCTGCATTCAGGAAACTGAAAGGGCTCAACTTCCAGCCTATCATAAATAGCATTGATACAATCCAGCAGATGTTTAGCTGCCTGCTTATTCTTTAAGCGATAAATCAAATGATACACAGACCTATCAAGCAATTCATCTGCATGCTCTGTAACATTTAATTTATAAACCATACTTTGCCCTCGTTTCGCCAAGTGCCATTCTGGCATCCTTTACCTTCCCTGTTTCTACTTGCTTTTCGGAGATCTCTATATCTCTGTACATAGCAATCTGTCTCATGGTTGACTCATAAATCTCCATGCTCATAATTACCATATCACCATAGCCATTTTTAGTAACATAAATTGGCTCATCTGTCTTGTGACACATCTCAGATATCTCCGATGTATTCTTCAGATCTTTAATTGGAATTATTTGTGGCATAATATGCACCTCCTTGATCATGGTCTAATTATACCATAATTATGTCCCGTTTCAACTTCTTTTATTCATCTCACCTTATTTGATCGTACTGTTTTCCCCAAGCCATTGCTTGATAATTTGGGGAGCACTCATTATTAATTCATTTGTATTATCAATAGTGCAAATCTCATTACGAATAATATCTTTCATATCACGTGGTGTAAATTCAAACTCAAAAAGTTGTTTTATTCGATTTACCAACAGGCTATTGTCAAATACGCCAACCAATGAACAGGATTTTCCTTTTTGTAAAATATGTAGTAAATTTTTCTCTTTTGAATACTCACAATACAGATAATAATTCACGCAGTAGCTTTCAGCCTTAAATTGTTCCATTTTATGATCAAAGCTTTCTTTTGATATTGAATGATAAAAAGGTGCAAATATTTGTCTGCACGAACAGACATCTGTAAGTACATGTACGATATATCCTAAAAAGAAATCCCTATTATACTTGTTACAATTACTAATATAAAATATCCTGATACTTTCAAGCCAATCATGAATCTCGCTTTCCTTCGTCACTTTTCCCCAAATAGCTCCATCTGCAAATAAATGACTTTTTTCCTTCATGATACGTGTGTAGTTCGGACTTGCATGGACTGCATCCGGAGCAATAGCTCCCACAATATAAGTTGAATAATCAACAGGCATCTTAATATCTTCCAAAACCTTTTCTGCTATCAGAATATGTGCCATTGTATATGCCATTCTGCTACCTGCCTTTCCTTCGCCATCTAAAATTCAAAAACGGCGGTCAATGACATTCCATCAAAGCCCGCCGCTTTTTATTAATTATTCATTTTCTCGAGTTTTGCTGTCTGATCAGCAATAACGCAGGCATCGATGATTTCCTGAATGTCACCATTGAGAATTTTATCCAGCTTATATAAGGTAAGGTTGATACGATGATCTGTAACACGTCCCTGCGGGAAGTTGTAGGTACGGATCTTCTCGGAACGATCTCCTGTACCGATCTGGCTTCTTCGCATTTCTGCTTCGGCATCATGACGCTGCTGCTGCTCCATATCGTACAGCTTCGCTTTCAGGATGGCAAAAGCCTTTGCCTTGTTCTGGATCTGGGATTTCTCAGTCTGGCTGTAAACCACAATACCGGTCGGGTAATGGGTCAGACGAACCGCCGAGTCTGTCGTATTGACACACTGTCCACCGTTACCGGACGCACGCATCACGTCAATACGGATATCCTTATCCTCAATCACAATATCGATATCGTCTTCCACCTCGGGCATTACTGCTACGGAAATAGTCGAGGTATGAATACGTCCGCCGCTTTCGGTTTCGGGAACACGCTGTACACGATGAACACCACTTTCGTATTTCATCCTGGAATAAGCCCCCTGTCCGTTAATCATGAAGTTTACTTCCTTCATTCCGCCGATTCCGATTTCATCCACACTGAGGAGCTCTACCTTCCAGTGCTGGCTTTCTGCATAATGCACATACATACGGTAAATCTCTGCCGCAAAAAGCGCTGCCTCATCACCGCCGGCACCGGCACGGATTTCCACGATAACATTCTTATCATCATTCGGATCCTTGGGAAGCAGCAGGATTTTCAGCTTCTGTTCCAGCTCCTCCACACGCTTCTTGGCAGAAGCAAGCTCTTCCTTTAGCATCTCCTTCATATCCTCATCGGTTTCTTCATCGAGAAGGGCAAGGGAATCTTCAATATCCTGCTTCGACTTCTTATATTCCTTGTATGCTTCAACGATCGGAGACAGATCACTCTGCTCCTTCATCAGCATACGGAAACGTTCCTGATTATTTGCTACATTTGGCTCTGCCAGCTCACTCATAATTTCTTCAAAGTGATTCAATAAATCTTCCAGCTTGTCAAACATCTTTCCACTCCTTGTTTCATCCACTTGGTTGTTACATCATCGGTAGTCTTGCACTCACAACACGGTCAAGACCTGCGAAATCCCTACAGACATTGATCTCCTTAAAGCCTGCTTCACGAAGAAGCTCACTCACAGCCTTCGCCTGTTCACTTCCGATCTCCAGCAGGATCTGTCCACCCCGTTTCAGGTAATCCTGCGCCCCACCGATGATTCGCCGGTAAAAGTCGAGTCCGTCCTCTCCTCCATCCAGCGCGATATACGGATCATATTCCCGTACCTCTTCCATCAGTGTCGGAATAACTGCCCTCTCAATATAAGGCGGATTGGACACCAGAAGATCAAACTTCCCGGTCACCTTTTCATACAGATCACTTTCCAGAAAATCTGCTTTGATACCAAGTGCTTCCGCATTCTGTGCTGCTACCTGCAACGCTTCCTTCGAAATATCCACACCGGTTCCTTCACAGTCATTCGAGTAATGAAGAAGACTTAACAAAATACACCCGGAGCCGGTACAAAGATCCAGAACCCTCATGCCATCGTGCAGATACCGCATCGCCTCTTCTACCAGAATCTCAGTATCCTGTCTCGGAATCAGCACATGCTCATTTACCCGAAAGCGCAGTCCCATAAAGTCCTGATAGCCTAAAAGGTGCTGCAACGGAACATGAACTGCTCTCTGCTCCAGCGCCCCCCGGTACTGCTCCTCCTCTTCTTCGGACACCTCCCGGTCTCCGTGACAAAGCAGCGTATTGTGATCGGTTCCGCATACCTCTTCCAGCAAAAGCCTTGCATCCAGTTGTGCCTCGCCAATCTCTGCTTCTTTCAGTTTCTGCATTCCCATCAGAAAGGCTTCCGTGTAATTCATTCTTCCCCGGTTCCTTTCTCCTTTTCGCCATTCTTCCCTGCAACCGTTTCTGCATTTTCCATGGTATCTGTACTGTCCTCTTCTACATCCTCCTCAGTCAGCACATCATCCTTCATCCAGGACTCATCCACTTCATATCCGAATTCTTCATACAGATAATTCTTCCAGTCAAAAACTGCCTCAACGGATTTGATCGCTACTTCAATCATTTCTTCATCCGGCTCTTTTGTCGTCAATCTCTGCAGCCACATACCGGGAGCAGAAATGATCCGGATCAGAATATTGTCACTGCGTCCTGCCAGACGGATAATCTCATAGGAAATTCCCGCAATTACCGGAATCAGTGCGATCCGAAGCAGTACACGATATGCCGGATTCGATACCCGGATAAAGAAGAACAGGATAATACTCACAAACACCACGAAAAACAGGAAGCTTGTTCCGCACCGCTTATGAATACGGGAGCTCTTCATCGCATTATATACGGTAAGCGGTCTTCCCTTTTCAATACAGTTGATACATTTATGCTCTGCGCCATGATACTGATACAGGCGGTGAATGTCCTTCATCAGACTGATTGCTACAATGTATAGCAAAAAGATTGCAATTCGGATGACACCCTCGATAATCGCAAGCAGGGAATCATTCCGGATAAACCCATTCAGTAACGTGGACAAGTAATACGGCAGAAGAATAAAAATCGCTACGGCCAGCACCACCGAAAGCACTGTAGTAAATCCCATCAGGATCTTCTCGCCGCGTCCTCCGGAAATCTTGTCAAGAGCCTTGTCCAGCTTCGTTTCTTCTGCTTCTCCGTCCTCGTAAAACTGGGCAGAATGATTGATACATTTCATGCCAAGACGAAGAGAATCAATAAAATTAAAAATGCCGCGTAAGAATGGAATCTTCGTAATTCTGCTTTCCGGAAAAAGTCCACGGAACACATCCACCTCGACATCAATTTCGCCATCGGCCTTACGGATTGCAACCGCATAATCGTCTTTATTCTTCATCATAACACCTTCCAGAACGGCCTGACCGCCAATTCCGGAGTAGTGTGCGGATTTTTTCTTTTTCGCCATTTTAAATCTCCATTTAAGTGATCTAACTATTGAGTCTGTGCTCTACATGCACCCTGCCACTAAATTCGAACTTTGCTTCCGCTCGTTCTCATTAAGTGCCATGGTACCGTTCGCACTAACCTCAGACTTCGCCTTCGGCTTGTCTTCGCTAAGTGCTCTACATGAAAAAAGTTGAGATGATGTAACACCTCAACCTTCATCGTTTCATTATTTGCTTGCTACGCCATACTTCTTATTGAACTTATCAATACGTCCGTCAGTTCTTGCAGCCTTCTGCTGACCTGTGTAGAATGAATGACATTTGGAACAAACTTCAACGTGAATATCTTCCTTTGTTGAACCTGTTACAAAAGTGTTGCCACAGTTGCAAGTTACAGTTGCCTGATAATAATCAGGATGGATTCCTTCTCTCATAATTTCACCTCTCTATTATCATTTCTCATATTTTCTGTTCTCATCCACTGTGTTTCCTACGAAACAGCTTTTTAAGTATATCATAGGTATTATGCCTTTGCAAGCACTTTTTATAACCATTTGATCTTCTTAACCATATTGACAAATTCCTGATTGTTCCTTGTTTTTGCAAACAGATCCAGAATCTTGTCCAGAGATTCTTCCGGCTTTAGTCCGTTCAGGGCCTTACGGATGATATTCATGGCATCAAGCTCGTCCCTGGATAACAGCAGGTCTTCACGACGGGTACTGGATCTCGGAATATCGATGGCCGGGAATATCCTCTTCTCGGACAGCTTCCGGTCAAGCATTAATTCCATGTTACCGGTTCCTTTAAATTCCTCGTAAACCACATCATCCATCTTGGATCCGGTATCTACCAGTGCGGTTGCCAGAATCGTTAAGGATCCGCCTTCACGCATGTTTCTCGCTGCACCAAAGAACCTCTTCGGCATATGTAATGCAGCGGGATCCAGACCACCGGATAATGTTCTTCCGCTCGGAGGAACGATCAGGTTGTAGGCTCTTGCAAGTCGTGTAATACTGTCGATCAGGATTACAACATCCTTTCCATGCTCTACCAGACGCTTACCGCGCTCAATTACCATTTCAGATACACGCTTATGATGCTCCGGAAGTTCATCGAAAGTAGAATAAATAACTTCTACATTCGGTCCTTCAATTGCTTCCTTAATATCGGTTACTTCCTCCGGACGTTCATCAATCAGCAGAATGATAAGGTGAACTTCCGGGGAATTACGTTTTACGGATTTCGCAACATCCTTTAACAGAGTTGTCTTACCGGCTTTCGGTGGGGATACAATCATACCTCTCTGTCCCTTACCAACCGGACTGATCAGATCCATAACACGCATTGCTATACTTGCTCCCGGCATCTCCAGATGAAGACGTTCATTCGGAAAAATCGGTGTCATATCTTCAAAATTGTGACGTTTGGAACTCTCCTCCGGTGTATAACCATTGATGGTCTTCACATACAGCAATGCTGCAAACTTCTCACCCTGTGTACGCACTCTGGTATTTCCTTCCAGAATATCGCCGGTCTTCAGTCCGAAACGGCGGATCTGGCTCGGAGCCACATAGACGTCATTCTCACCGGGCAGATAGTTCTCACAACGGATAAATCCGAATCCATCCGGCATAACCTCCAGAATACCATGTGCACTGATTCCGCTGTCCAGTTCTTCGATGGTCTTCTCTTCCTCGGTCTTTCCGGAAGCTTCCTTCTCTTCCTTACCCCTTAATTCTTCCTTTCCTTTACCTTCCTCTTTGCTCTTTGTTTCCTTACGGTCTGCGGCTTTCGAAGTCATCACACCCTTCGGCTGTGCTACGGCCTTACCCTCTGCTTTATCCTTTTCATCCGCAGCCAGCATTGCCTCTACCAGCTCGTCCTTTTTCATGGTTGAAATGCCCCGCAGACCTCTTGCCTTTGCTACTGCTTTTAAATCAGCAAGTGCTAAAGATTCATACTTTTCTCTCATATTCTCCTCCAAAATCTATGAAAACTGTATACAATTATTACATTTCAAAAGGGAATTTTCTTACGAATTGCAAATGATTTGTCATACAATAAATTGATTATACAACATTCAATTCCAAAATGGAAGTGATTTTTTTAAGATTCCCGGCAAATTTGGTAACAGTTCAGCCATGCAGAAAGGATTGTGCAAGATGACCCGCGGGAGCTTGCTCGCTAAGGGCAGCTTGTACAATCCTTTCTATAGGGCGGACGCCCGACATGAAATAAGTTGCCGGAAAGCACGTATATTGGTTAGCCAATCAGTATAATCCGGCAGCTTATGAATGGACATGGCCGAACTGTTACGTAAATTTTTAACAGAATAAGACCTGTTTTCCTGTATTGTCCTTTTCAATATTGATTACAGTTTATTTTTGAACTCCGTCGTCCCTTTACTCGTTCAATGACTGTTTAACCGGGACCTCGATCTTACGATCGTAGCAGGCAAAGGTGTCCTCTACCCATTTTTTCTCCGGCTTTTTTGTAAAAAGGCTGACAACCGGCACAAGAACCAGTCCTGCCACCATAGCGAAAGCTCCTGCATTAATCGGAGACTGTAATACCGTCGGGAATGCGCTTCTAAAGAACAGATTCAGTGTCATCACACCGACACCAAATACAAAGCTGACATAGCAGGCAGCCCTGGTTGTCTTTTTCCAATATAAGCCATACAGGAACGGTGCGAGAAATGCGCCTGCCAGTGCACCCCATGATACTCCCATGAGCTGTGCGATAAAGGTCACGTTGCTCTTATACTGTACAATCGCAATCACTACGGAAATCGCAATAAATACTACAATCAGAAGCCGCATAATAAACACCTGCTTCTTTTCATCCATATCTTTCACTACATGATCCTTTAATACATCCAGCGTCAGTGTTGAACTCGATGCCATAACAAGAGAAGATAACGTTGACATGGAGGCGGATAGTACCAGAATCACTACAAGTCCCATGAGAAGATCCGGGAGATTCGAAAGCATTGCCGGAATCACGGCATCATAACCGTCTGCTGCGATGTCAATCTGACCGCTGTACAGCCTTCCGAATCCGCCAAGGAAATAGCATCCTCCGGATACCACAACAGCAAATAAGGTAGAAATAATGGTTCCCTTTTTGATAGAAGCTTCACTCTTAATCGCATAGAACTTCTGCACCATCTGCGGAAGTCCCCAGGTTCCAAGAGATGTCAATACAACCACACAAAGCAGATTAAGTGGATCCGGCCCAAAGAAGGACGCAAACACACCGGGCTGCGCAGATACTGCCGCATCTTCTACATTGGCTAGTCCATTCAAGGCTTCCAGGAAACCACCGTTGCTTTTTAATACAGCTGCAATTACCACAACAATACCGAACAGCATGATAAGTCCCTGCAGGAAATCATTGATTGCCGTTGCCATATAACCGCCTGCTACCACATAGACACCTGTCAGTACTGCCATGACAAGAATACAGACCGCATAATCAATATGAAACGCCATTCCAAACAATCTGGATAATCCATTATAAAGCGATGCCGTATAAGGAATCAAAAATACAAATACGATCACGGATGCCGCAATCTTTAAATTCTTGGACTGGAAACGTGTGCCAAAAAATTCCGGCATGGTCGCACTGTCTAAGTGCTGTGTCATAACACGGGTTCTTCTTCCTAAAACCACCCAGGCAAGCATCGAGCCCAGCAATGCATTCCCAATTCCGATCCAAGTCGAAGCAATTCCGTATTTCCATCCGAACTGACCGGCATATCCTATGAAAATAACTGCCGAAAAGTATGAGGTTCCGTAAGCAAAGGCTGTAAGCCACGGACCGACGCTCCTTCCGCCAAGTACGAATCCATTTACATCTGTTGCATGCTTTCTACAGTAAAAACCAATTGCCAGCATGATTCCGAAAAATACCACGAGCATTGCTATTTTGATAATCATAACTCTCTCCTCTTTTGCCTTTCTATGTTCTCTTTTTAGTTATGTAAACCGCATAGCAGAACAATGTTAAACGAAACCTGTATCAGCCACGGTTCTGTGCTTCTACCAGACGCATTCCGCAATACTGTTCACGAAGCTTCGGCTTTTCAATCTTACCGGTAGGATTTCTCGGAATTTCTGCAAATACAATTTTATGCGGCCGTTTGTAACGGGGAAGCTTCTGACAGAACTCATTGACTTCTTCCTCTGTACAGGTTTTGTCCGGCTTCAGCTCAATCACAGCAAGGGTTGTCTCTCCCAGACGCTTATCCGGAATACCAATGACTGCCACATCATGGACTGCATCAATGTTGCGCAGGAAATCCTCGATCTGTACCGGATAAATGTTCTCCCCGCCACTGATAATGACATCCTTCTTACGATCTACCAGAAAGATGAAACCGTCCTCATCCATCTGTGCCATGTCTCCGGTATAAAGCCAGCCTTCATCATCCATGACTTCCTTCGTTGCTTCTTCATCATTGTAATAGCAGGTCATTACACCAGGACCCTTAACAGCAAGTTCGCCAACCTCTCCCTGCGGAATCTCATTCCGTTGCTCATCCACAATCTTAACCTTCCAGCCAAAGCCCGGTTTTCCGATTGCACCAACCTTATCGATATTTTCTACTCCCAGATGAACGCATCCGGGACCGATGGACTCACTTAAGCCATAATTGGTATCATACTGATGATTCGGGAAGTAACGCTTCCAGTGCTTGATCAGACTCGGCGGTACGGGCTGTGCGCCGATATGCATCAACCTCCAGTGAGATAGATCATAATCCTCCAGCTTCACTCTTCCACTGTCCAACGCCTCCAGAATATCCTGCGCCCACGGAACTAAGAGCCATACAATCGTACATTTTTCTTTGGATACGGCATCCAATATGTATTCCGGCTTGGTTCCCTTTAACAGAACTGCCTTGCTTCCGGACAAAAGAGAACCGAACCAGTGCATCTTCGCACCCGTATGATATAACGGAGGGATACACAGGAACACATCGTCCCTGGTCTGTCCATGATGATTCTGTTCGACACGGCAGGCGTGGATCAAGCTTTCATGATTATGTAAGATCGCCTTCGGGAATCCTGTTGTTCCGGAGGAAAAATAAATTGCTGCATCATCCTGCTCCGTAAGGTGTACCTTCGGTGCCACACTGGAACAGTTTGATGTCAATGAATTGTAATCCTCGGCAAAGGTCGGACAATGATCTCCTACGAAGAACAATAAGCGGTTGCGGCTGATTTCATCAGCAATCTCTTCCACACGTCCGATAAATGCAGGACCGAATACCAGCACATCTGCCTCGGCCTTTTCTACGCAATACTGAATTTCATCCGGCGCATAACGGAAGTTCAGCGGAACAGCTAATGCTCCCGTTTTCAGAATTCCAAAATAAATCGGCAGCCATTCCAGACAGTTCATTAACAGAATTGCCACCTTGTCCCCCTTCTTAATGCCTCTTGAAATCAGCAGGTTGGCAAACCGGTTTGCCTTTTCATCAAACACCCTCCAGGTAATCTCCCGGCGATAATGTGTCATCGGGTTTGGCTCGATCAGTTCATATTCCTTCCAGGTAACCCTCCGGACCTCTTTGACCTCCGGATTAATTTCTACCAGACAGACCTCATCCCCATAACTTCTGCTGTTCTGCTCCAACACATCTACAATTGTCATTTTCCGCTCCTTTGTCGTTCGATAAATCTTTTTGTTGTGTATACTCCATCATGTCATTCTTTTATGCTTTAACGCTTTTACCTATTGAAGTATACCTTTGTATCCCATATTTGTCAAGGAAATTACTCCATAAATAAAAGGCACCAGACACTTCTATGTCTGATGCCAAAATTTCACGTTTTCTTCTCTGAAACTCACCTTGAAATCTGCACAGACATATAAGACCTATTGCTTATAACTGTGCAGGAACTGCTGTTACAAGCGAATACGCCTTACGTAATAATAAAGGTATGCCTGATTGGTAAGTTTACTCTGATTCATACAAAACTCCCTGACTTCATAAAGTTCTACAAAGGATAGATTAACACGCTGTATTCCACATGTCAACCAGTTTCCAAATAGACTTCCACAGATTTATTTGAAACAATAAATTGCAGTAAAAACTCAATTTTCTAGTGATTCCTTCTTCGGCTTGCGTCCACAACACTTTGTCTCGGTACAGAATCCTGTAACCTCGCACTTTGGCTGGAAGTAATTCTCGGTTAAGAACTTCCACTCCTCCGAATAATTACTGAGCTCCGTCTTCATATCATTCATTAACTGGCGGAACTCCCAATATGCTCTCGTACAGAGTCTCTGATGGGACATATCCACGAGATTCCTTAAATTGGTACGAAGTACCACCTTGCTTTCCATTCCAAGCGGAAGAAGCATGCCCACATCCTCACGCGGCAGCTCCATTGCTTCTAATTTCTGCATTGCCGTAAGAATCTCTTCCATGGCATGATCATAAATCGCTTTCGCCTCTTCGTTACCGGCGATAGTCGGTGGCGTCACATACGGAAAGCCCTTCTGATAATTGATATATCTGGTAGAAGCCTGCAGTCGTGTCGGGCTGCCTCCGATGTGGGTATATAATTCACGGATCACTCTTGCAGAATATCCTTCGAGAATCATGTAAACCTGCGGATACTCCCAGGTTCTTCCATGTCCGGAAGAAAGGCAGTCCAGACCTCTCTTATAGTTACGGTCTTCTTTCGTGATGTCGGCTCCCCAGCATACACCGGCTTCACGCCCGATCAGACTGATTGGATCCTTTGTGGTTTCATTTTGAATTATGATCTTTCCCATCCTGCTCTCTTCTCTCCGTTAGTTTTTTGTTCTGTACTTCTCTTATTCCTTACCGTCCCAGCAGTAGGTACAAAGCCTGCAGCGGTCGATTCCAACGGATTCAATCATGTCATCGAGACGGTGGAACCGTAAGGAAGTAAAATTCAGCTGTACCCCGATTCGCTTTACCATCTCCTGATATTCCGGAGAGTCCGGATTGGAATAGGCGCTTAAATTCACATTAGCTGCATTTCCTGTCATTTCCTTAATCGTTCTTCTGGTAATCAGTTCCATCTCAGAAGAAGAACGGGAGAAATTCAGGTATTTACATCCATATAATAACGGTGGACATGCCGTGCGGATATGTACCTCTCTTGCCCCACTCTGGTACAGGAATTCGGTCGTTTCCCGAAGCTGTGTACCACGCACAATGGAATCGTCAATCAGCAGAAGACTCTTGTCCTGAATCAGGTCATGTACCGGGATCAGCTTCATCTTTGCAATCATATTACGCTGGCTCTGGATTGTCGGCATAAAGGAACGCGGCCAGGTCGGCGTATACTTGATAAACGGTCTGGAAAAGGGAATTCCTGACGCATTGGAGTATCCGATCGCATGTGCCACACCCGAATCCGGAACACCGGCTACATTATCCGGATGCGCATCGTCCCTCTTCGCAAGAAGAGCACCACAGTTGTAACGCATCTTCTCTACACTGATGCCCTCGTAGGAGGAAGACGGATAACCGTAATATACCCAGAGAAAAGTACAGATCTTCATATCCTTACCGGGTGAAACCAGAGTCGTTACCGATTCCGGCGTTACAATGACGATTTCTCCGGGGCCTAACTCCTTTTCATCCACATAACCAAGGTTCAGATAGGCAAAGCTTTCAAAGGAAATACAGTAAGCATCCTCCTTCTTTCCAACTACAACCGGAGTTCGCCCGAGCCGGTCTCTGGAAGCATAAATTCCCTTAGGTGTCAGCAATACCACCGTCATGGAGCCATCGATTATTTCCTGCACATACTGCAGACCTTCAATCAGATTGTCCTTCTGATTGATAATGGCTGCCACAAGCTCGGTTGCATTGATGTCCCCACCGCTCATTTCAAGGAAATGGGAATGTCCCGTAGAAAACAGTTCCTCTGCAATGGCTTCCATGTTATTGATCTTACCGACGGTCATAATTGCATACGTGCCATGGTGGGAACGCACAAGCAGAGGCTGTGGTTCATAGTCTGAAATACAGCCGATTCCCAGATAACCCTGCATTTCATTTACATCTTTGTCAAACTTGGTTCGGAAAGGCGCATTCTCAATATTGTGAATCGCTCTTTCAAAACCGGTCTCTTTATTATATACGGCCATACCTGCTCTTCTGGTCCCCAGATGGGAATGGTAGTCCGTACCGAAAAACAAATCAAACACGCAATCCTTCTTTGACGCTACGCCAAAAAATCCACCCATATTAAATTATTTTCCTTTCCTTAAAATCACCCTCATGATTTAAACGTTGATCTCAACCTTTACGCCAAGTAGATCCCTGTTATCCTGCAAGATCGGCGAAATCACCTTTCTTAAGAACGCTTCTACCTGTTCGCTGGAACGACCCACATAACGGGACGGTTCCATAGTCTTCTGCAAGTCTTCAAGGGTCATATGGAATTCAGGATCTGCTGCAATCAGCTCCAGGAGATTGTTCTCTTTGCCTTCCTGCTTCACATTTTTACCGGCTTCCATGGATAGCTCACGGATCTTTTCATGCAGCTCCTGACGGTTTCCCCCCATCTTTACAGCATCCATCATGATATTCTCGGTTGCCATAAACGGAAGTTCGCTTAACATATGCTTCTCAATGACCTTCGGATAAACCACCAGTCCATCGACAACATTAAGACACAGATCCAGGATTCCGTCAATTGCAAGGAACGCTTCCGGAATGGATAGTCTCTTATTGGCCGAATCATCCAATGTACGCTCAAACCACTGGGTTGCAGAAGTAATTGCCGGATTCAGCGCATCAATCATCACGTAACGGGAAAGAGATGCAATCCGTTCACTTCTCATCGGGTTTCTCTTATAAGCCATGGCAGAAGATCCGATCTGGTTCTTTTCAAACGGCTCTTCCACTTCCTTAAGATGCTGCAGCAGACGGATGTCGTTGGACATCTTATGGGCACTGGCTGCAATTCCGGCAAGGACATTGGCAACTCTCGTATCCACCTTACGGGAATAGGTCTGTCCGGAAACCGGATAACATTCCTTAAAGCCCATCTTCTGTGCTATCATCGGATCAATCTTATCGATGGTCTCCTGATCGCCGTTAAACAGCTCCAGGAAAGAAGCCTGGGTTCCTGTGGTTCCCTTGGAGCCAAGGAGCTTCATGCCAGAAAGCACATGGTCAAGATCCTCAAGATCCAGGCAGAATTCCTGCATCCATAAGGTGGCACGCTTTCCAACAGTAGTCGGCTGTGCCGGCTGGAAATGGGTAAAGGCCAGTGTCGGCTGTGCTTTGTATTTGTCTGCGAAGTCTGCAAGCTCTTTTAATACATTAACGAGCTTTTTCTTCACAAGACGGAGTGCTTCCGTCATCACGATAATATCGGTATTATCGCCCACATAGCAGCTTGTTGCGCCAAGGTGGATAATGCCGGCAGCCTTCGGACACTGCTGTCCGTAAGCATAAACATGGCTCATGACATCGTGGCGCACTTCCTTTTCTCTTGCCTTTGCCACATCATAGTTGATGTCATCGGCATGACTCTTTAATTCGTCAATCTGTTCTCTGGTAATGACCGGCTTTCCATCCTGGGAAAGTCCTAATTCCATCTCGGTCTCTGCCAGTGCAATCCAGAGCTTACGCCAGGTGCGGAACTTCATATCCGGAGAAAAGATATACTGCATGTCCTTACTTGCATAACGCTCTGACAAAGGGCTTACATATCTGTCTGTACTCATTCCCCTCCTCCTATGCCAGTCCAAGTCTCTTGAATACTTCGTTGTAAGCTTCTTCTACATTTCCAAGGTCACGACGGAAACGATCCTTGTCCAGCTTCTCATTGGTGTTCACATCCCACAGACGGCAGGTATCCGGAGATACTTCATCTGCTAACAGGATTTCTCCATGGAAACGTCCAAACTCGATCTTGAAGTCAATGAGTTTGATATCTGCCTGAAGGAAATAATCCTTTAATACTTCATTTACCTTAAAAGCATACTTCTTAATAACGTCGATCTCCTCCCAGGTAGCAAGTCCCAGGGCAACAGCGAAGTAGCTGTTAATCAGCGGATCGCCCAAAGCATCATTTTTATAACTGAACTCAATGGTGGGCTCTTTAAAGGGGGTTCCCTCCGGTACTCCAAGACGCTTGCTGAAGCTTCCTGCAGCCACATTACGGATAATAACCTCTAAAGGTACAATGTCGACCTTCTTTACAGCTGTTTCACGGTCACTCAGTTCCTCGATCAGATGGGTCGGTACCCCTTCCTTTTCCAGGAGCTTAAATACGTGATTGGTCATACGGTTGTTGATGGCACCCTTTCCTACGATGGTTCCCTTCTTTTCGCCGTTGAAAGCAGTTGCATCATCCTTGTAATCCACGATAACAACATCCGGATCCTCTGTTGCAAATACCTTCTTTGCCTTTCCTTCATAAAGCTGTTCCATTTTTTTCATGATTATCCTCCATTCGTGCGTGAAAGTTTGGTAACTATTCAGAGCCATGCAAAATTGCTTTCTGTTGCCATGCATATGAGAAAATGATCCAGTGGATCATTTTTGAGTTTATGCTTGCATTCAAACAGAATAGTAATTTTATATGGCGAATGTAGTTCTGAATAGTTACAAAGTTTGTATATCTGAAAAGAAACATCGATTTTCCAATGTTCTTCACAGGCAATAACATCCGATCAGGCGTTCAGCTTTCCGATAAATTCCTTCACCCGTTCATTTTCCGAAGCAAAGATCTCTTTCGGAGTTCCCTGCAGCTTAATATGACCGTCTTCCATGAAAATAATCTTGTCCGATACCTCTCTGGCAAATTGCATTTCATGTGTGACAATGATCATGGTCATATGCTGCTTTGCCAGTTCCTTAATAACCTTAAGCACCTCCACCGTAAGCTCGGGGTCGAGTGCGGAAGTCGGTTCATCAAAAAAGAGAATCTGGGGCTGCAGGGCCAGCGCCCTTGCAATCGAAACTCTCTGCTGCTGCCCTCCGGAAAGCTGGCACGGATAGGCATCTGTCTTATCGGCAAGCCCGAGCTGCTCTAAAAGCTTCTTTGCTCTTTCCACGGCCTCTTCCTTCGGTACTTTATCGACACAGACGGGGGCGTCTGTAATATTCTTCAATACGGTATAATGCGGAAACAGATTGAAATTCTGGAAGACCAGTCCAAAATACTTCCGAATCTGCTTTAATTTCGCCCTGGAGGCATATACGCACTTTCCATTTTCTTCCTTCGCTGCTGCTTCTCCAAGATAAATGAGCTCTCCCCCATCCATCCTTTCAAGTAATGTCGCACATCGAAGGAGCGTGGACTTTCCGGAGCCGGACGGTCCGATAATCGAAACCACCTCTCCGCGGTGTACCTCTAAGGAAATGTCCTCCAGTACATGCAGGTCACCGAAATGCTTTCTGATATGATTCATCTGTAATAAAGTCTCACTCATTCCGGCCGCCTCCTAATGATAATAGTCCATGGATTTCTCAATCCGTTCCATAATTGCTGCCACAAGCAGATTAAAAATATAGTAAAACACACCGGCTGCCATGAGCGGCATAATGCTCGTTTCGGCCGCTGCAATCTGCTTAGCCAGCGTGAACATCTCTGCCTGTGACAAAACAAAGGCAAGAGACGTATCCTTCACTAAGGTAATCGTTTCATTCGTAATTGACGGCAGAATCCGCTTCATCACCTGCGGGAAAATGATCTTGAAGAAGGTCTGCACCTTTCCATATCCCAGAATCTCTGCGGCCTCATACTGTCCGACCGGCATGGATTCAATCCCTCCACGGTAAATCTCTGCGAAGTATGCCGCATAATTCACCGCAAAGGCAATAATGATCGCCGGGAACCGGTATCCCTTCAGATTACTGCCAAATAAATAGTACGGTCCGAAGTATACCACAATCAGCTGCAGCATCAACGGCGTACCTCTCATAATAGAAATATATATCTTACTGATACCTTTTAGCAACACATTTTTTGACATTCTTCCAAAAGCCACCAAAAGTCCCAGCGGTAACGAAAAAAGTAACGTCAGAAAAAAGATTTCTACCGTTACTAGCATTCCCTGTCCCAATTGCAATATAATCGTCTGAAAATTCATACCCTACTCCCGTGTATTTAAGTTAACTCAAAAATGATCCACCGGATCATTTTCTCATATGCATGGCAACATAACTATTCAGGGGCAGAATCTTCATTCTGCCCCCGGAACACTTCTTTATTTGCCTAAGCAAACACTGTCCTCCAAGCCATACTTCTTTGCAATTTCCATAAAGGTGCCATCCTCTGCCATTTCAAGCAGGGTGGATTCTACCTGATCCTTTAATTCGGTGTTGCCAAGCTTAAAGCCGATACCATACTGTTCGGTTGCCAGCTTTTCATCAAGAATCACGAAGTCGTCCCCTCTTGATTCCAACTGATAATCTGCAACTCCGATATCTACTGCGATCGCATCCACAGCACCTGCATCTAAATTCAGGAACCCGGTATTGTAATCTGCAAACTGTGTCATCTCTGCAAAGGTGGCTGCCAGATCTGCTGCATCGCCTTCGAGTGCTGCCAGTGCGGAAGAATCCTTCTGTACTCCGACAATCTTACCTGCAAGGTCTGCAGGAGATGTGATTCCGGAATCTGCCTTTACGACAAATACCTGACTGTTATCTACATAAGGAACCGTAAAGGTGTACTGGTCTTCACGTCCGTTCATGGTAAATCCGTTCCAGATACAATCAATGGAGCCGGAGCTTAATTCCATATCCTTGGCATCCCAGTCGATCGGCTGCTTTACGAGTGTCCAGCCGTTGCGGTTACATACCTCAGCGGCAAGCTCTAAGTCAAATCCGGTATATTCACCGTTTTCATCCATATAGCCATAAGGCGGGAACTCTGCATCAAAGCCAACGGTAAAGGTTCTTCCTTCTTCGGAAGCCTCTGCCTGTTCACTGTCATTCTGTGTTTCCTCTGCCTGTGTGGTATCTTCCTGTGTCGTTGCATCCTGTGCGGCCGTGTCCTTGACGCCGCATCCAGCCAGTAATCCTGTCATCATTACGGCTGCAATAGAAACTGCGAGTAACTTTTTCATAATCTCTCCATCCTTCCTCTGTCCTGTATTTACAGGTTAGTTATGCATCACGCTACTTCTTTAGCATGGTAAAGTATGTTCGATACTCATGCTATCATGCACACTAAGGAAAGTCAAGAAAAATCCTTTTCATATTCCGCCACAATACCCAGAATTTCCCTGGCATATTTCGGGTAATGATCAACCAGATCCTTCACTTCTGCCTTTGCTTTTCCGGCAATGACTTCCTTGTTGTAATCCATTCTCCGGCGCAGGGACTGTCTGCGGATAATGAGGTTATGCCGGATCTCAATCATTTCCTTCTTATCAAGGAGCGCCTGTGTCTGATGCAGCCAGATCATCGGATCCTTCACCTGATACCGGCGCAGAATATGTAACAGCTCCTGCTGGGTGGAATCCAGTTCAATTTCTGCACGTTTATAATTGTGGCGTTCGTCCTTTTCTTCAAGATACTGCTTATAATCCCGTCCAAGCTCCTGTGCGCTTTTAACGTTGTATTTCATATAAAGATAGTCAAGCAGATGTGTATTATTCACATACCGGATCTTTACCGTGTTCTGCAGCCGGATCAGTCTTGTAATCCCACTCTCCACCTGGGAAAGCTCCCGTACGGCATCGTTATATTTTAAGAAAATGGCGGTGATGGAAAGTGCCCCGATTCCTCCTACCGCCAGATAACCGATCTTTACATCAAATGAAAATACATACTGCAAAAGCAGCAGTAAGAGCAGGCAGAAGATAACTGCTGTTGCACAGACAATCGTCATGGAACGGGTATCCTTCATCAGATGCCGCAGCTCGATCTTCCGGAAGCCGTAGGCCTGCCGTTCACTGTCGAGCCGGCGCAGATCCCTCTTAATCAGATTCTGGTATTCTTCAGCCTTTTCAAGCTTTTCATACGCCTCCTGCACTTCCTCTTCCATGCTTTCCATCTGATAGAACTTCTCATCCGACATCCGCATCTTACGTTCCTTATAGCCGGATTGCTGCTTCTCCAACGTATCTATCCGTCTGGCGCATTCCATTAACAGACGGCTTTCGCTCTCCGGCAGTGCCTCAATCTCCTCAATGTCCTTAAGATGTGAGGTCACCACCTGATATTCGTGCTGGAGATTCTCTACCTCCCTGGAAGCCTCCGCAATCTGCTCTAAGCACCCACGGACATATTCCTCACGCTGCTTCCGGTTATGGATCTGTAAATCGTCACGATCATAGACAATCTCATTCCATTCCTCGACTTCATAGGTCTCCTCGTCGTCATAATCCCTTTTCCAGTTAAAAATCCTTTGTAATAAACCCATTCTTATTCCTCAACGAGCTGCAGGTAATCTTCCTTCAGCCGATAGATGATCTTATCAATTTCTTCGTAATAGGAAGCCACATTTCCCTCTTCCTTATAAATCTTCAGTGCCGACAGCATCCGGTTTTCCCTTGAAGCCTCGAACTCTCCCTTCGCCGTTGTGATCTTCTTTTCAAGCGCTAACGAAAGCTCATGGTATTCAGAATGCTCCGCAATAAAACGGATATATTCTTCCTCCGGCAGATAACTCCGTAAGGAAGATAAATACTGTAATCCCGACTCCTCGTCCTTCGACATTTCATAGGCACGCTTATAATACTTCGCTGCAATGTCGAACATGAAAAGTCCGGCATAGGCATAGCCCATATTATGATAAATGGCAGGCCGCAGGGCATTCTCGGTATCGGGCAGATCCCGGTTCAGATCTTCGTATTCCCTAAGTGCCATCAGATGCCGGTTGTTCTGCAGCAGGTAATCTGCCTGCTTTTTCTTCCGTTCAAAATCATTTAATCCGGCATTGCTTTTCAGGATTTCATCCATCTGCGCAATTTCTGCCTCAGTACAATAGTTGACATAATCTATAATTATGTCAACAAATTCTCCTGCCTGGATTCCTTTTTTCATGGCAAGCGTAAGCCGGTCTGCCAGCTCCGGAAGACCGCACTGCTCACGCAGCCATTCCGGAAGGTGCTTATCCATGATTTCTGTATTAATCATAAATGGGTTGTTCGCAAACAGGTAACACAGCTCTTCCACGCAGTATACATTCACACAGACCTTCTCTAAATGATAGGGTTCGTTGGCATATTTTCCTGTACAGATTAATACTCGGCTTACCATCTGAATTCCTTTCTGTTATCTAACATACCGTTTTCTCATACCTGCAGGGTATGCGTCCATGCCCGGCCGCTGCTCTTAAACAGCTCTCCGAAGCCCATGTCGGTAATTTCCAATGTCAGCGTATGAATTGCGGTCATTTCCGCATGAATCCGCAATCTCGTTGTACAACGGGGCCTCTCGGGCAGTCCGTCAAGTGTAATCGTCTTATCCATAATATTTTCACCGGTCAGCGGCGTAATGGTAAAGCACAATACATTTCCGCTTTCCAGAATCAGGTCAAAATCCGTCTTCGCCTCATACCAGTTCACACCGGCATCCAGAATGGCCAGATACGAATCCTCGCCACGGCGCAGCGCCTTCATCCCGATATTGGATTTCAGCTTATCTTCTCCAAGGTAAACATATTCGTGTGTATTTCCCTGTGGATTCAGCTTCTCCATTCCGGCATGGCAGGCTCCCTTGCTATACAGGTTGTTTCCCTGAAACACTCTCCGGTTATGGCACAGGATCTTTAAGGATTCCCTTGTCCAGCCCTCCTTAAAACCCTCCCCGATTAAGAATACCGTTGATACATCCGTTTCGTGTAAGCAGCTTTCACACAGCTGTCCGAACTGCTCATCCAGCTCCTGCTGCTGTGCCATGCGCTCTGCCTCATCCTCCGACCAGGCTACTCTCTTCATCTCCGGATAATCCAGATGCTCGATAAACACCACCTTGGGGGTCGTGTGCCGGTTACACTGAAAGCGCAGAGTTTTCAGCTCCTCGTTATATTCAAAAACAAATACTTCTCTTTTCCAGAGCTCTGCCTGCTGGTGGAGCATATAGTAATAAAAGCTCTCAATATGGCTCTGGAAACAGATCTGCGGGCATTTAAGCTGTAGCCCCAATACCACCTTCCCTAATACCTCCACCATGCGCGGAGTCAGCTCCTCCACCGTGAACATAAAAACCTCTGCACGGTTTAAGGAGACCTGCATATTGAGGGTTGCCAGGCTACGCTTGATAAACAGGGTAAGCAGAGCCACCGGGTCAAAGGTCGCATCCTCGACAAGAACCTCTTCTCCCTGCAATGCCTTTTCCAGAAGGTGCTCTACCAGAATTCCTTCCTCTCCCTGATTTTTCAGAGCCTCTTTTCCATAATACCACTGGCTGACGCCAACTCGTTTACATAACACGGTAGGAATGTTATACTGCTCGGTACCTGCCACCGGAGAAACCGTGCAGGGATCCGCGTCACCGACCGCATAATAGCTCACCTGGGAAAACTGTCTCCCCAGATCATACCCGATGACAATCCTTGCATTATTCCGTTTTCCTGCCAAATCCCTGTTTTCCTGTAACATGGGTCCCCCTACTTCATTGAAAATAATTCGTCTAACAGATATGAATAATCATAATACTCAAAAAGCATGCTTTCCATGGTGTCATAGTCCTTCAATGTCCGCGCCATGGCAATGTCGTTGATCAGATTGTAGCGGCTGAGCTTCTGGTTCGTGTCCGTGTCACTCCGGCTGAAGGTTCCGCTCTCGTTAAGCTGTTCCTTCCCGTCCTCGAGCTCCACGATATAATATTGGAGACGTTCCCCAAAGAACAGGACGAATTCTTTCACGCAGACACCGCCGTACATGTTCTTCATCTCTTCCTTGCGGTACTCGTTCTCCACATTTCCTTCCCGCTCAATCAGATAATGAATCACGGCACGGTTTCCATCGTGGACATGATATTCCACCATGGTCTTGTCCATATATTTATGCATAAAGGTAATGTTCTCTGCAAATTCCTTGTAAAACGGGAACACCATCTTTTCCGATATCATCTCCCGCAGGAAAATGAGCAGGTTTCTTGAAACCTTTTCATTCGTCTGCTCCTTATGCTCGGCATAAAACTTCGTATAAGCAAGCTTGCACACCGTCGGAAGATGCTGCTCCTCCTCCCAGATCCGCTCTACTTCGTTCAGGATAAATGGGTCGGTCACCTTGTCCTTTACGAAATAGTCATAGCAGGACTGGGCTAAGAATGCCAGCTCTACCGAAGGATCTGCTCCCTTCTTTACATAGCTCTGGAAAATAGCCGCTGCATTTCCGACAAAGGCGCCGGTATACAGCATCTGGATCAGGATCCGTTCCTCGATGATCTGCGTATCTACCCCAAAGGACTCCGCGGTGCTCCAGACATCGCGCATCTCCTTTACCGTTCCTTTAAAATACTGGTTCAGATAATTCAGTAAAAGCTCGTCATACTTTCCGGAAAGAAATGCCCGGTAAATCAGTGCAGTCATGACCGGATCTTCCTTCATGCCGTCAAGGGCTAAGAGACGCCCGCACAACCGCACAATAATCTTCGCTTCGATGCCTTCTCCACAACAGATGCTGATCCATTCATAAGCCTTCTCATACATACTGCGGATCACCATGAAACGCACGATCTGTGACATACTGTCACGGAAAATCATCTCCGGTTCCAGTTCATTTAAGACTTCATCCAGCTCGTTCATCTGATCGTGGTCGTAATCATACTGCATAAGCTTTAACCGGATTTCCTTCTGAACGGACTCCTTCACAAGCGGGGATTCCATAATCTGCTTCATATGCTCCTGATTGCTTTCGCTGATCGGCAGAAGCTGATGCCCCTTCTCGCACAGCCACAGGTCAAACAGGATCTCGTCCTTCACATAGGGGGCGATCATCCCGGCAATCTTATCCGGAATCATCAGCCGGTTAAGCTCATATTCTTCCTCCCTGCAAAAACGGTTACCCCTGAAGTCCTCCAGTACAATCCGGTAGCTGTTTCCATATAATGGCAGATACATGACCTGTCCCATAACCGGATACGCCAGTTCCTCCTTCAGGCTGTCATAGATCACGCAGACCTTGCTGATGTCCTTCCGCTTCAGATGCAGCTCCTGCAGGAAAATAGCTGTTACCAGTCCTTCCGAAACTTCTTCGGTAATCATTCCCTCTGTAATCAGATTTTTATATAAATAAGCGAGCCATTTGTTATTTCTCTTCTTTAAAATCTGGAATACCACGAACCGTTCCAGATGCTCCTTGTAGCTTTCATAAAGCTCCGGATAAGCTGCCTTATTCCGATAGACATAGGCATATAGGAATGAATTATGTAAACCATCCAGACTGCTGTCAAAAGCAAAATACATGAGCACTATTTTCGGAATAACCACATCATCCTTAAGCTCCAGAGACATCATATAGTACTCATACAGACGGGTAATGCGCAGTTCCTTCTCAATGCCCTTTTCATACCAGGCAAAGGCTTCCGGAGTTGTAATGTTTCCGTTAATCAGTATGCTACAGATCGTCTGCAGCACTTCATCAGTCGGCAGTACCTGATAGCAGACACGCAGAATCCGGTAAAGCGGTTTCCGGTATCCGCGCAGCTTTTTCGCAAGATATACGATCTGCTCCACCACCTCTGTGGTAAGAAGCTGCTTTCTGGCTGCATAAGACAATACCTGAATTTCGAAATCGTCAAGCTGCATCAGAATCGATGGGTTATTCTGGATCAGATGATACGCCTCAATATACAGAACCGGACTTGTCGCACCCTTGGCAAACTGTTCCTCCAGAACAATCCACTTCTTCGAAGGACTCCGTGAATAATCGTCCGAAAGATAAATGAGAAGCCATGCAATGCGCCAGTCATCCATATTTTCTTTAAAAATCTTCTCTACCTGCTCTGCCATCTCGTCAATATACTCTTCGGTACGGTTTAACAGAGTAGAAAGATACATGTAATAGCAATATAAAGTCGGATTATAGTTTCCTGCCAGAAGCTCATCCGCCTGTCCCAGAAGCCACTCGGCTTCATTCGTCCGCTCCTGGGTAATTAACAGCTGCACCCGCATCAGCATATAAGCCGGATCCTGATCGTTCAGCTCCTGCAGCCGGTCCATAATCAGGCTCGTCTCATTCATCCAGGACGAGGCACTGATCTGTCTTGTGCGGAATGCCTCATAATACTGCATCAGTTCCACGATGGCATGCTTCCTCTGCCGGTTTGCTTCATATAGCTTACGATCAATCCGCTGTTTGTACGCCATTACCGTCACCTCTAATGAGGTATAGGCATTCGTGAAGCGGATTTTTCCATAATTCTTGCCTGCATGAAGCTTGTCCTCGTCCACATAAAAGGAAAAACGGTAACAGTTCCCAAGGAAGTCCTCTTCCCGGATGATATCCTTTTCCATCGACAGGAATGCCCCTTCGGCTTCTGCCAGAAGCTGAGAATATCCCCAGCCGTTCCGCTGGATCACAATGCGTCCCTCGGTGATTCCCTGCGGATTCTCCATCCGGATCTCCTGATTTTCGATAATATATTCAATCTGCTGTTTCTTTTTGATTTGTAATAAGAATTCTTCCAGATACTGTTCCTTCCGGCCGTTCTTCACAAGTCCCCGGTAAATATTAAGATACTGCTTATCCGATCCCTGTAAGACCTGCTTAAAATCCTTCGAAAAAAACAGGTTCACAGCCTCCTCCCAGCTTGTCTTTGCCAGATTCGTAAAATGAAACAGATTCTTAATGCTTCCAAGGCTGGAATCCAGGTTCTCACTACCGATTTCAACATGATACGGAATCAGATATTCTCCCTGATTGGAAATGATGCGGAATTCCCCCTTCAGGGAATCGCCCTGCGTCATTCCGGCCGTATCCACCACATAGGGAATTTCTTCTTCGGATCCGATAAAGTGCTCTGTGAGACACTTCATCCGAAGCTCGGTCGTTGAAACCGTTCCTTCGGTCATGACATTGGGCTTGCCGAAAATGGTAAAGCTTCCCTCGTACTTCTCTCCGGGTTCTAACTTCAATTCAATCAATGGACTCGAAAAGTTCAAGGAATGTACATCTTTATTAAAATTTCCTTCTAATATTCGGTCAACAGCTTCCCTCACGCCACTTATCCCTCCGGTAAACTATGTATCTGCATATACGTAGCTAGTATACCATTTTTTGTTGCGTTTTCGCAACACCCTCACGGCACCTAAATTCATATTGAAAATACATGCTTCATCTACGCCTCACACTCGCTAAATCCTCTGCACACGGGAGGGAACACCCCTCCCATGTTTTCCAGAAATTTCATCCAGGCTCTGCGATTCTCGATACCGCCACATAAATATTGGAAATGCTGTACCAGGTCGGGAAGTCCACAATGCCGGACTGCGGAAGTCCGAAGATCCTCTGAAAGGTTCTTACCGCGTTTGCGGTTCCCTGTCCGTAAATGCCGTCAACCGATACCACCGGAATCGCCGGATAGTTCTGGGCAATGCGGTTTAACTGCCGCTGGATCGTGCGCACATTATCTCCGGAAGCGCCGATACTCAGGTTGTAGCCGGGCCAGGATGCCGGAACTCCCGATACACTCACTGCGGAATTGATATACATATCGCTTCCATAATAATAACGGATAATTTCAATCGGTGTATAACCCTGATCGCCAAGGTATTTGGAACCCCACTGGCTCAATCCGCTGCAGGTCGTACGCTGTCCGTCGCAGTAGGAGGTAAAGATCGGCTGCCGTACGCCCGGCCTGGACAGGTAGTTTGCGAAAATCGTGTCCACAATGAGGCTGATATTGGAATAGATATTGCGCCCGTAAATCCATTTCTGATCGTAGGCTGTGGAAGAGGTAATCGTGAAGTTGTAGCCCCGGTTCCGATACCACTCTGTGTACACGCGGTTTAAGGTAAAGGACATAATTGCAAGCACATTGGCATAAATAGTGCTCTCCGGCCAGGTCGCATAGATTTCGGAGGATGCCACATTCTTGATATAATCCCGGTAACGCACATAATAATTTTGGGCGGTGGAATCGTCCGGCACACCGTCATGCACCACAATGTATTCCGGAATAACCACCCGGCTTAAGACAATCTCGCCCTCCTCAATGGGCTTGATTTCATCCTCTTCGAGCTTCGGTGGATACTCTCCGTAGAGTGTATGATCCGGAATCACAATGACTTCCTTTTCCTCTTCGGAAGTTTCCAACGGATTCATCTCGACATTCTGCCATGCCGTTACCTCCGGAAGAATCTCCGTTCCCGAAACCTCTACCGGCTCATAGCCGTCTGCCTCCACCCGGATATTATATTCGGAATAGGGCTGTTCCAGCTGATCCGGCTCCATGCTATAGCCAATCGGCGGGGCTGGCAGAGCAATGGTTTCCGTCTGTCCGGAATTGTCCGTACTAAGCTGCTCTACCGTGACATCCGGTACTCCTTTATAGGAAATGGTAATCCGCGCATTCTGCACCGGAAGCATTCCAATGGAAGAAGTCACCATAATCCGCAGCCGGCCGTTCTCTCCTCCGGTGACTCTTCCTGTTTCATTCTCATTCTCAGGCATAAAAAACCTCTGCATAAGATATACTTAGTATATTTTATGCAGAGGTTCTGCTTATGCTCTATTCATTTTCTATCACGGATCAATGTATTAAGCTCCGGCAGCAATTCCATGATGGAATTATTTTGTCAGCAGCATCATAATATCGTTGCTTCTCTGAACAAACTTCGCCATAGCTTCCGGTTCGAGAGGTGCATGCTGTAACAGAGCCAGGTCATACAACTGCTCGCAGATCATATCGACATTCCTGCCATCGGTATTCTGCATCACATACTCTACCAGAGGATGATTTGCGTTGAGGATCAGTGTTTCGCCCTCTTTGCCGAATTCACCCATATCCATTCCGGGCATGGAATACATCTTCATCATATCCTGCATTCTGCGGCTTTCCTCGGAAAGGGTTACCATGGAAGCGATCTTCTTATTTTTCAGCTTCTCTACCTTAACTGCGATCTTGTCTTTCTTTAAGACCTTCTTCATCACCTTGCTGATTGCTTCTGCAGCATCGGAAAGCTCCTTTTCTGCCTTCTTGCTGGTCTTAGCCTTAAAGGTATCGGTAAGATCGGCATCAATACGCATGAACTTGATTCCTTCATTCTTTGCTTCCAGCTGGGAGATAAACGGCTGGTCAATGTTATGTGTCAGAATTACCGCATCCATCCTGGCAGCCTTGAACATGTTGATGTACTGCGCCTGCTGCTTTTCATCCGTTACATAGTAAATGATCTTTTCTTTCTTTTCTTCTTCCGCAGGTTCTTCGGAATCGGACTTCTCTTCACTTACCACATTGCCATTCTCGTCTACGACATCGGTTTCTGCTTCTTTCTCTTTGTCCTCTACCTCATCCGGATCGGTCTTATTGACTTCCAGACATTCGGGCAGTGTCAGATACTTGCCATCCAGGTTCTTAAAGAGGATGTAATCGGTCATCTTCTCACAGAATTTGTCATCCTTTAAGCAGCCGAACTTGATGAACGGGCTGATGTCATCCCAGTATTTATCGTATTCATCCTTCTCGGTCTTGCACATACCGGAAAGCTTGTCTGCAACCTTCTTTGTAATGTAATCGGAAATCTTCTTTACAAAGCCATCGTTCTGCAGCGCACTTCTGGATACATTCAACGGCAGATCCGGACAGTCGATGACACCCTTTAACAGCATCAGGAACTCCGGAATGACTTCCTTAATATTATCTGCAATAAAGACCTGATTGTTATAAAGCTTAATCACACCTTCAATGGATTCGTATTCCATATTGATCTTCGGGAAATACAGGATACCCTTTAAGTTAAACGGATAATCCATGTTCAGATGGATCCAGAACAGAGGCTCCTTGTAATCCTGAAATACCTTACGGTAAAATTCCAGATATTCTTCCTTCGTGCACTCATTCGGATGCTTCATCCAAAGGGGCTGTGTTTCATTTAACAGCTCCGGACGCTTCTGAATCTTCAGCTTCAGCTCGTCCTCTTCCTTCTCCGGCTTGATCTCCTCGATGACCACATCGGTATCCAGCTTCTCAGAAGCTTTGATGGTCTGTGTCTCTGTGGTGTTCTCCTTGGAAAGATAAATCTCAGTCGGCATGAAGGAACAGTATTTCTTAATGACTTCTCTTGCACGATACTCATTACAGAACTCCAGTACATCCTCGTTTATAAAGAGGGTAATCGTGGTTCCGACATCGGTTTTCGTACCTTCGGTCATATCAAATTCCGTACCACCATCGCATTCCCAGTGCACCGGCTTTGCATCCTTCTGCCAGGAAAGGGTATCGATGTGTACCTCGTTTGCTACCATAAATGCGGAGTAAAAGCCAAGTCCGAAATGACCGATGATCTGATCCTCATTCGTCTTATCCTTATACTTCTCAATGAAATCGGTCGCACCGGAAAAGGCGATCTGATTGATGTATTCTTCCACTTCATCTGCGGTCATACCAATACCATTATCGATAAACTTCAAGGTCTTCTCTTCCGGATTGACAATAACCTCAATCTTACCCTTATAATCCCCGGGTAATGTATATTCACCCATCATATCCAGCTTTTTCAGCTTCGTAATTGCATCACAGCCATTGGATATCAGCTCTCTGAAGAAGATATCATGGTCGGAATATAACCATTTCTTGATAATGGGGAATATATTCTCACTATTAATTGATAAACTACCGTGTTTTTCTGCCACAATAATCACTCCTTTTTCTTATGACACCTTCATACTCCTTATGTAGCAAATGCTTCAGGCTATATGAAAGAGTTACATTCTTTTTTATAACAGTAAGTGTAAGTCCAATTGCAGAAAAAGTCAAGAAAAATTTAGCACTCATTAAAAGTGAGTGCTAACAAACGTATGGTGAGGTTATGTCAACCAAAATACTCATGATAAATATTGAAAAACTGCCGGGTAGTAACCTCCTCATCATCCACAAGTGAAATAGACTCCCAGAGCTTTTCATTGATATCCCGCGTAAGTCCCTGTGCAAATACATCGTATTCTTCGCCGAAAACCTCTTCCCTCTTTTCCTCCACAATCTTCACCTTATTGGCACTCGTCTGATCCTTGTCAAACGTGCTCAGGCATTTGATGATATAAAAGCCGGACGGCGTCTCTACCAGATTGCTGATCTCTCCGGTTGCGAGGTTAAAGGCTGCCTGTTCAAAGCCTTCCTCGGTTTCGCCTTTTCCAAAGGAATAGGTTCCCTTATCGCCCTCACTGTACTTTAAAACCAGCTCCTTAAAGTCACTCCCTTCTTCCTTCGCCTGTCGTAAAATATCTTCGGCAAGGCTCCTGGCTTCGTCCTTATCCTCCTCGGAATACTCAATCTTCGCCCCCGTTCCGTCGGTCGTATAGGTCTTAATCAGAATGTAGTCCACAGTAATGGTTCTCGCCTCATCGTCGCTGATTTCCGGATTGATGTCCTTGATAATATATTCATATACCTTGTTCGCAAGGGCATATTCCTCATACATCTGCGTAAGGAGCTCTTCATCGACCTGCATCACGGCAATTTCCGTTTCATTAAGGCTCTCATAATATTCCTTCGCCGACTCTTTGGCAAACTGCTTCTCCACCTCATCGAGTGTCACATTGTACTTCTGTGCCAGGAGATTCATCGCCTTTACCTGTGCCAGATTGGCAAGCACGGTGTCCTTCACACTTTCTGAAAGCGTCATTCCGTTCAGATCCCGCTGCCAGATCTCCTTTCCGTAGACACTCTCATACTGCTCCTGCATATTTACAAGATAAACCATGATTTCAGGAAGTGTTCCGGACATGGATTCAATTTTAAACACCTCATTCCGGGCAAAGCCGCCAGTCAGCACCACGGTAGGTTCCTCTGCCGCCTCCGTTGTCGTTTCACCACTGCGCTGACAGCCGGTTAAGAGAAGTGCCAACAGCGCTGTTATGGCGATTCTTCTATATAAACTGTTCTTTCTCATAAAATCTCTTTCCGTAACTGTTCAGTACCTTCACAGTTACGATGCAAAATCCATTCCAAATCGGCTTCGCCGATGGGATTTTGCATTACTGAATCATGTTCTTACGGTCTCAGCAGCAAATGCTTCGACCTGTACTGAATAGTTACCTCTTTCCTTTTATTACTCACTGTATCACAACTTCGATGCGGCTTCCAGTATTCGTCTTATGAATGCGGATCTGATCCGGAATCTTCTCCGACAGCTCCGGCACATGGGAAATGAGTCCGATCAGCCGATTGCTTTCCGTTAAGCCCTGTAACACCAGACACGCCTGATCGAGGGACTCTCCATCGAGCGTACCAAAGCCCTCATCGATAAACATGGTTTCCACCTGAATTCCACCGCTCTGTGCCTGAATCACATCGCTCATGCCAAGGGCAAGGCTTAAGGATACCTTAAAGGATTCCCCTCCCGATAAGGTTTTCACCGAACGGTACTTACCGGTGTAATAGTCGAGCACTTCCATTTCCAGATTATCCTTGCTGCGGGCATCCACGATTCCTCGCACACGCCGCAGCTCATATCTCCCACTGCTCATCGTCTGCAGCCGTAAGTTCGCCGCATACAGAATCTCTTCAAAATAAGAAATCAGAACATACTGCTCGAATACAAGCCGTTTCTTATTATTCCCGTTTGCCAGATCGTCCAGTCCCTTAACTAGCGAATAATGCTCCATCGTCTCCTTGAGACTCACAAGCTTTGTTTTTAAAGAAGTAAAGGTTCTCTCTGTGAGATTCCGGCTTTCCTGCTTCTTCGAAAGGCTCTGCTGCACTGCCCTCTTTTCTTCCAAAGCGGTCTGCAGTTCCTCCTGCAGCTTTGCAGGCTCCGGAAGCACAAGCGCCTGTACCTGTTCCTTCAGATGCTGCAGAAGCTCTTCATTCGCCTTGCAGTTCTTCTCATAGTCCTGCAGTTCTCTCTTTCCATCCTCGATCTGCTCCTTTGAAAGAAGGCTGCCCTGATACTCTTGCCTGGAAGCAAATCCATACTTCATTAAGAGAGCTGCCCTTTCCTCATCCCTCTCTTTAAAAAGCTCCTGTTCCTTTTGAAGCTCCTCCTGCAGACTGCGGAGCTGCTCCTGCTTTTCTGCACTCTCGACACGTAATGTTAAGAGGCGGTTCAGTTCCCCTTCAAAGGATTTCCTGGTGTATTTCAACAGAAGCTCCTTGATTTCTGTGGGAAGCTTCTCCTCCTGCGCCTGCATCTGTTCAATGGATTTTAAAAGCTCACCGCCCTTTTCCTTCGCCTGCTCTGCCTTTCCCTTCGCAGCCATGGTTTCCCCATGCTGACGCATCGTCTTTTCCTGCTTTTGAAGCCATTCCTTCTTTGCCTGATCGACCTTTTCCTTCGTCAGATGCTCCTTTGTGACAGCAGCCGGGGCAGGATGATGAACAGAACCGCAGACCGGACAGGGCTGATTTTCTTCAAGCTCTGCCGACAGGATGCCCGCAAGATTATGACGATACCGGTGCTCTGTTTCTTCATACGCCTGTCGTGCAAGCACCTCTTCCTGTTCCAGTCCTAAGTAGACCTCCTGTAGCTGTTTCAACTGCGCCTCTAATTGTTTACATAACTCTATATTATGTTTACTTTCCTGTTTCTGCGCGGACAGCTTTTCTTTCAATTCACAGGCTGCTTCAAAGTCCTCCTGATATTCCGGCAGCTTTTGCAAAGAAAGAATCTGCTGCTCACGTAACCCGGTTTCCTCCTGAAGATGCCGGATCTGCTGACGGATCTTATCGATCTGCTTACCGGACTCTTCACATAGCAGCTCCTGCTGACGGATTTCCCCTGCCCGGTCTGCTTTCCACAGAAGTGTTTCCTTCTGCTGCATTTCTTCCTTCCGGCTGTCTAACAGACGCTTTCTGTCCCTTTCCTTCTCGAAGCTCTTTTGCAGCTCTGCCGCCTTCTGCGCTTCCACAAGCCTTCCGTTCAATATAAGCGTCCGCTCCTCCAGTTGCTGATACTGTGCAAGGACTTCCTTTTCTGCCTTCCCGATCCGATTCTTTTCTTCCTTTAAGAACGCGAGCACGGCCTCATAATCATAGGCTTTCCCCTGCACCAATGCTGCAAATTTTTCCGCAGACTCCTCCATGGGATGATACAGCTCCACATCCTCGTCCATTTTGTGGCGGTATCCGCTCACCTCTTTATAAATCGCATTGGAACGCTCCTTTAGGATCTGTGCCAGCTTCTCGTACAGGCCGGTGTCAAAAATCTGCCGGAGGATCTTCGTTTTTTCCTGTGAGGATGCCGTCAGGAGCTTCGTAAACTCTCCCTGTGCGATCATGGAAATCTGCTTGAACTGACGGTAATCCAGGCAAAGCAGCTCTTCTATTTTCCTGGTAACCTCACTGCTGCCCTCGATACTGCTTCCGTCCGGAAGCGTCAGGATCGCCTTTTCCTTCTCCTTCGTCAGTTCCTTCCCATCTGCTCCCTTGCGCTTGCGCGGACGCAGATATTCCGGGTTCCGGTAAATGTGATAGCTTTCGCCCTTATGCGTCATTGTAAGCTCTACAAAGGTGGGAGTATCCGG
Organism: bacterium; assembly: GCA_963618065.1. Taxonomy (GTDB): domain Bacteria; phylum Bacillota; class Clostridia; order Lachnospirales; family Lachnospiraceae; genus Suilimivivens. Next base: position 10,666 of record CAVERH010000014.1, on the reverse strand, counting down.
CTTTGCAAAGTCCGACCGCACCGTTCCCTTTTCCCGCACCTCTCCGCTCATGCAGCCATACAGGGCATACATAATTGCGTCAAAAATCGTTGTCTTACCGGCTCCGGTTGCACCGGTGATCAGGAACAGTCCGCGTTCCTCCATCCTCGTAAAATCAATCGTCTGAAGATCCTTGTAGGGTCCCCAGCCACTGATCCTTAATTCTACTGGTTTCATCCCTCAAGTCTCTCCTTTGCCTCCCGGATCACGCCGGTTATATAACGGAGCTGTTCCTCCGTCATGTCCTGCTCCTTAATTTCTGCATAAAAATCCCGAAACAGAGAGCCTGCATCTCTTTTCCGTAAAATGCCGTTTCCTGCCACCGATCCCAGAAGCTCAAACTCCATCTGGATTTCTTCCCTGTCGGCCCGGACAATCTGCATCGCATTCGGATAGACACTCCGCAGTGTTTCCATCGGATCAATCAGCTCTCCTTCATCGGTAAGACAGGCCTGCACATAGTCGAGGGCTTTTGCCCCCTCTTCTCTTCCCTGCTTTAAAAGCTCCTGCAGCGTTCCTTTGATCTTACGCATATCATGCAATGGCGTAAGCGGCAGCTCCTCTACCTTCTTAAGTCCCTCCTCGTCCACGGTAACAAGAAGCATTCCCTTCGTGCTTCCTGCTTCGCCAAACGAATATTTTAACGGTGCTCCCGCATAATAAATGGGGCGCTGCCCGATCTGCTGTTTCTTATGGATGTGCCCCAACGCCACATAATCAAAGCCCTCGAACACGGACGCATCCACATTATCAAGGCTTCCTACATGAATCGTGGATTCACTGTCCGACAGCTCCGGATCCCTTCCACTGTCGGTCACAAAATAATGGGTCACAAGGATCCGGCTTTTCTTTTCGTCTGCTGCCTGTTCCTTCTCTTTTTCCCAATAACCCGAAAGCAGCTTCCGGACGGCTTCCTCACTGGTGCTGCACTGCACCTGGGACGGCTTGCAGAAGGGCAGCAGGACGATTTCGGCATCCGGAAAACGCACCGTCTTAAGCTCCTCCTTTGGTACACCGGAAATAAACAGTCCCTGCGCCTGCAATACATTTTCAAGGAAAGAAATCCGTTCCTGCGAATCATGGTTTCCTGCAATCATCATCATTTTGATCTGATGCTCCAGAGCCTTTGTCAGGAAATGATCAAAAACAGCCACTGCATCGGCAGGTGGAATCGACCGGTCATAAAGATCACCGGCAATCAGAATCGCATCTACCTTCTGTGCAATCGCTGTCTGTAAAATCTGCTCCAAAATGTATTTCTGATCCTCGAGCATGGAAAATTCATTCACAATCTTTCCAATGTGAAGATCCGCTACATGTAACAATTTCATCTGCCTGCTCCTGTCAGTCGTCAATCCGGTTTCCGAAACAGTCAAACCAGTGATCACCGTTCGTCAGTACATAATCTTCTTTTCGGCCTCGGATGCGTTCCGCATAATCCTGCCCTGATATTAACGGTATCGGAAAGGCAATGCCGCCTCCTAACATCAACGTACTGTGTACATCAGAGCCCGCACTCATCGGAAGGTCATGTTCTCTGGCATAGGCAATCGCTCTTTCATCAAACCGCGGATCGTTATGGGAGGTGCTTAAGTGACTGGAATGCGTTGCATTGATGCCCTCCACGCCATCCACCAGCTCCGGGAAAAGCCGGACCTCCGGAATATAAGCTTCCTCTCGAAACGGATGTGCATGCATCACCAGTCCGCCATGCTTCCGCACCAGTTGTAACTGCTCCGCAATCGTGGCATCCTTAATTTCCGGGTGGGTCAGAAGCCAGTCTTCATCTACCCCGTAAACCAGAAACTCCGTTCCCTGATAACAGGACTCGTATCCAAAGAACACGGAAAGACCGATTTGGTCTCCATACGCTTTCGCAGTATAGAAAGGTGCACAGAATCCATGCACCCATTCCTCCCATGGCAAAGACCGATCCACACTGGTATTGCCATACCATGCGTGATTCGTAACAAAAATTCCTGCATAACCATAGTCCTTCGCTGCCTGTACCATCTCCTGCGCCGAGCTTCTTGCACAGGCACTGGCCTCTCTGGTATGCAGATGAGTCTCATATAGATAAGGGTATTTTCCCCTGATTTCTTTTATTTTCATCGTTCTGTTCCTTTATGGCTCCTTTTCTGTTTGTATCGGTTCCGCATTTTCCCAGTTAACCTGTCAGGTACTTGTCACTTGATTCATGGAACCGGTCTGATATTATGTCAACCATATAGTATCATTTATCTTCCTATATAGTTTACCCGTTTCACCGTTCTGTGACAAGTTCTTTCTATATTCTGTTATATTAGGATTGCTTCTCACTTCATTCTTTCCCTAAGCCGCAGCAGAATCTTCTTCTCCATCCGGCTCACCTGTACCTGACTGATTCCCATCTCCCCGGCCACGACCGTCTGTGTTTTGTTCTGGAAATAACGCATACGGATGAGCTTTTCTTCCGTTTCATCAAGATCCTTCAGGAGCTGTCGTACCATCAGCCGGTTCATAATCTGCTCTTCCGTTTCCTCTCCGTGGGATTTAAGCTGATCCACCAGCAGAATTTCCTTACCGTCCTTTCCATAAACGGACCGGTAGATGGAATCCACCTGATGATTAGCTTCCATGGCCGCCACCACCTCTTCCACCGTAAGCCCGGTGGCCTGTGCCACTTCGGTTAACGTTGGCTCCCCGTTCTTCTCCTTTAAGAGCTTTTCCCTTGCTGCAAAAACACGGACTCCGTTCTCCTTGATGCTGCGACTGACCTTTACCATCCCGTCATCCCTTAAGAACCGCTTGATTTCACCGGCAATCAACGGAACCGCATAGGTCGAAAACTTCACTTCAAAATGCATATCAAATTTATCAATGGACTTTATCAGTCCGATCGTTCCGATCTGAAACAGATCCTCTGCTTCAATTCCCCTTCCTGTGAACCGCTTCACAATGTGGTGAACCAGTCCCAGATTCTGCTCAATCAGTACCTTACGTGCTTCCTTTTCTCCTGCCTGTGCGCGTTCAATCAGTACTGCATTATCCACCATGGGCTACTCCTCTTGTTCAATCCATGATGTCGTTCCCAGCTTCTTTTTCATATGTACCGTGGTGCCCTGTCCGACCGCCGACTCTACCTCCAGGTCATCCATAAACGCCTCCATAAAGGAAAAGCCCATTCCCGACCGGTCCAGATCCGGCTTCGTTGTATAAAGCGGCTCCATCGCCTGCTCAACATTTGCAATTCCGCAGCCTTCATCCCGGATGACCAGATCCAGCACATCCCCTTCGATTCTGCCATGCAGGAAAACCTGCGGCATGACCGCAAGTCCGTCTGCGATTCTTTCTGCCAGATGTTCTTCCTCCTCCACTCCATAAATTTCATATCCGTGGATGATCGCATTCGTAACCGCCTCGGAAACCGCCGTTTTAATATCCGAAATTTCCTCCAGTGTCGGATTTAGGGCACTCACAAATGCCGCAACCGCAACCCTCGCAAAGGCCTCGTTCTCCGACCTTGCATCAAACCGCAGCTCCATCTCATTTTTCACCAGCTTCTTTGTTTCCTTACCTGTGTTCATTTTCGTATCCATGTCCACCTCTCTACTCCATAATCTCAATAATTTTATGTAAACCACATAGCATCAGACTTTTCTTAATCCGCGTATCCGTGTTAATCACAAATACCTTCCCGCCAAAATAAGAGATTTTCTTGTACCTTCCAATGATGATTCCAATTCCGGAGCTGTCCATAAACCTCGTATCTTCAAAATCAAAGACCACATTCCCTACCCCGGACTGCATGATATAATCATCTGCCTTTTTACTTATGTAAACTGATTTGTGATGATCGATTTCCTCCGGCATTCTTACCATCAGATAATTCTCTATCACCTGAAAGTTGTCCTCCATATTTCTTCCCCTTTCTTTTTATTCTTGAATTGTAACTGTTCAGTTATCCTGAATTCACATGATATATCTGGTGCATCACACCTTTGTGACGGAGCTTACGAAGGGACTTAGAAGTTCCTCTGTTTTGTTCAGCATCAGCAAGAATGGGACACGGATGTTCCATTCAGGTACAATCGAGCCCGGATGGCTCGTTGGACCGTTTGCGTCATATTGCAATAACTTATCCAAAACAGACAGAACTTCTTAGTTCCGTAGACCAGCTCCGGAATAAAGGTGTGATGCACCAAATTAAAAGACAGAAAAAGAGAACAAACTCTCGTCTGTTCTCTTTCGTAAAATTCTCTCTATTCTTCTATATAGCTATAGCACCTCAACCACTACTCTGCATTATTAATCTCTGCCAGATACGTCTCAGCCCGGCTTGCACGTTCCGTATCCGGGAAGTTGTCAATGACCTGTGCATAAATTTCCTTCGCCTTATCCTCCTGATTATTCCGTCTGTAGGAATTACCAAGATAGAACAGTGCCTCACCGTTCGTATTGTCATAACGGTATGCACGCTCCAGATCCGGAATTGCCGCCTCATAGTCCTCTGCCCGGTAATTGTCATACCCACGGTTATAATAATAGGCTGCCAGCTGGGGACCTGCGACTGTCATCAGATCCTCATATAAGGTATCAAACGAATCGGTCTTATACTTCTCGAAATCTTCACTCTGTTCTTCGGTTTCCAAAGCCTCCATATAGGTGGCAATGCCCTCAATATCCGTATTGTCCTTCAGATACGCATCGGCCGCCATCATCAGTGCATCGGAAGCCCGCAGTGTTCCATCCGTTCCTTCATAGGAGCCAAGCTCCTGCTGCAGCTTCGTGTTATCCTCGGTCAGCTTCGTTACCTGCTGCTCAAGTTCATCAATCGTAGCAGTCTTCGCATCTGACTGTTCACTGACCGTACGCAGCTCGTTATTGATGTTGGCTTTCACACTCTGGATCCGTGCCGGCAGAATTAAGCATACCGCAATCGCAACACCGATTGCCACGCCTATCCCTAAATTCAACAGGGAAGAAACTCCCTTGTTCTCTTTCATCTTCACCGGCTGGATAATCGTTTCATTCCCGCTCTGGTAACGAACCACCCCATTCGAAGTAACCTTCTTCTGGATATTCTTTGCTCCCTCTTCCGGTGCCAGCATCCGATCCACTTCCTGCATATAACGGAGTGTCATCGTATTGTTCGTATCAATCTGGGCGCATTTCATAAGCTCCTTATGTGCCTTCTCCCATTCCTCTGCATCAATATAAAGCAGAGCAAGCAGCTGATGTGCGCGGAGATACTTCGGATTGACCGAAAGAATCTTCTTAAGCTGGATAATAGCCAGATCCTTACTATCCTGATAACAGTACAGCAACGACTGGTTGTATTTCTTCAACGTCTGGTTGAACCCGTCAAGTCTTGCCTGATTCGTCTGTAACAGATTGATATAATCATCTGCAATGTTCTTGTTCGGACGGAGATTTTTGCTGATGACCCACTGTCCTAACGCTTCTACGACCTCGCCGACCTCAAAATAAATCAGTCCCAGTAAATTCCGGGCGTCAATATTATTCTTATTAAATTTTAAACTCTGCCGCAAGCTGTTCATAGCTCCGGATAAATCCCGGACGGCTGCTTTTTCAAGACCATCATTGTAAAAGCGGTTCGACATGAACATGATCCGCTTATATAAGCCTACATCTGCGCCACATCCGGTACAAAAATCCTTCTCAGACAAACGGCAGCCACAACGATAACAAATCATGCCGCTTCTCCTATTCCTCTGAAGGCTTCATTTTATCAATCATCTTAATCAATACATCCGCCATATCCGTTAAATCCTGATTAAATATAGCATCTTCCGCATCCTCAACCTCAAGGCTCGGATGGAATTTCTTTAATTCCTCTTCAAAATCAATCATCCGGTGTTCTCCTTACTAAGGTCTTTATCTGACCTACCAAATACAATGACCCGGCAATATAAATCGTATCTGCTTCTTTCTGTATGGATTGTATATAATGAAATGCTTCTTCCGCACTTTCATGAAAGCTGCAATCGGCAGTTTTATATTGTGCCCAGGCAACCTTAAGTTTATCAATAGAAGCACTTCTGTCCGATGCAAGCACCGTAACCGCAATATGGGAAAAGAGATCGGATGCGGCAATCCTGCCAATCATCTTATCGTACTGCTTGTCCGCAACAACACCGAACAATAACAGCCGTTTCCCAGACTCCGGCTCTTCCGATGCCTCAGCGGACTGAAGAAACGCTTCGATTCCGTCTTCGTTATGCGCCCCGTCCAAAAAAACATGGGGAAGGATCTCCTCCATCCGTCCCGGCCAGAACGCGTCATATAATCCCTTCCGGATTGCTTCATCGTCAATCCGTTCTTCCTTTAACGAACGTGCAGCCACCAATGCCACAGAGGCATTCTCTGTCTGATAAGCCGCCGTTGTCCGAAGTATCAGGTTATCATATCTATAATACCCATTACTGAAAGAAAAATCAATGCTTTTCTTTCGCATAATCGGACGCCCGATCTGACTTTTTTTGACAGCAATAGCCGTCGTTTCAAGAGCAGCCGCCGTCTGCTCGATCACCCGGCTCGTTTCTTCCCGCTTATCCAGATAAACAACCGGTGTTCCCGGCTTTATAATTCCTGCCTTCTCCCCTGCAATTTCCACAAGGGTATTCCCAAGATACTGCATATGGTCAAAGCCAATTTCCGTAATCACACAAAGCTTGGGCTTTGCAATACAGTTCGTTGCATCCAGCCGGCCGCCAAGTCCGGTTTCCAGAATGATATAGTCCGGTTTTTTTTCCTTAAAATAACACATTCCCATCAGGAACAGAAATTCAAAAAAGGAAGGATGCTTTTCCTTCTGCCTGTCACTTTCTTCCCTGACAAGCTCAAATGCGTTTACAAACGATTCCTGCGGAATCATTTCCCCATCATATAAAATACGTTCCCGCATGGTTTCAAGGTGTGGGGAAATAAACATTCCCACATGAAAGCCTGCGGTCCGCAGGATGGACTGCAAGTAGGCACAAACGGAACCTTTTCCGTTTGTGCCTGCTACATGAATGATTTTACTATCTATTCTGCTTCCCGTAAGCTGCCCTAACATTTCCTTCGTATCTGCCAGCGTATGCTTGCCGGCAAATTTCGGAATGTCAAGAATATACTCACAGGCCTCTTCATAGGTTACCTGTCCCATAGTTCCTGCCTATTTCTTAAGCTGTGCAAGACGTTCCTTTACCTGCTCCATCATCTGGGTATACTTCGTCAGCTTCTCACGCTCTTCTGCCACCTTGGCTTCCGGAGCCTTGGACATGAAACGCTCATTGTTCAGCATGCCGTTGACACGGGCAAGTTCTCCTAAAAGACGCTTCTCTTCCTTTTCGAGACGTTCGATTTCCTGCCGGATATCCACAAGCTCTGCAAACGGCATATAAATCGTTGCATTCAAGATTACAACAGATACCATATCATCTGTAATTCCGGTCTTATCCTGTTGCAGGATAACCTCTGATGCAGAAGCCAGGGAAGCAAATACAAGTCTTCCGTCCTCCAGTGCCTGCTTCAGTTCCTGATTATCTGTAACCACATACACACTTGCCTTTTTACCCGGAGCAACATTCATCTCTGTCCGTACATTACGGATTCCACGAACCGCTTCCTTTATAAGCTCAATGCCCTTTTCCTCACGTTCAAAATTCCATGCCGCCTGATATTCCGGCCACTTGGAAATCATAATGGATTCTTCCTCGGACTGTAAGGTGCAGAAGATTTCTTCTGTAATAAACGGCATATAAGGATGAAGCAGCTTTAATGCATTGATTAATACACTCTTCAGTGTCCAGAGTGCTGCCGTCTTGTTTTCCTTGTCATCGGAATTGTACAGACGGGGTTTTACCATTTCAATGTACCAGTCACAGAATTCATCCCAGATGAAATCATATACCTTTTGGACAGCAATACCAAGCTCGAAACTGTCCATATTGTCGGTGACTTCCTTAACCAGTTTGTTAAATTTGGAAAGAATCCATTTATCTGCTATGGCAAGCTGCAGTTCTTCCGGATTGGTATCCGCAGAAGGGATGTCAAAATCCTCTGTCATATTCATCATAATGAAACGGGATGCATTCCAGATCTTGTTTGCAAAGTTTCGGCTGGATTCTACTCTTTCATAGTAGAAACGCATATCATTACCGGGCGCATTACCGGTAATCAGGGTAAGACGCAGCGCATCTGCGCCATACTTATCAATAATCTCCAGCGGGTCGATACCATTGCCAAGGGATTTACTCATCTTCCGTCCCTGGGAGTCACGAACCAGACCATGGAATAATACGGTCTTGAACGGACGCTCGCCCATCTGCTCATAACCGGAGAAAATCATACGGATTACCCAGAAGAAAATAATATCATATCCGGTTACCAGTACATCGGTCGGATAAAAATATTTGAGGTCTTCGGTCTGTTCCGGCCAGCCTAAGGTTGAGAACGGCCATAACGCAGAAGAAAACCAGGTATCCAGCGTATCCGGATCCTGTGTAAAGTAGGTGCATCCGCACTTCGGGCAGACTTGCGGCATTTCCTTTGCAACCACAATTTCCCCGCACTCATCACAGTAATAAGCCGGAATCCGGTGTCCCCACCAGAGCTGACGGCTGATACACCAGTCACGGATATTGTCGGTCCAGTTAAAGTAGGTCTTTTCCATACGCTTCGGAATCAGCTCGATCTCACCATTCTTAACCGCTTCTACCGCAGGCTTAATGAGCTCATCCATCTTTACGAACCACTGCTGCTTGATCATCGGCTCAATGGTCGTCTTACAACGGTCATGTGTACCAACATTGTGGCTGTAATCCTCAATGCGTACTAAAAGTCCCATCTCATCCAGTTCTTTTACAATGGCATCTCTTGCTGCATAGCGATCCATGCCTTCGAACTTGCCGCCGTTTTTATTAATGGTTGCATCATCATTTAAAATGTTGATTTCCGGAAGGTTATGGCGCTTTCCGACCTCAAAGTCGTTCGGGTCATGCGCCGGAGTAATCTTAACAACACCGGTACCAAATTCCATATCAACATAGGAATCAGCAATAACCGGAAGCTCACGGTTTACAATCGGAAGAAGAAGCTTCTTACCAATGAGATCCTTGTAACGGTCATCATCCGGGTTTACGGCAACTGCAGTATCACCCAGCATGGTTTCCGGACGTGTGGTTGCGAACTCGATAAACTTCGTTGTGCTTACACTTCCGTCATCCTCAATCAGAGGATACTTAATGTGCCAGAAATGGCCTGCCTGCTCCTCATACTCTACCTCGGCATCGGAAATGGAGGTATTACATACCGGACACCAGTTGACAATACGGCTGCCCTTGTAAATCCATCCCTTTTCGTGCATCCTGCAAAACACTTCGGTAACGGCCTTGTTACAGCCCTCATCCATGGTGAAACGTTCTCTGTCCCAGTCACAGGAAGAACCTAATTTCTTTAACTGCTCGATGATTCTTCCACCGTATTCCTTCTTCCATTCCCAGGCTCTCTCAAGGAAGCCTTCTCTTCCCAGATCATGCTTGTCAATGCCCTGCTTCTTCAGGGTTTCAATGATCTTGACCTCGGTTGCAATACTTGCATGGTCGGTTCCGGGCTGCCACAGTGCGTTGTAGCCCTGCATTCTCTTATAACGGATCAGAATATCCTGCATGGTGTTATCCAGTGCATGTCCCATATGGAGCTGTCCGGTAATGTTTGGGGGCGGAATTACAATCGTAAACGGGGTCTTGCTGTGATCTACTTCTGCATGAAAGTACTTCTTTGCAAGCCACTTTTCATAAATACGATCTTCCATTTCTTTGGGGTCGTAGGTCTTTGCCAGTTCTTTGCTCATCATGTTCTCCTTTTCTGTTATACTGATATATTTTCTCAAAGTACTACATTTACCTGCTGCACTAAATTCGAACTTCGCCTTTAGCTTGTTCTCATTAAATGCACAGGTACCGTTCGCACTAAGTTCAACCTTCACTTTCAGCTCGGCTTCACTAAGTGCTCTACATGAGAAATGCCCTCTACAGAACGAATTCTGTAAAGGGCGTCATTTTACGCGGTACCACCTTTGTTTTTCACTCAAAACACTTCCATCCATCTGATCGAAAGCGTTATCCTTTAACGGGGATCAGCCGTGAGAACTTACCGGCTGTTATTGCCATGCCCTTCGGTTCTCCGGTTCCAAAGCTACCTTCCCTGCTGCCTGACCGGATATTCTTTCAGCCGCTGGAATATCCTCTCTGATGCCGGAATAAACAGGTACTCCTCTTCGTCACTACCTTTTTCAAAACTTATTACATCTATCTTAGTCGGCTGTCAGAAGATTGTCAAGTGTTTTGTCCTCTGCTTCCCCTTTCATTGTAACAGTTCAGCCATGCAGAAATGATTGTGCAAGATGACTGTAACATCGTGGGAGCTAACTTTTGGGATTTATTTGATTATTTTCTCGCAATTAAGTCCAATCGGTTTCCACGGTTTCTCAAATTTTACTCACCACAAGCTTCATTTTGGACTTTTTCTCTTTTTTTCTTCATTTTATGTCCAATTTTCTATTTCTTTTCGTGATTTTACGCTCCGCACCGTCTTTCTTTTGGACATTTTTCTTCTTTTTGCTCAATATAAGTCCAATTTT